>CALUOB010000109.1 GCA_944322175.1 uncultured Coriobacteriaceae bacterium
CTGGGTTGAGGTCGAGGAGCTGGAGCTCCAGCTCTGGGTGCTCGAAGGGGCGTCGGGTGACGACGCGTCCCTCGCTCGCCGCGCAAGGGACCTGATGGCCAAATGGCTCCAGGTGGACGACGAGCGGCACCCGGGCATGGTCAGGATCGGGTTCTTCCCGCGGGACTACGTAAGGGTGAGAGCCCTCATCAGCGATCTCACCGCAGAGAGGTACCGCGCACTCGAGAGCGACCACGCGAGGCTTCTCGAGATAGATGAGGTCGCCAGGGGGCTGATCGCCGAGTACGAGCGTCTGGGCGGCCTCATGGGCAGGCCCTTCCCCTTCCGACCCAGCCTCACGCGCATCGGCGCCATGCTCGCCCTCGCATGCCTTATGGGCACAACCGGCTGCTCGGCACCGGCGCCGGCCGCTTCGGGGAGCAGCGCCGCCAGTGCCGCCGCAACCCGCAACATCAGCGAGGAGGACGCCATGTTTGAGAGCGAGGCCCTCGTCATCGCCTCCGATGAGGCCGGCCTTCTGTTTGTTGATACCGAGACGGAGACCCCCTATACGCCCGGCGACCTCGCGCAGGCGCGCATTGTGGGCGCGGACGGCGAGGAGATTTCTGCGTCCGACCTTGCGCGCGGCAACCTGGTGCGCGTGGTTGGCAACGGCATCATGCTCGAGAGCTACCCCGCGCAGTACCCCGGCATCTCTGAGGTCGAGGTGCTAAAGACCGGCTCTGCTGCTGACGCCGATCCCTACAATGAGCTCGTGGCGCAGGTGCGCCCTACCAAGGACCCGGCCGAACCGCCCTACGCCGCCCTCTCCTACCGCACCGATGACGCTGCGGTAACGGTCGCGCTCACGCTTGTTAGCTCCACGTGGCAGGACGGCGAGGACGCGACGGGCGAGCGTCCCGCGCCTGCTGTCGCACTTGCGCCGGACGCTCTTGCGGATGCGCGGATTCCCCACGCGCTCGAGGCAACCATCGAGCTTGATACCCCGGCGACGGCGGTGCGCGCGGTGCGCTGGAACGAGAGCGACCTCGCGCGTGCGGCCGAGGCGTCCGGCGGCTACACGGCGCTTGAAGAGAACCAGCCCAGCGAGGAGGTCGCCGTCTCCACCGCGGACGGCGCCGCATCACTCACGATCGAACCCGGCTGGCGCTACGTGCTCACGGCAGAGTTTGCCGACGGCGAGGCAACGTACGCCTTCACCGTTTCCGAGCCGGGCGCTGCCGCCTAACCGCCCGGCCTGACCGCCGCCCTAGCTACCCCCCATCCGATTCGCAGGGAGCACCATCATGCAGTTCCAGAACTTTCAAGCCGAGTCGTTTGGCGACCTCCAGCGCCTCGTGGACAGCCTCTTTACCGGCCGCGATGCCGTTGAGCGCCTCGACGTGATCGTGCAGGCCGAGCTTGTGGACCTCGACGCCGACCTCATCGAGGTCGTAAACCTCCTGCCTCCCGGCCGCTACAGCCGCCAGCGCCTCTGCGACCAGCTAAACTCGGCGCTCGCCGCGCACGGCTGGGGCGCCACGTACGGAACGGTGGAGTAAGGCGACCCAGAGGAAACGCCTTCAAAGAAACCACGTTTACCAGCGCATCTTGGCCCTGTTTCGCTGGTAAACGTGGTTTTGTGAAGACAAGCGCTGCAAAAGCCGGGTGGAACTACGCTACGGGATTACGCCACACGCTTGCGACACGCGAAGTGCATGTAGGCAAGCCCGATGAGCGCGGCCGAGACCGAGCCGGCAAGAATGGCCGTCTTAGCAGCCAGAAGCTCGGCGGGAATCTGTGTGAAGGCAAGACCGGCGATAAGAATCGACATGGTAAAGCCAATACCGCCCAGAATGCCCACGCCCACGATGTGGCGCATCCCCACGCCCGTGGGAAGGTCCGCCACATGGGTCTTAACCAGAAGAAACGTCATGCCCGCGATGCCGAGCGGCTTGCCGAGCAGCATGCCCGCATACACGCCAATTGCAACGGGATCGAACACGAGCGAGAGCGGGTCGACCCCCACGAGGCGGACCTGCGCGTTCACAAAAGCAAAAATGGGCAGGATGAGGAAGTTCACCGGTGTGGCGATATAGTGCTCAAGACGCTGCAGGGGCGGCGTCACCCGGTGCACGACGCGCTCCACCCCGCGGGCCGCGTGGGTGAAGTCGTGCTGGCCAAGGATGTGCGCCTCGTCGTCAAAGCGGTCCTCGAGCTCGGGGAGCTTGGCGCCCAGCCAGCCGACGAGCTCGGAGGCAACGATGTCGGAACGGGCGGGAATGGTAAATGCCAAGATCACGCCGGCGAGCGTGGCGTGAATGCCCGACTGGAACAGGCAGAACCACAGCACCAGGCCGAGCGCCAGATAGGGCGCCAGGCGGAAGTGGCGTCGCACGTTGAGCAGAACGAGAAGCCCTGTCACCACCGCGGCGGCAGCGAGCCAGCCCAGATGCGGCGCGTGACCGTAGAACAGAGCGATTGCCGCGATGGCAAGAAGGTCGTCGGCGATGGCGAGCGTCGAGAAGAAGACCTTGAGCGCCGGCGGCACGCGGCTGCCCAGAAGCGAGAGCACGCCGAGGGCAAAAGCGATATCGGTCGCCATGGGGATAGCCCAACCGTAGACCGCGCCGCCCCGATTGATAAAACCGTAGATGCACGCGGGCACGACCACGCCGCCCACCGCGGCGAGCATGGGCAGAAGCGCCTGGCGCGGGCGACGGAGCTCGCCCACCGTCATCTCGTACTTGAGCTCGATGCCCACGAGCAAGAAGAAGATCGCCATCAGAAAGTCGTTCACAAAAAGCTCTACCGATAGCGAGAAGCTCCACGGGCCAAACGTGATGGCAACCGGCTCCTGCAAAAACGCGTGCACGGCGTCAAAGGCGGGCGTGTTGGCGCAGATGACCGCCGCAACAGCGGCAACAATCATAACGAGGGCCGAGATGGTGCCGTTTCCGGTGATGCGCTCAAACGTGCTGCGGCGCTCGAGGCGACGGCGCTGCGCGGGCGTGATGAGCGACGCGGGCGCTGTGACGCCCCCGACCGGCAGCTCCGCCGCAAGCGCCTTGCGCTCAACCGCCTTCACGGTCGGACGGGCGTTCTTGCGTACGGTACGCTTGGCCATGTCGAGCTGCCGCCTTTCTTCTTGGGTGGGGCTTGGCGCCCCCTTTACATACATCGCGCCGCCATTAGGGCTGCGCTTCAAAAAAGACGAGGCACGCAGGGCGCCTCGCCTTTTTGTGTTGCATATATTGTTACCCAACCCGTGCCGTTTCAGCAGGGTCTTGCCGAGCGCATCCAGACCAAATCCACAGGTCCAGTCACCCGGGCGGCGTGATGCTTACTTGAGCTCTGGCCACCACTGACGGTTGGCCTCCATGAGCTCGTCAAGCACCGCCTTGCCAACCTCGTACGAGGGGATGGTGCGGTTGAGGAGCACCGCCTGAATGGCTTTCTGGTACGAACCCTCGAGCGCAGCCTCAACGGCAAGCTTCTCGTAGCCCTTCTGGGCCTCCATAAGCGACTTGTGGAACTGCGGGATGTAGCCAACCGCGACAGGCTCGATGCCCGCGGCGTCCACATACACCGGCACCTCAACAACCGCGTCATGGTTGAAGTTGCCGATAGCACCCTTGTTCATGACGTTCACTACAAAGCGCTCATGCGTGTTGTTGATGATCGCGTTGGCGATGTCGACGATATAGTTGCCGTGCACACCGCCGTGAATCGAGCTGTCGGCCGTCGTGCCCGCCTCGAGGCAGCGGTCGCACTCGTCAAAGACGACCTTCTCACGCACGTCGAGCACATAGCTGCCGCGCGTATAGTTGGGATCCATGCCCTCTACGATCTCCTTGGTGAAGTAGTAGTAGGCGATATAGCACAGCGGCAGGTACTCCGGATAGGCACGGAAGCCCTCGAGCACGTGGTCGTACATCTCGGCCCAGTAGGTGTCGCCCTTGGAGGCATTCTCCTGGTTGACCATATGCAGGCTCTCGTCCGCCATGATGCGGTCGCGGAGCGCCGGCATCAGGTCGTTGCCCTTCGTGTCATAGATGTGGGTGAACCAGCCAAAGTGATTAAGGCCGAAGTACTTGAAGTTGAGCTCCTCAAGCGGCTTGCCCATGAACTCGGCGATGGTCTCCTCCTGCGAGATGGGCATGTCGCAGATGCAGAGCGCCTTGGCGTTCGGGTAGGTGCGATAGATCGCCTCAGAGATCATTGCCTCGGGGTTGGAGTAGTTGAGAATCCAGGCATCCGGGCAAATCTCCTGCGCCTTGCCGACGATCTCAAGAATCGCGGGGATGCAGCGCAGGGCAAAGGACATGCCACCCAAACCGCAGGTCTCCTGGCCGAGCACGCCATGCTTGAGGCAGATCTTCTCGTCGGTCTCACGCTGCTTGTTAAGGCCCGGACGAATCTGGACAAAGAGGAAGTTGGCGCCGGTGAAGGCCTCCTCGATATCCGTGGTGTAGCCCACGCGAATCTCGGGGTAGTTCTCCTTTGCATACAGCTTGCAGTACTCGCCGGTGCGAGCGGCGCGCGCGGCGTCGTTGTCGTAGAGCGCGACCTCATCGAGCTTGAGGTCGTCCTTGCGGTGCAGCAGCACGTCGACGATAGC
>CALUOB010000110.1 GCA_944322175.1 uncultured Coriobacteriaceae bacterium
ACCGAGCCCGACCTGCGCACGCCCGAGGAGGCGCGCCTCTTCATGGAGAAGCTCCGCCGCATCTTCCTCACGCTCGGCATCTCGGACTGCTCCATGGAGAAGGGCTCCATGCGCTGCGACGGCAACGTGAGCCTGCGCCGCCGCGGCGAGACCCGCCTCGGCACCAAGACCGAGCTCAAGAACCTCAACTCCTTCAAGGCGCTTCACGACGGCCTTGAGTACGAGATCCGCCGCCAGGCCGAGGTGCTCGAGGAGGGCGGCATCGTCTACCAGGAGACGCGCCATTGGGAGCCCTCGCGCAAGCGCACCGTGGTCATGCGCGTCAAAGAGACCGCCGACGACTACCGTCTCTTCCCGGACCCGGACCTCGCGCCCTTCGATCTCACCGACGACTTCATCGAGCACTGCCGCTCCGAGATTCCCGAGCTTCCCGACGAGAAGCGCGCCCGCTACGAGGCGTCCTTCTCGCTGCGCGCGGCCGACGCCGCTCAGCTCGCCGGCGATCCGGATGTGGCCCGCTTCTTCGAGGAGGCCATGGCGGCGAGCGACGCGGCGGCCAAGGGCGGCAAGGCCGCGGCGGCCGAGAAGCGCGCCCGTACCGTGGCGAACCTCATCCTGAACGAGCTCACGGGTTACCTCAACGCAGCCGGTGCTGAGGTGACCATCGCCACCTCGGGCATCGCGCCCGCGCAGATTGCCTCGCTCGCGGCGCTTCTCGCCGAGGATGCCATCAGCTCCAACCAGGCGCACGAGGTCTTTGGGATCATGGCCGAGACCGGCGACGACCCTGCCAAGATCGTCGACGAGCGCGGCATGCGCCAGGTGTCGGACGACGGCGCGCTCCTGCCGATTGTCGAGCAGGTCATCGTCAACTGCCCTGACCAGGCGCAGCAGTACCGCGACGGCAACCAGAAGGTCATCGGTTATCTGGTGGGCCAGTGCATGAAGGCGAGCCGCGGCAAGGGCAACCCCAAGCGCTTCAACGAGCTTCTCCGCGAGAACCTCGCGTAAGGGGAGAAGGACGGGTGCCGCCCGAAGAAGAGGCGGGGCCCTTGCGCCAGCGTGTGTTGCGACGTGCTTTTCTATATATGTGAGCGGGGCGCTCTGCCGTATGGCGGGGCGCCCCGCGGCGCGTTTGGCTGCCGTTCGGGTTACCCAAACGTTACGTCCAGGGTAGTTGCCTCCACCTGTGCCCTTCAGTTTTGATACAGTTCTGCGTATATCAGGACAATCTGCATGCGGGCGCGGGCGCAGCTAGCTGCGGCATCGCGTTCGCCCCAGGCGAAAGGACGCATCATGGCACGCAACCTTGATCTTTCGCGTCGCGGCTTTATCGGCGCGGCGGGCAGCGCGGCGGCGCTCGGCGTTATGGGCCTTGCGGGCTGCGGCAGCCAGCGCGCGAGCGAGGTCGGCTCTGCCGAGGGCGGCTCTGCTGGCGCAGCGACGCTCACCTACGGCGTGCGCACCGAGTCGCTCGGCCTCGACCCGGCGCTTGCGAGTTCCGACCCCGGTACGATCATGAGCCAGATGTACGAGGGCCTGCTCAAGTTCAACGACGACTGCACCGACGTTGTGCCGTGCCTCGCCGAGGACTGGAGCGTGTCCGAGGACGGCCTTACCTACACGTTCAAGCTGCGTGAGGGCGTTAAGTTCCACGACGGCACCGACTTCAACGCCGACGCCGTGGTGCGCTCCATCGACCGTCAGCTCGAGCCCAACCGCACCGACGAGATGGCCTACGCCTCCTTCGTCTTTGGCTCCGAGGATTCGGGCACGGGCGTCGAGTCCGTCGAGAAGACCGGCGATTACGAGGTCGTGCTGCACATGCGCGCCGCTTCCACGCCGTTCAAGATGAACCTCGCGATGCTCTTTGGCGCGCCGATCGTGAGCCCCACGGCGCTCGACGAGTACGACAACAACCTCAACGAGCATCCCTGCGGCACCGGCCCGTACAAGTTCGTCTCGTGGGACAAGGGCGAGAACGTGCAGATGGAGACCTTCGAGGACTATTGGGACAAAGACAACATGCCCAAGTGCTCCAAGATCGTCTACCGCTTCATCCCCGAGCCGGCGAGCCGCGTCACGGCGCTCACCAACGGCGAGGTCGACATCATCGACGGCGTTGACCCGGCCATGATCGAGGAGGTCGAGGGCGCCGGCTGCGTCGGCGTGATCGACGACGCCTCGAGCCTCAACTACATGGCGTTCAACACCGAGGAGGGCGCTTTCGCCGATGTCGAGGCGCGCCGCGCGTTCTGCCAGGCCGTGAACATCGAAGAGATGGTCGAGACCCTCTACGGCGACTACTCCACGGTGGCGCATTCCTGCATGCCCGAGTCCATGGCGCCTTACGCGCAGGACATCGAGCGCCCCTCCTACGACCCGGATGCCGCGCGCGAGGCCTTCGAGAAGCTCGGCATCACCAAGGTTTCGATGCTCACCTACACCAACGCCCAGGACTACAACGTGGTAAACGGCCAGAACCTCGCCGAGACCATCCAGGGCTACCTCGCCGAGGTCGGCGTCGAGATGGAGATCGCGGCCTACGATCTCACGACCTATAAGACGCGCCAGCAGACCGACAAGTACGACGTGTGCCTCGCCGGCTGGCTCTCCGACAACGGCGACCCCGATAACTTCATGAACCTGCTTGCCACCGACGCCGGCACGCAGAACATCGCGCACTACTCCAACCCCGACTACGACGAGCTCATCGTCAAGGGCATCACCACGCCCGCGGGCGAGGAGCGCGACGAGGTGTACCGCCAGTGCGAGGAGATCGCGGCCGAGGACCTTCCGTGGATGGTCATCAGCCACGGCAAGTCGCTCGGTGCCACGTCTGCGAGCGTCCAGGGCTACACCGTGAACCCCCTGAGCTTCTACGACGCCGAGTTTATCTCCAAGCAGGCCTAAGGCAGAGCCGCTTGAGCTTGCATTGACGCGCGAGCGCCCGTCCTTTCCTGGACGGGCGCTCTTTGTTTGTCGTTTGCTGCGATGGCGTGCGGAGTCCTGTCTTGGGAGAAACGCGGTCCGAGCCATATGCTTCGACCCGGCTCGGGCTGGCGCAACGTGCCCGTTCAAGAAATCGTCCGTTTCCCCATCCCGGTTGAGCCGGGGGGCGGCGCAAGAAGCACGCAACGTCCCGGATTGGGAGAAGTGCGCCCCGATCTCTGCACATCGTCCCTGCTTGGGAGAATAACCGTCCGTGCTCTGCACAACGTCCCGGCTTTGGAGAGGGGAGGCACGCACTAGCGCGAATCGTCCCGGCTTGGGAGAAGGGTGCCCCAATCTCTGCGCATCAGCCCTGCTTGGGAGAAGGGGTCCCGTAATCGTGCGCATCGTCCTTGCTTGGGAGAGGGAAGGCCCGTAATATTGCGCACCGTCCTCGCTTGGGAGAGCCTGGCCTGCCGGAGGCGAAAAACCGGCCCATTTTTGCACAACGTCTCGGCTTGGGAGAGATCGCCGGTTTCCAGGCGGCGTGATCGTTGGTAAAACCCCAGGTAACGGCTGTCCTTATCGATCCCGCCTCTCCCAAGGCGGGGTCTTGCTCCACCGTATTTCTCCCAAGCCGGGACGTTGTGCAGGGAGAAAGACGGCCGCGCCAGTTCGAGAGGCGCCGCCTCTTCCAAGCAGTGACGTTTCGCAGGGGGGGCAGCCGTGCCCCGAAGCTGCCTTGGTTTCGTTACTCACAGCTCGATGCGTGCAATCTCTCCCAAGCCGGGACGTTGCGCAGAAAAAGCTCGGCAGTTCTCGACTGTTCTCCCAAGCCGGGTCGTTGCGCAGGCACGGGTGGGCGTCGTGTCTTGCGGCGGGCCGTTTTCTCCCTAGCAGAGACGTTGCGCACGCAAGGTGGAGTACGCCTCAAACACCTCATCGCCTGCGTCGCAGCGCAGCTCAAACAACGGGAGAAGGGCGGTCAAGCCGGTTCAGTGGGCGCTGTCTCTCCCAAGCTGGGACATTGAGTAGGGGTGGGTGAACGAGCACGGCATCGCGAAGAGAGAATCACTGCCCACAATGGCCCTTGAGAATGTTACCAATGCGTTACGGCGGGGTTACGCATAGGTGAACGCTTTAATTCATTAAAGTAAATCCTCCGTGTGTTAGAAAACGGTAAGTTGCGGTTCAGATAGAGTTAAGGGTACTCCGTATAAAGGGAAGGAGAATTCCTATGGCTATGGCAGAAATTTCGAGAAGGCGCTTCGTCGAGGCACTGGGCGCTGCGGGCGCCGTCAGTGCGTTCGCGCTGACCGGTTGCGGCAGCCAGCGTGCGAGCGAGGGCGGCGGCTCCGCTGCTGCCGGCGGCACGGCTGACACCATCACGTTCGCTCAGGGCGCCGACCCGCGCGGCCTCGACCCGGCCTACGTGGACGACGGCGAGTCCGCGAAGATCATGTGCAACATCTACGACACGCTTCTTCGCTACGACACCGAGACCTGCGACATCGTCCCCGGCCTCTCCGAGCTGCCCGAGATTTCCGACGACGGCCTGACCTACACCTTCAAGCTGCACGAGGGCGTCAAGTTCCACGACGGCACCGACTGCAACGCCGA
>CALUOB010000111.1 GCA_944322175.1 uncultured Coriobacteriaceae bacterium
CCGTCCTCACCATCGTCCTCGTGGAGGCCATGGAGGTTTACAACAACGGCGGCATCGACGCGGTTATCGCCCGTCCCGACCTGTACCTCAACATGAACGTCATCAACGTCTACGCGCTGATGGGCGGCTCGGGCTGCACGCTGGCCCTGCTCATCGCCACGTTCATCTGGGGCAAGTGGCAGCCCTCCAAGGAGATCGCCAAGCTCGGCATCCTGCCCGGCATCTTCAACATCAACGAGCCTGTTATCTACGGTTACCCGATCGTCTTCAACATCCCGCTGATGGTTCCGTTCGTGCTCAACACCGCCCTCGGCATCGTGATCTCCTACTTCGCGACCGTCGCCGGCCTTGTTGCCCCGACCTGCATCCAGGTTCCGTGGACCACGCCGATCATCGCTTCCGGCTTCCTGTCCACGGGCGGCGACTTCCGCGCCGCTATCCTGCAGGTGCTCCTGCTTGCGCTCTACACGATCATCTACCTGCCCTTCATGAAGGCATCTGAGGCGTCGCAGCGCAAGCAGTTCGAGATGTCTCAGCAGTAGTCGCTGAACACGCTCTCTCTTGCCTTGGGCGCGGCCTCCTCGCGGTCGCCGCGCCCGACTAAAGGTCCCTTGTCAGGGCGCGAGGAGCTCAAGGCTCCTTGCCTGCCGAGCCCCGTGCTTCTCGCGCCCGCTTTTTTGGCACGTCGGCTCACAGAGAGCCTTTCCCGGGCACCGCGGCAGCGGCGCTCGCGCCAACGGAGTTTCCGTTTGGCGAAACATGCTGGCTGCGGTGTGTAACGCGCGGCCCTGCGGGGTAGGAGGATCTTCAGGTGAGCCAGGCGGGCGGCAACGCGCCGTCCGACCGCAGAGCCGGGTGCGCCCGGCCAGAAAGGAGCTATCATGCACGTTATGCTTTGCTGCAACGCCGGTATGTCCACGAGCCTGCTCGTTCAGAAGATGCAGAACGAGGTTGCCGCTCGCGGCGAGGACACCGTCATCGAGGCCCGTCCGATGAACGAGGCCATGGACCACATCAACGAGGCCGACATCATCCTGCTTGGGCCCCAGATCGGCTACGCCAAGGCCGACTTCGAGAAGGCCGTCGACGGCCGTTGCCCCGTCGTCGTCATCCCCATGGTTGACTACGGCCGCATGAACGCCCCCAAGATCCTCGACGACATCAAGGCCACCCTGGCGTAACATACGTCGCTCGAGCCCGGCTTTGCCGGGGCGCACGGCGCTTCTCGCCGTGCGCCACCCAACGTAAGACCCCGCGCGCAAGCGCATAGCGCGGGCAGCAGCTTGACCAATCCCTTAAGGTGACGGACGTGCCTCTCCAGGCGCTGCTGCTCGCGTTCGCATGAAGAAAGGAGCTGCTCATGGACGAGATGAACGATCTCCAGATGACCTGCTTCGAGATTATCTCCTTTGTCGGCACCGCCAAGTCCTGCTACATCAACGCCATCGCCAAGGCTAAGGAGGGCGCCTTCGACGAGGCGGCCGATCTTATCAAGCAGGGTGACGAGGCCTACAACGGCGGCCACGACGTGCACATGAAGCTGCTGCAGGCCGACGCCGCCGGCGAGCGCAACGGCGAGGCCCCGCTCATCCTCCTCCACGCCGAGGACCAGATGGCCGGTACCGAGACCTGCAAGCTCATGGCCCTGAACTTCATCGACACCTACAAGGAGCTCTTCGCCCTCAAGGCCAAGGTCGCCGAGTAGAAGCCGATGGCAAGCCGGCCGGCTGAGGGCCCCAGGGCCCGCGGCCGTACGGCAGGCGCCGCGTGCGCACCTCAACCGCATAGAAAACGTTTTTGGAAGGGCGCTGCCGGAGACGGTAGCGCCCTTCTGCTTAAAGGAAGGAGCACTCATGGAGACTGCACAGACCAACGCCGGCGCCAAGCGCCCCGTAAAGATCGCCACCATCGGCGGCGGCTCGAGCTATACCCCCGAGCTTGTCGAGGGCTTCATCAAGCGCTACGACGAGCTGCCCGTCCGCGAGCTGTGGCTCGTCGACATTCCCGAGGGCGAGGAGAAGCTCAAGATCGTCGGCGGCCTGGCGCAGCGCATGGTCAAGGCGGCGGGCCTGCCCATGGAGGTGCACCTCACGCTCGACCGCCGCGAGGCGCTTGCCGGTGCCGACTTCGTGACCACGCAGTTCCGCGTGGGCCTGCTCGACGCGCGCATCAAAGACGAGCGCATCGCCCTCAAGCACGGCCTCATCGGCCAGGAGACCAACGGCGCCGGCGGCATGTTCAAGGCGCTGCGCACCATTCCGGTGATCTTCGACATCATCCGCGACATGGAGGAGCTCTGCCCTGACGCGTGGCTCGTCAACTTCACCAACCCGGTGGGCATCGTGACCGAGGCGGTGCTGCGCTACACCAACTGGGAGAAGATCATCGGCCTGTGCAACTGCCCGATCTCGATGCGCTTCGGCATCGCCCGCTGGATGGACGTCGATCCGAGCCGCGTGCGCATGGAGCTTTCTGGCCTCAACCACCACTTCTTCGTGACCGACGTGTTTATCGACGGCAAGAGCTGCTTCGACGCGGTGCTCGAGCGCTACTGCGAGCTGCCGGTCGAGGAGCTCGGCACCATGAAGAACATCATGGCCATCCCGTGGTCCAACCGCCTCATCCGCGGGCTCCGCGCTATTCCGGTGAGCTACCTCAACTACTACTTCTCCACGCGCGAGGAGCTCGAGCAGCTCGAGCGCGACTACGAGGCGCACGGCGTGCGCGCCGAGGTTGTGAAAAAGGTCGAGGCTGAGCTCTTCGAGCTCTACAGGGACGCTGACCTGCACGTCAAGCCCAAGCAGCTCGAGGAGCGCGGCGGCGCGCACTACTCCGACGCCGCGTGCAGCGTGATCGACTCCATCTACAACGACCGCGGCGACATCCAGTACGTGGACGTGCGCAACAACGGCGCCGTGAGCAACCTGCCCGCCGACAGCGCCATCGAGTGCGCCGCCGTCATCACCGCCGACGGTCCCAAGCCGCTGGCGATCGGCGAGCTCAAGCCCAGCATCAACGGCACGATCCAGATGATCAAGACCTTCGAGCGCATGGTCGCCGAGGCCGCCGTGACCGGCAACAAGGACCTCGCGGTGGCGGCGCTCGTGGCCAACAAGCTCTGCGACTCCGATGCCGTGGCCAACGAGGTCTTCGACGAGCTGTGCGAGGCTCACAAGGCCTACCTGCCGGAGTTCTTCAACGCCGACGGCATGCCCAAGGATCCGAGCGAGGCCAAGAAGCTCACGAGCCAGGTCTGCGCGCTGGCATAAGGCCCTGTGCTTCTTGGTGTTTCTCGCCAAGGTAAGAAAAAGCCGCCCGAGGCGCGTGCGCTGCCTCGGGCGGCTTTGCTGTGCTGCGGTCGGGGACGTTATTGTGGTTAGGGTCCCTTGCGAAGCGCGTCTTACTCGCGACGGCCGAAGAGCTGGAGCAGGCGCATGAAGACGTTGATGATGTCGAGATAGAGCTCCACGCCGTACCAGATGGCGTTGCTTACCGTGGGCGCGTCGGCCTGCGAGCGGTAGACGTCGTAGCCGATGAAGCCGCAGAAGATGAGGATCACGGCGATGTCGGTGATGCTCTGCGAGATGCCGAGCAGGCTGAGGACGATCTCGACCACGATGATCGCGAGCAGCGACGTGACGAGAATGCCCTGGATCTTGGCGAAGAACCGCGGGAACGCGATGCCGGCGAGGCCGAAGACCACCATGATGCCGGCGGTGGCGGCGAACGCGGTGGTGATGCTCTCGAGCGAGTAGTACGAGAGCGCGAGCGACGTGGTGAAGCCGAAGGTCAGGCTAAAGAGGGCGTAGCCGGTAAGCGCGAGCCCGAGGCTCTCTTTGGAGCGGCCGACGTTCATGAGGATGATGCCGCCGAAGGTGCCGACGAGCGTGCCCACGAGGTAGGCGAGCGCGTTGCGGTTGACGAACAGGATGAAGTCGGCGGTGGTGGTGAGGTGCGAGCAGACGCCCATCACCGCAAACGAGAGCACGATGAGGCCGGCGAGCAGCGCGTTGTAGCTGCGGCGCGAAATGACGCGCGGGGCGCGGACGGACGTGATCCTCTCTTCGGTAACGGGGCTGCCCTGGGGATAGAGCTCGTTCATTAGGGCCTCCTTGCGACGGCGTGTGGGGCGTGGCTGCGTGCCGCGCGCTGGTGTTCCGGCGCGTTTGTGCGGCGCGCTCGCCCGACTGACGTACATGGGACGGATAGAGTGTCCTTATGGTACCCGAACCCGTTGTTCGGCGCGTCCGTATTGCGTTGTCTGACAGTAAGGCTACATTCATGCCGCTGCTGCGCGCAGTCATGCCGATTTACGGTGTTGGAATAATCCCCTTGCGCAAGCGGGGGAGGCTGCGCTATCATATTCAGCACTGTTCCGGAGAGCTGACCGAGAGGCCGAAGGTGCTCGCCTGCTAAGCGAGTATACCCCGCAACGGGTATCTGGGGTTCGAATCCCCAGCTCTCCGCCAGTTGACTTGACGAGCCCGCTTTCCCTTGGGAGGCGGGCTCTTTTCATGCGCGTGCGCTGGGGATT
>CALUOB010000112.1 GCA_944322175.1 uncultured Coriobacteriaceae bacterium
CTCTCGTTTGAATGCGATGCGCCGGACGACCCCAGCATTCCCGAAGGGGAGCTCGTGGAGCTCGGAGACATTATCGTCGCCCCTGAGGTCATTGCGGCGCAGGCGCCTGGCTTTGGGAACACGCCGGCCGACGAGATGCGCCTTATGCTCGTGCACGGAACGCTCCACCTCCTCGGCTACGACCATATCGAGGACGATGAGGCGGAGGTTATGGAGGCGCGCGAGGACGAACTTCTCCGTGAGCTCTGCGGCCCCAACGTTCAGGTCGGGCCTACAACCAACCACGCACACGACTAGCATGCCCGTTGTACTGCACGCATAACGAAGACGCACTTCAGGAGCTGTCATGATTCCCGGATCGAAAAAAGACCATCCCTCGTTTATCGAGAGCTTCCGCTACGCTGCCGAGGGCTTCGTCACAGCGGTCAAGACCGAGCGCAACATCAAGGTCATGCTTGCGGTCGGCTTGTTTGCCATCGGCAGCGGCGTGGTCCTGGGGCTCGATCTGCTTTCGTGGATCATCATCTTCATTTGCTGCGGACTGGTGATTTTTGCCGAGCTCTGCAACACCGCGATGGAGGCCATCGTTGACCTCGCGAGTCCCGAGATTCACCCTCTTGCCAAGCGTGCCAAAGACATTGCCGCGGCGAGCGTCATCACGCTCTCGTTCACGGCCGCCGTCGTGGGATGCCTGGTGTTCGGGCGCGTGCTCGGCATCATCTAGTTTTCTGAACCTGCATTTGAAAACGTGAACCATTGCGCGTTCTGTTGGTTACTGAAAGGATCAGCTATGCCTGAGATCACCTCTGAAAAGACGCCGTTTCACAGCGGCTTCGTTGCCCTCGTGGGCCGTCCTAACGCCGGAAAGTCTACGCTGCTCAACGCCTGCGTTGGCGAGAAGGTCGCCATTACGAGTCCGGTTGCCCAGACCACCCGTCGCCGTTTGCGCGCCGTGGTCAACACTCCGACGAGCCAGCTCGTCATCGTCGATACCCCCGGCCTTCATAAGCCCAAGGACGCCCTAGGATCCGAGCTCAATCGATCGGCGCTCAAGGAGCTCGAGGACGTCGACGTCGTTGCCATGCTCGTCGACGCCACCAAGCCGGTCGGCAGGGGAGACGAATGGGTCGCCAACCATGTGGCCGCCTCTCACGCCAAGAAGATCCTAGTGATCACCAAGGCGGATATCGCCAAGCCCGAGCAGGTGACGGCACAGCTCGACGCCGCTCGCGAGCTTGCCGAGTTCGACGATTTCATCGTGGTGAGCGCTCCTGAGAACTTCAACGTCGAGGCGTTCGAGCAGTTGGTCTCGCGCTATCTGCCTGAGGGTCCGCGCTGGTTCCCCGAGGACATGACGTCGGATGAGACCGACGAGATGCTCGTTTCGGAGTTCATCCGCGAGAAGGTCCTGCTCCATACGCGTGAGGAGGTACCGCACGCGGTTGGCGTCATGGTTGACGAGCTTGAGTTCGAGAAGAAGCTCGTGCGCATTCGTGCGACCATCTACGTTGAACGCGAGAGCCAAAAGGGCATTATCGTCGGCAAGAAGGGCTCTATGATCAAGCGCATCGGCATCGAGGCGCGCCGTGATCTCGAGCACCTCTTCATGGAGAAGATCTACCTGGAGCTCAACGTTCAGGTCAAACGCGATTGGCGCCGCGATCAGGAGGAGATCCGTCGCTTCGGGTACGACTCCGGCGAGTGATCGCCTGCGTATGAAGCGTGGTCTGAGACCGTTCCGGTTGCAAATGCGACCGTCTGCTCTTGGGGGTTTCCGCGCGTATGCGCCGGGCGTACAATATTCCAGGCGCCTGCGGGAGAGGCGCATGTACGGCTTGTTTGTGGAGGGAGAGCGCTATGCTCAAAGTTGGCCTGCTTACCAGTGGCGGCGACTGCCAGTCGCTGAACGCTACGATGCGCGGTATCGTCAAGACGCTCGAGTGCAACTGCAAGGACGGCGTCGAGTTCTACGGGTTCAAAGACGGTTACCGCGGCCTCATGTACGGCAACTATCAGGTAATGGGTCCGCGCGACTTCCGCGGTCTCCTCACGCGAGGAGGCACGATCCTGGGTACGAGCCGCACTCCGTTCAAGTATATCGATCAGCCCGACGAGCACGGTCTCAACAAGGTCGAGGCTATGAAGTCGACGTACCGCAAGCTCAAGCTCGACTGCCTGTGCGTACTCGGCGGCAACGGCTCGCTCAAGACGGCTAACCGCCTCTCGGAGGAAGGCCTCAACGTCGTTGGACTGCCTAAGACCATTGACAACGACACATGGGGAACCGAGATGACGTTCGGCTTCCCGTCGGCTATCGACATCGCCACTAAGACCATCGACGATATTCACACCACCGCGAGCTCTCATGGCCGCGTCTTCGTTATCGAGATCATGGGCCACAAGGTCGGCTGGATCCCGCTGTACGCGGGCGTTGCCGGTGGCGCCGACATCATTCTCATCCCTGAGATCCCTTACGATATCGACAACGTTATGGACGCGATCGACAAGCGCGACTCCCATGGATCGCGCTTCAGCATCGTGGTCGTTGCCGAGGGCGCTAAGACCAAGGAGGAGGCGGCGCTCAGCAAGAAGGAGTACAAGAAGAAGCTCGCTGCGCGCACGGTTCCTTCCGTTGCGTACGAGCTCGCCGACGAGATCGCAAAGCGCGGCAACTATGAGGTTCGCGTTGCGATTCCCGGCCATACCCAGCGTGGCGGCGATCCGAGCGCCTACGACCGTATCTTCGCGACGCAGTGCGGCGTCGAGGCGGGCAAGTGCATTCTCGAGGGCACGTTTGGCGACATGATCGCGCAGATCGACGGTAAGATGAGCCGCATCGCCCTCTCCAAGATCGCCGGCAAGCTCAAGATGGTCGATCCTGAGTGCGACCTTATCCACGAGGCTCGCATGATGGGCATCAGTTTCGGCGATAAGTAACGGTTCGGTTGCTTGTTGCACCATACGCACTGACAAGGGGAAGGCCCGCTGTCGCGGGCTTTCCCCTGTTTCATATTGGGCTGGGATTGCTCGTGGTTCAAACTCGTCGCACGGCGCCCTGCCCGTATCCGAGAAGTTTGTTAGCGCACGGTCATGACCGGGATGTCGACCGCGCGAAGCACGCCGAAGCTCACGCTTCCGAGCAGGCCGCGCACCTTGCCCAGGCCGCGTCTGCCCATGATGATCAGGTCGCAGTTGTGCTGCTTGACATAGGCGCTGATGCCGTCGACCGGCGATACGTCGGGCATCACGTCGATCTTGACCTGGCAGTCGAGATCCTCGAGCATGCCCGTGAGGTTGCCTTTGAGCTCGTCTTTGGTGTGCTCGAGGTTCTGGCGGAAGGTCTTCTCGAACGAATCGGGCTCGATCAGCATGAAGTCGGTCATGGCCGCGTAGCCCAAGGGAGCGCCCTGGAACGGGTCAGAGGGTATCGTCAAGACGCTGATCACGTTAAGCGTGGCATCTGTGTCAGCGCCGATCATCCCCTTGGCAATCTCGAGCGCGCTGCGCGCATGGTCGGAGCCGTCGTACGGCACGAGGATGTTCTTGAAACTCATACGTGCTCCCTTCTCCGTCATGGCACGGTGTTACCGCTTGGCGCTTCTTGCGCCGTTACAGACTACATACCCTTGGTACTTGGTTTCATAGCAAAACAATTCGATAAAAACGTGCGTATGTTAGGGCAAGCGTAAAGCACTGCTGCTAGATCTCGGGAATGCATTAACGGGTTCCGCAAGAAATATGGCTGTTGCTCAAAAAAGCGGGAGCGGCGTGGGTGCCGCTCCCGCTTTGCGAGGCGAATCGTATGTGATCGGGGTGCCTACTCGGCCATCTGGGCCTGAACGGCGGTGATGGCGACGACGCCAACGATATCGCCGGCGGAGCAACCGCGCGAGAGGTCGTTGACCGGCTTGGCGATACCCTGAAGGATGGGGCCGTAGGCCTCGGCGCGACCGAAGCGCTGGACGAGCTTGTAGCCGATGTTGCCGGTCTCGAGGTTGGGGAACACGAGTACGTTGGCGTGACCCGCGACCTTGCTCTCGGGAGCCTTCAGCTGAGCGACCTCGGGCACAATGGCGGCGTCGAGCTGCAGGTCGCCGTCGACGGCGAGCTCGGGAGCCTTCTCCTTGGCAAACGTCGTGGCCTCCTGGACCTTCTTGGCGGTGTCGCCGCCGGCGGATCCCATGGTGGAGTAGGAGAGCATGGCGACCTTGGGCTCGATGTCGCCCATGAAGGTCTTAAAAGAGTTGGCAGAGGCGATGGCGATCTCGGAGAGCTCGTCGGAGGTGGGGTCGATGTTGAGGCCGCAGTCGGCGAAGACGAGCGTGCCGTCGGCACCGAACTCGGGCGTCTGGGTGCACATGACCATGAAGGCCGAGACGAGCTTGGTGCCCGGGGCGGTCTTCAGGATCTGGAGCGCGGGGCGCAGCGTGTTGGCGGTGGAGTGGCAGGCGCCGGAGACCAGGCCGTCGGCGTCGCCCAT
>CALUOB010000113.1 GCA_944322175.1 uncultured Coriobacteriaceae bacterium
CGAAAGGCGGACGAGCACCGCGATGCGCTTGCCCGCCTCGAGGCCGGCGCTGTTGAGAAGCTCGAGCTGGGCAAGCGACTCAACGGTGAAGCGCGCGGGCACATCGTCGCGTAGCACGAGCTCGCGCATGAGGTCGACGTCTTTGTAGACTCCGGAAACGACGATCTGGGCCGGGTCGATCCGACATGCGTCGCAGATGCGCATCTCGCCGGGCGAGCATACCTCGAGGCGGCTCACGAACGGGGCGACATTGGGGATGACGAAGGGGTTCGCCTTGACGGCAAAGCAGAGCTTGGCGTACGGCGGGAGAAAGTGCTCGATGCGCTTGATGCGCTCGTGCACGGCGCGTGCGTCGAAGACGTAGAGCGGCGTGCCGAAGGCGTCGGCAAGCCGGGAGAGCTCAGCGTCGGTCATAGCTGGTCCTTTCGGGGTCGTGCGGGCGCTTGCCCCTCCGTTTGGGTTCTTGCGTGCCGATGTCGCTCGGGCATATGCGCGGCAAGCAGCGCGGCTCGGTCGACCTTGCCGTTCTTGGAGAGCGGCATCTGGGCAACGGGAACGCAGGCGCTCGGCATGAGGTGGGCGGGAAGAACGTCCTGTGCCTGTCGGGCAAGCTCGTCCGCATCGGTCGCTCCCTCATAGAAGGCGTAGATCCGGTGGCGGCGCTCGTCGTAGGCGCAGCGGCAGCGGCTGACTCCCGGCAAACGCTCGATCGCGAGGTCGATCTCTTCGAGCTCCACGCGGTGACCCAGGTGCTTGATCTGGTTGTCGCGCCGTCCGCGGAAGATGAGCTCGCCTGCGGCGGTGAGCTCGGCGAGGTCGCCGGTGCGGTAGACCCGCTCGGGCCATGCGCGCCTGAGCGGGTTCTGAACGAACGACGCGGCGGTTGCCTTTGTGCGTCCCACGTAGCCGAGTGCGAGCTCGGGGCTTCTCACCACGAGCTCGCCTATGGCGCCCGCCCGTGTGACGGGAAGGTCGTGCTTGTCCAAAAGGAGAACCTCGTGGTTGGGGAAGGGGCTGCCCAAGGGAATGCCCGATGCGTAGCTCCGTGCGCGGTCGATGCGGTGGTAGAGGCAGTTGCAGGTAACCTCGGTCGGTCCGTAGAGGTTCACGAAGTCTGCCTGAGGCAGATGGGCGAGCCACGCGCGCAGGTGGCGCAGGGGCATGGCCTCGCCGCTGAAGAGCACGCGGCGCACGCAGGGGAGGTCGGCGTAGTCGAGCCCGTGGAGGCTCGTGATCAGGCAGAGCGCGGCAACGGCCCAGGTGAGCGTTGTCACGCGGTGCTCGTTCAGGGCGTCGACAAGAGCGGCGGGCTGGCTGAAGAGGCGGCGGGGCAGCACGACGAGCGTGGCGCCCGTGGCGAGCGAGGCGTAGATGTCCTTTACCGACACATCGAAGTCAAAAGGGGCCTGGTTGCCGATGACGTCGGTCTCGTCGATGCCGAAGAGCTCGACAAAGGAGCCGATGAAGCTCAGAATCGCCTGATGGCTTACCATGACGCCCTTGGGCGTTCCGGTGGACCCCGAGGTGAAGAGGATGTAGGCGGGGGCGCTGCCGAGGGCGCGCTCTGCTCGAACGTCGAGAGCGGCCTCGTCTTCGGGGGTTCGGGCAAGCTCGCGTACGTCGAGGATGTGGCCCGTGCCGGGGGTGGATGAAGCGAGCGGGCGCGTACGTTCGTCTACTATGACAGGCGGCGCTTCCAGCGTGCGGCAGACGGCCTCGAGGCGCGTAGGAGCCGCGATGGGGTCCACCGGCACGTAACAGCCGCCCGCGTAGAGCGTGCCGAGCATCGCGGCGAGCGCGTCGATGCCCTTCTCGAGAACCACGACAACAGGTCTGTTGCCGAGCCCTCGTTCGAGCAGGCCGCTTGCGATGCGCCGGGCATATGACCGAAGCTCGGCAAACGTGACGGAACCGTGCTCGTCAACGACGGCGGTTTTGTGCGGGATGCGTCGAGCGGTGCGCTCGAGCAGGTCTACAGCGCGTCGGTCCATAGGGCTCCTTCCGATGGCCGTCGGTTCGTGAGCCTATGGTGACGGACGCTCCTAAAGGGCCCCTGAGCCAAAGCTAAGGATTCGCTTAGGGATGGCGTCCGGGGCGCTCCCGCTGCGCCGAGAACGGTAAGATGGGCAAAACCGCCTGCTGGAGCCGTTGGTTTGTGAGGGGGCCGCGTGCCAGATTTGTCTGCTGCCGAGCATACTGTGCTGATCGTTGAGGACGACGCCGACATCGTCGAGATCCTGCGCCTGTACCTGGAGGCGTCGGGCTATCGCGTGCTCACGGCGCTCGATGGCGTTGCCGCACTCGAGGTCCTGCGCGCCGAGCCGGTGTCGGTGGCGCTCGTGGACCTCATGATGCCGCGCATGAACGGTTACGACTTCATCCGCGCCGCGCGCCTCATATCGCAGATCCCCATAATCATCGTGTCAGCGCGCAGCATGGCTGCCGACAAGGTGCTCGGGCTCGACGTGGGCGCCGACGGCTACATCACCAAGCCGTTCGACCCCATGGAGGTCACGGCCTACATCAGGGCGGTTCTTCGCCGCGCCCAAAGCGCCCCCGAGGCGCATGTTCTCAGGGTGGGCGACCTTGTGCTCGACACCGAGCGCCTCGTGCTCACGCGCTCAGGGGAGCCCGTTGCCCTGACGGCGGCCGAGCTGAAGATCATGGCGCGCCTCATGGCGGCCCCGGGGAGGGTCTTTACCAAGGAGCAGCTCTACGCCTGCGTCAACGGCGGCGACGCTTCGGCCGTTCAAGGATGCGACGCAAGCATTATGGTGCACATCTCAAACATCCGCGCCAAGCTCGAAGACGGCCCCGGCCGCACGTGCCCGATAAAGACCGTCAGGGGAGCGGGGTACCGTCTTGAAGCGTAAAGGCTTTCTCGCCGGCGCGCGCCGGCACATGGAGCGCTTCTCGCTTGCGGGAACGTGGGGGAGCGTCGCGAGAAGTCTCACGGTGCGCTGCCTGGCCGTGGGCGCCGTGTACGCGGGCGTGATCGCACTTGCCGTGGCTCTGATCGCGCAGGCGGTTGACGATCGCATAACCTACGCGTTCCCTGACTTTACCGATATCGAACCGTACGAGGACGAGATCTTCAACGGCACGTACGACGTGCTGGCGAGCCCTGCGCTCGACGGCTGCGAGAGCCTGGTGTTCGGCGAGGGCGGCGAGCAGCTCTACGCTTCGAGCAGGGGGTTCGCCAAGGCGATCCGCCCTGAGGACCTCGACCTGATCGGGAGCTATCACGACTACGACCACTTTCTTCTCTTTGAGGAGGAGGCAGACGGCCAGCCGGGGTACCGTGTCATACGGGTCGGCTTGGATAACGAGACGGGAGTCGAGCGCATATCGTCGTACGCCCTGCTCGACCGCGACCTCAACGTGGTGGGAGGCTCGCTCTTCAGGGACCGCAAGGCGCTGACGCCGCGCGAGTTCGGCTTGCTCATGGGAATCTACGATCCCACCGAAAAAGGTCTCGCAACGCTGCCCGACCGTGTGGCAAGCCAGGGTGGCGCGGCGAGCGACGACGCCGCTGCCGACGGCGGGTACCGCTTCTCGGGCACGCTCACCAACGAGCAGTACGTTATCTGCAAGTTCGCCGGCACCGACGACGCGGGCGAGAAGCGCGTACTCGTGTTTGCCACGCCGACCGTGGACCAGGGGTCCTACCGGGACGTTACCGATGAGGCGCAGAGCTACTGGCTGCTGCTTCTGCCCGTCGGCGGCATCGCGACGGCTCTTCTGATGTGGGCCGAGGTGCGGATCATCCGCGCGGCAACGCTGCCGCTCTCGAACGCGATCGAGGCCTATGGCGAGTGCGGCCAGATCGACATCGACCGGGCGGACGTGGCGACGGAGCTGAGGCCCGTGCTGGACGGGTTTTGCGAGGTCGCCGATGATCTCGCGCATGCCCAGGCGGAGAAGCAGCGCATGATCGCGGACATATCGCACGATATCAAGACGCCGCTTACGGTCATCCGCGGGTACGCTCAGGCGTTCCGCGACGGCATGGTTCCCGCCGAGCGCGAAAGGGCCTATGCGCGCGCCCTGTGCGAGAAGGCCGAGCGGGCGGGCAGCATGGTCGACCAGCTCAGCGCCTACGCGGCGATGGAGCGGCCCGAGTACGTTGCCGCGCGCGTGCCCTGCGACGCCGCCGAGGTGGTGCGCGACGTCTGCGCCGGGCTCGTGCCGCTGGTTCAGCAGCGCGGATGCGCGCTTGCCGAGAGGCTGCCCCAAGAGCCAGTTCCGGCAGAGCTCGACCGGGAGCTCGTGCGCCGCCTGCTTACGAACCTCGTGGGCAACTCGGTGGTGCACAACGATGCGGGCACGCGGATCGAGGTGCAGTGCGCGCTTGTCGACGCGGGTGCGCGGCTGCGCCTGCGCGTGGTCGACGATGGCCGCGGCGTGCCGCCCGAGCTCGCGCAGCGTCTGTTCGACCCGTTTGTGACG
>CALUOB010000114.1 GCA_944322175.1 uncultured Coriobacteriaceae bacterium
TTGGCGCTTTTGCGTTCCCGAGTGAGGCTTTCGCGCTCAAGCGATGCCTGGGCGTGCGCCGCCGTGTAGCCTCCCGGTCTCACGACGATACCGCCGTTCTCAAATGAGACACAGCGCTCGGCGAGCGCATCCAGAAGCGCGCGGTCGTGGCTCACCAAGATGCCGATACCCCGAAAGCGTGCGAGTGCCCGGGTAAGCTCGCCGCGGGCGTCGCCGTCGAGGTGGTTGGTCGGCTCGTCTGCCACCAGCACGTCGGGACGGCGCCAAAGTGCCACGGCGATCTGAATCTTTTTGCGCTCGCCGCAGGATAGCTCGGCAAAGCGCCAGGGCATGTCGTCTTCGATCCTAAAGATCTCGCGTAGCTCGCGCGCCTCGCGGCCATAGTCGGCAGCAAAATCAAAGAGCCCGTCTGGCTCGTCATCGACCTCCTGCGCGCAGAGCACCGAGACGAGCCCCGAGGTCACGCTTCCGCGCTCGGGCACAATCTCGCTTGTTGCGATGCGCGCGAGCGTTGTCTTGCCGCAACCGTTGTCACCTAATAGTCCCGTCCAACCGCGGGGGAAGGTGACCGACACGTCTTGCAAGAGGGGAGCAGGCGCAGCAGGGTAGGTGTAAGTGATATGAGAAAGCACGAGTTGCATGGGCATCTCCTAACGTAGGCGCCGCGCACCGCAGGGTGCGCCGAACGCTTGAGGAACAGATGAGAGATGTCTAGCGGATACGCAACCTCGTAAACCTTTCTGCCGCAGGGGCCGCACGTCGCATGCACGGCAAATCCGCTTCAGTATAGCTCAGGCCAGACGCGGATGCGGTTGCATATTTTGACCCCGTCCCCAAATGAGCGCATCATGTGCGGTGTGCCTTACACTTCCCTAACATGTCTCTTTCAGCTGCCTGAACTCGGACGCGTACCATCAAGCGAGCTATCACGCTTGATATGGGCGCCCTGGGCGCGCATAACGTTTGGAGGTACTCAGGTGGATACTGCTGAGCAGAGCTGGGCGGCAGAGGTCGAGGCGGCGGCAGCGCGCGAGCGGGGCGAAGTCGTACCCCCGGCAGCTGGCGATGCCAAGCCGGAGCATCCGGTGCGCCTGTCGGTGCAAAACCTCGACCTGTTCTACGGCGACTTCCATGCGCTCAAGAACGTCTCCATCGACATCCGGGACCGAGAGGTGACCTCGTTCATCGGCCCCTCCGGCTGCGGCAAGTCAACGCTTCTGCGCACGCTGAACCGCATGAACGACCTCGTCAAGGGATGCCGCATCGAAGGCACGATCGAGCTCGACGGCGAGGATATCTACCAGGACTACAACGTCACCCGCCTACGCCAGCGCGTGGGTATGGTGTTCCAGCGCCCCAACCCCTTCCCTATGAGCATCTTCGACAACGTTGCCTATGGTCCGCGCGGGATGGGCATCAAGAGCAAAAGCGAGCTCGAGGGCATTGTTGAGGAGTCGCTGCGTCGCGCTGCCTTGTGGGACGAGGTAAAGGATAAGCTCAAGAGCTCCGGTATGGGTCTTTCGGGCGGTCAGCAGCAGCGCCTGTGCATTGCGCGTGCCATCGCCGTGCACCCCGAGGTCCTTCTCATGGACGAGCCCACCTCCGCTCTCGACCCCATCTCCACCCAGATGGTCGAGCAGCTCGCGCTTGAGCTCAAGGAGCACTACACGCTCGTTGTCGTTACCCACAACATGCAGCAGGCATCGCGCATCTCCGACTCCGTTGCCTTCTTCCTCTTGGGCGAGCTCGTGGAGCACGCGCCCACCGAGCAGCTCTTCGCCACGCCGCAAGACCAGCGCACGGCGGATTACCTGACGGGCCGATTCGGGTAAGATGGGAGCATGCCGGGTACGGCACTCGGCAGATGAGAAGAGGATGGCACGATGATCTATTACGTCGAGGACGACGACAACATTCGCGGTCTTACGCTCTACGCGCTGCACCAGCAGGGTATAGAGGCCGAGGGCTTCGCTTCTGACAGCGAGTTCAAAGCTGCGGTGGCCCGTCGCGTTCCTGACGCCGTGCTGCTCGACATCATGCTTCCCGATACCGACGGCCTGGAGATCCTGCGCCGCCTGCGCGCCGACCAAGAGACCGCCACGGTTCCCATCATGATGCTCACCGCCAAGGATACCGAGCTCGACAAGGTGGTTGCGCTCGACGGCGGTGCGGACGACTACCTCACCAAGCCCTTCTCGCTCATGGAGCTCACGAGCCGTTGCCGCGCGCTTCTGCGCCGTGGCGGCATGACCAAGAAGGTGTCCGACGTGCTCTCCTCGGGTGGCATCGTGCTTTCGCCCAGCCATCGCGAGGTGAAGGTCGACGGCGAGGAGATCAAGCTGACGCTGCGCGAGTTTGACCTGCTCGAGTACCTTATGCGCAAACCCGGCGTGGTCTTTAGCCGCGAGGCCCTGCTGCAGAGCGTGTGGGGCTGGGACTTTGACGGCGGCTCGCGCACGGTCGATGTCCACGTGCAGACGCTCCGCCAAAAGCTCGGCGATCATGCCGGCTGTATCGAGACGGTCCGTGGCGTGGGTTACCGCTTTGCCGACCGCGCCGAGTAGCACCGCGTACCAGGCGGTCTGCCCATGAGCCCCTTTGGATCCAAGCGCACCCTTTCCAGACGCGTCTTTGGGACGGTCTTTGTAGTCGCGTTTGCGGCGATCGCGGTCTTCACGGTGGTGGGTTCGGCATTTCTGCAGAACAACCTCGCCCAGGTCACGCGCAGCGAGCTGCATGACGAGGCGGAGATCGTTGCGGCGGCGCTCGAAAGCACCGTGAACGACATCGCGGTGCTCGAGCGGGTGGACATCGACAACACGCGTCTCACCCTCATTGCGGAGGACGGCACCGTCATCTACGACAATCAGGAACCGGCGAGTCAGATGGAAAACCACGGGCAGCGCCCCGAGGTCATCGCCGCGCGCGAGACGGGCCACGGTTCCGACGAACGCGATTCCTCCACGCTCGGCGAGGTCATGCTCTACGAAGCGGTGCTGCTCGGTAACGGTCAGGTGGTGCGTATCGCGCAGGCCCAGGCGGGCGTGCTCTCCATCTTGCTGTCGTTTGTGGGCCCTTTGCTCATCATCGCCGCCGTGGTAATTGTCGTGTCGTTCTTTGCGGCGCGCCGCGAGTCGCGTGCCATCATTGCGCCTCTGCTCGACGTCGACCTCGACCACCCCAAGCGCAACATGGAGGCCGCCTATGCGGAGATGGTCCCCATGCTCGAGCGGATTGAGAGCCAGCGCCAAGAGCTCAAGCAGCAGATGCGCGTACTTGCCGATAACGATCGCATGCGCCGCGAGTTCACGGCCAACATCACCCACGAGCTCAAGACCCCGCTTACGACCATCTCCGGCTATGCGGAGCTTATCTCGTCTGACATGGTGGTCGACGAGGCGGACATCAAGGACTTTGGCAGCCGCATCTACCGCGAGGCGGGCCGTCTGACGTCGCTTGTGAACGACATCCTCACCCTGTCGAATCTGGATGAGGCGGAGCGCTCCGAATCGAACGATGCGGCAAGCGTGCTTGGCTCCACCGAGCCCGTCGACCTGCCGCGCATGCTCGAAACGGTGCAGCAACGCCTCGAGCACGTTGCGCATAAAGCGGACGTTGCGGTCTTTTTGGACGCCCATCCCGCCATGGTGATCGGCGTTCCGCGCCTGCTCGACGAGCTTGCCTACAACCTGGCGTCAAACGCCATCCGCTACAACCGGCCCGGTGGCTCGGTGGTGCTCTCGTGCGGCATCGACGAGGGACGCCCCTTCATTCGTGTGGAAGACACCGGTATTGGCATTGCGCACGACGAGCAGGCAAAGATTTTCGAGCGTTTCTACCGTGTGGACAAGAGCCGCTCCAAGGCGCGCGGTGGTACCGGTCTGGGCCTTGCCATCGTCAAGCACGCCGCCGCCTTCCACGGCGCGACCATCGACCTCGAAAGCGAGCCCGATTGCGGCACGCGCATTACGGTCACTTTCCCGGTGCAGGTGCTGCCCTCTGTGTCTGAGTAACTGCTGGCACGAATGCTGTGCTGCGATGATGCTGTGATTAATAATCTAAGTCTTAGAGACTAAGGTTTTATGAGTGAGAATATGGGTACTATGGTGTGCGTTAACGAGATGTTGCGGTGAGGTGAGCGCTGCATAGCATGGGCGCCCTTGCCGACACGTCAACGGGAAGGACGTTTTCATGCGCAAGTTCAAGACAGAGAGCAAAAAGCTTCTCGACCTCATGATCAACTCGATCTACACCAACAAGGAAATCTTCTTGCGTGAGCTGATCTCCAACGCATCGGACGCGGTGGACAAACTCAACTTTAAGAGCCTGACGGACGAAAGCATGCACGTTGACCAGGCTGACCTGGCAATTCGTATTTCGTTCGATCGCGATGCACGCACCATTACGGTTTCGGACAACG
>CALUOB010000115.1 GCA_944322175.1 uncultured Coriobacteriaceae bacterium
CGCATCGCCACCTACCTCATCACCGAGAAGGGGCTCAACACCTACATCAAGTGCAACCCCACGCTCTTGGGCTACGAGTACGCCCGCGCGCGTCTCGACTCCCTCGGCTTCGACTACATCGCCTTCGACGACCATCACTTCGTCGAGGACCTGCAGTGGGCCGACGCCGTGCCCATGATGCACCGCCTCATCGACCTCGCCGCCGAGAAGGGCGTTGAGTTTGGCGTCAAGCTCACCAACACCTTCCCCGTGGACGTAGCCGCAGGCGAGCTTCCGAGCGAGGAGATGTACATGAGCGGCCGCTCGCTGTTCCCGCTCACCATTCATCTCGCCCGCAAGATCTCCGACGAGTTCGACGGAGCCTTGCGCATCTCCTACTCCGGCGGCGCCGACGCGCACAACATCGCCGCGCTCTTCGGAGCGGGCATCTGGCCCATCACCATCGCCACCAACGTGCTTAAGCCCGGCGGCTACGAGCGCTTCAGCCAGCTCTCCGACATTCTCGGCACCGTGGGCACCGAGCGCTTTTCCGGCGTCGACGTTGAGGCCGTGCGCGCGCTCGACGAGGACGTTGCCGCCAACCCGCTCTACAAGAAGCCCATCAAGGGCACCCCGTCGCGCAAGATCGACGAGCCGCTGCCGCTGACGAGCTGCTTCACGGCCGCGTGCCGTCAGGGCTGCCCCATCCACCAAGACATCCCGGCCTACCTCATGGCCGTTGACGACGGCCGCACCGCCGACGCGCTCAGCATCATCATCGAGCGCAACGCGCTGCCCAACATCACCGGCACCATCTGCCCGCATCCCTGCGCCACCAAGTGCGTGCGCAACCACTACGAGGAAGGCGTGCGCATCCGCGACTACAAGCTCCGCGCCGCCACCGAGGCGTGGGACGAGGTTCTCGGCACCCTCGAGGCTCCGGCCGAGAAGGTCGCGGGCAAGAAGGTCGCCGTTGTGGGCGGCGGCCCCGCCGGTATGGCCGTGGCGTACTTCCTCTCGCGCGCCGGCGTTGACACCACCATCTTCGAGCGCACCGGCGCCCTCGGCGGCATCGTGCGCCATGTGATCCCCGAGTTCCGCATTGCCTCCGAGCGCATCGACCGCGACGTGGCGCTCTGCCAGGCGTTCGGCGCGCACGTTGAGCTCAACGCCAACGTCGAGTCCATCGCCGCGCTCAAGGAGCAGGGCTTCACCGACGTCGTCGTGGCCACCGGCGCATGGGCTCCCGGCCGCGCCGGCCTGGAGTACGGCGACGAGATCGACGTACTCGAGTTCCTCGAGGCCGCCAAGTCCGCGCCCGAGACGCTCTCGCTCGGCACCGACGTCGTGGTTATCGGCGCCGGCAACACCGCCATGGACGCGGCGCGCGTGGCCAAGCGCCTGCCCGGTGTCGAGAACGCGCGCATCGTGTACCGCCGCACCAAGCGCTTCATGCCCGCCGACGAGGAGGAGCTCGAGCTCGCCATCGAGGACGGCGTGGAGTTCATGGAGCTTCTCGCCCCGGTCGGCGTGAAGGGCGGCGTGCTCACCTGCAGCGTCATGCGCCTCGGCGCGCCCGGCGCCGACGGCCGCCGCTTGCCCGAGCCCACCGGCGAGACCCTCGAGGTTCCCGCCACGGCCGTGATCTGCGCCGTGGGCGAGCGCATTGATCCGGCGCTCTACGAGGAGGCCGGCGTTGAGCTCGACCGCCGCTGCCGCCCGGCTGCCGGTACCGCCACGGGCGCCGAGGGCGTCTGGGCCGTGGGCGACTGCCGCCGCGGTCCCGCTACCGTGGTCGAGGCCATTGCCGACGCCGCCGAGGCTGCCCGCGCTATCGCCGGCGTGTGCTTCGATGCCCATGCCGAGAAGAACATCTGCGCCGACGTTGAGAAGCCGCGCGCCAAGAAGGGCGAGCTCTGCCTCGACTGCGACGCGTGCGAAACCAGCCGCTGCCTTGGCTGCGCCACCGTCTGCGAGGTTTGCTGCGACGTGTGCCCCAACCGCGCCAACGTTGCCATCAAAGTTCCGGGCCTCGCGCAGGAGCAGGTCGTGCACGTGGACGGCATGTGCAACGAGTGCGGCAACTGCGCCGTGTTCTGCCCGTGGAGCGGCCGTCCGTACAAGGACAAGCTCACGGTGTTCTGGAGCGCCGAGGACATGGCCGCGAGCGAGAACAACGGCTTCCTTGCCACGGCCGACGGCTTCAAGGTCCGCATCGGCGAGACCGAGGGCCTCTACAACGTCGACGACCCCGCGTGCGGTCTGCCCGACGACGTGCGTCAGATCATCGTCGCGGTGCGCGACAGCTACAGCTACCTGCTGGGCTAAGAAGTGTTTGCCGGGGTGCGGGGCTTCTCAGCTCCGCACCCCTTTTACGCGCCGGCGCGAGGCGTCTGAGCTTCTCGCCTGGCGCTGCCTTGGTGCGAGATGCGGCGGGAAAGGCCCTGCCGTTTGCCACGACAAGAGCCGCCGGTCTGTCCGGCAGGCGCAAAGAGGGGAGGCTGCCATGGACGGTGCTCAGCACCAGATCTGGGTTGCCGACGAGGGCTGCATAGGCTGCCGCATGTGCGAGCGCGTATGCCCGGCAGGTGCCATGCACGTGGTTGAGAAGCAGGCGGTCATTGACTACGACCGCTGCATCAGCTGCGGCATGTGCGCCACCAAGTGCCCCAAGCACGTGATCCACCACACGCTCGGCATTTACGCGAGCAAGTAACCGAGAGGAGGGAACCATGGCCAAGCAACCGGTCAGCTACACCTTTACGGTCAACGGCGTCGAGCGCACCGTTACCGAGAAGAAGCCGCTTCTGCGCTACCTGCGCGACGACCTGCACATTCACTCCGCCAAGGACGGATGCTCCGAGGGCGCGTGCGGCACCTGCACCATCCTGGTCGACGACCACGCCATCCGCGCCTGCGTGCTCACCACCGAGCTCGCCCAGGGCCGCGACATCGTGACCGTCGAGGGCCTGCCCGAGCGCGAGCAGGAGGCCTTCGTCTACGCGTTCGGCGCCGTGGGCGCCGTGCAGTGCGGCTTCTGCATTCCCGGCATGGTAATGGCGGGCGCCGGGCTTATCCATCATGTGCCCGACCCCACCGAGGACCAGATCAAAGAGGCCATCAAGGGCAACGTCTGCCGTTGCACCGGCTACAAGAAGATCATCGAGGGCATCCAGCTCGCCGCCAAGATCCTGCGCGGCGAGGCCGAGATCGACCCCGAGCTCGAGCGCGGCGACAACTACGGCGTGGGCGAGCGCGCCTTCCGCCACGACGTGCGCCGCAAGGTGCTCGGCTTCGGCAAGTACCCCGACGACATCGACGAGACCGACTTCCCGGACCTCACCTACGCGAGCGCCGTGCGCTCCAAGTACCCGCGCGCCCGCGTGGTCAAGATCGATGCCGACAAGGCCCGCGCGCTTTCGGGCGTGCTCGCCGTGCTCACCGCTGCCGACGTGCCGGTGAACGCCGTCGGCCACCTCATCTACGACTGGGACGTCATGATCGCCGAGGGCGATATCACCCGCTGCGTGGGCGACGCCATCTGCCTCGTGGTGGCCGAGGACCAGGCCACGCTCGAGCGCGCCAAGAAGATGGTCAAGATCACCTACGAGGAGCTCGAGCCCGTGCGCTCCATCGCCGAGGCGCGCGCCGAAGACGCTCCGCTTCTGCACGACAAGTTCCTCGCGTTCGGCAACTGGGTCGAGCTCGAGAACAACATCTGCCAGCAGCGCCACGTGGTGCGCGGCGACGCTGCCGCCGCGCTCGCAGGCGCCGCGCACAAGGTCACGCGCACCTTCACCACGCCGGCGACCGAGCACGCGTTTTTGGAGCCCGAGTGCGCCGTGGCGTTCCCGTACAAGGACGGCGTGAAGGTCTGCTCGTCCGACCAGGGCGCCTACGACTCGCGCAAAGAGATCGCCCACATGATGGGCTGGGACGCCACGCCCGAGAAGGTCGTCGTCGAGACTATGCTCGTGGGCGGCGGCTTCGGCGGCAAGGAGGACGTCTCCGTGCAACATCTGGCCGCGCTTGCCGCGCTCGCGGTCAAGCGCCCGGTCAAGTGCCGCCTCACGCGCCAGGAGTCCATCAACTTCCATCCCAAGCGCCACGCCATGGAGGGCACGTTCACGCTCGGCTGCGACGAGAACGGCATCTTCTGCGGCCTCGACTGCGAGATCAACTTCGACACCGGCGCCTACGCGAGCCTTTGCGGCCCCGTGCTCGAGCGCGCCTGCACGCACTCCGTGGGCCCGTACTGCTACCAGAACACCGACATCCGCGGCTTTGGCTGGTACACCAACAACCCGCCCGCCGGCGCGTTCCGCGGCTTCGGCGTGTGCCAGAGCGAGTT
>CALUOB010000116.1 GCA_944322175.1 uncultured Coriobacteriaceae bacterium
CGTTGTTGCACTCGATAAGCGAGAGGATCTTGTCGTCGGTGGTGTTGGAGGTGCGCTTGAGGCTCTGCACGTAGCGGTAGATGATGTAGCCGCGTGCGACCTCAAACTTGTCGAGCGCCATGATCTGGTCCTCGACCATGTCCTGGATCTCCTCGACGGCAACGGTATGGCCGGCGTTCTCGCAGAGATCGCGGACGTTCTCGGCGGCGAAGCGGATCTCGCGCTCGGACAGGCGATCAGACTCGTGCACGTCAAGATTGGCCGCCGTGATGGCGTTGATGATCTTGTTGATGTCGAACTGGACCTCTGAACCGTTGCGCTTGATGATCTTCATGCTCTCCCCCGTATCCCGCCGCGCGTATGTGCTACTCGTATCGACCGGAGCCCGAAGCCCCGGGAGACGTATATATGGTTAAGGCAGGCGCGCGGAGCGGTATAGTTGTCCGCGCAGCCGGTGCGCGGACAACTATACTTCAAAAGCCATGCGTCACAAACCACAACATATAGTGTTCTGAATGTGCGCTCTTCTCGACAATTAGTGGTTTTCGCAGGTCAGCGCTTCACCACTTGTAGAGCGCGGGCGAGAAATTCCAAACCGGAAAATTTATGGATGCCGCTCGCCGAAAAGTCAGGTTGAAGCCGACCTGGCGTTTGTCGAAGAACGGGCTCCGGATTGTGAAGAACCTGCAAATGGCTCATATGCGAGCGGTTTTGATGCAGTTAGCGTCTGTGCAATACGACGCTCGATACGGGTGCGATGCGAAAAAAACGTTCGCTACGGGCGCCGTGCGCAAAAAGGAGTTCAATACGGGCGGCGCGCGCAAATAACTGTCCGTTACGGGTGCTGTGCGCAATACGGGTCGCCGGCTCAACTGCTGCGCTCCAGCGCGAGGAGGGCGCGTTTGCGATTCGGTCCGCCGGCGTAGCCGGTGATGGAGCCATCGGCACCGAGGACGCGGTGACATGGGACGATGATGCTCACAGGGTTGCGCCCCACGGCCCCGCCGACGGCGCGCGCCGAGGCTTGCATACCGAAACGCTGCTCTAGCTCGTGAGCGAGCGCGCCGTACGTTGTGGTGGTGCCATAGGGAATCTCAACCAGGAGCTGCCACACACGCTGCTGGAAAGGCGAGCCCATGAGGTGGAGCTTCGGCGGCGTGGATGGTTTCTCGCCGGCGAAGTAGGCGTCGAGCCAGGCGCGGGTGGCCTCGAGTACGTGGATGGACGCGGCGGTTGCGGGTTGGGAGAGGCTCTCCACAGCGGTTTGGTCTGGGGTCGCTGGGAGCGTGTGCCGAACGGAGCCGAATTCGCCAAAGTGCGCTTGCCCGGCGAACCAGGCGCCGGCGAGGCCCTGGTCGTCGGCGGCGAGCGTGAGCTTGCCCAACGGTGAGTCGTACGTTGCCAACTGGAGCGATGAGTTTGCCGGCACCGGTGCTGTGTCGGCCGTTCGCGGTGGACGGGCGGCGCTTCGACTCCGCTCCGCCTGCTTCCGCCCCGCTCCGCCGCCCCGTGCCGTGCGTGCGGCCGGGTCGGTAAGCTCGGGCAGCGCCCCGCCGGCGATTGCCCAGAGGTAGAGACTCGCCACACTGCCATAGGGGCTGAAGCGCCGCCGGTAGCGGGCGAAGAGCGCCGGTGTGATGCGCCGGTGGCGGTAGAGCATGCGGAGCCCCCGCTGGATGGCGAGGTCGTCGAAGGAGAGGATGTCTGGCCGTTCGAGGCAGAACAGCAAGATCATCTCCGCCGTCCACCGGCCGATGCCGCGGATGGTTACGAGCTCGGCGATGGCGTCCTCGTCGGGCATGCTACCGATCGCGTCGAGGTCGAGTTCGGCGGTCGCCACACGGTCGGCGAAGTCCATAATGTAGTCCGCCTTGCGAAACGTCGTGCCAACCGCCTGCAGGCCGTCCCGCCCGGCGGCGCGCACGGTTGCGGGCGTAATCGCGCCCAAGCGCTCTTGGAGTCGCATCCAGATGGTCGCCTGCGCCTTGGTGGAAATCTGCTGTCCGATGATGTGATGCACGACTGCGGCGAAGAGGTCCGGGTCGACCGCGCGCTCCACGTGGCCGATACGCGCGATGGCATCGGCGAGGCGCGCGTCACGCGAGCGCAGGTAATCGAGTTCTGTTTCTCCGTAGACAAAGTTTGCCATGGCGTTCCTCCTTACGTGGGGCATGCGGCAGGGTGGGCGGTGGCCGTCCTATCGTACCCGTTCGTCCCGGGGCAAGAGCAGCGCGCCAGCGAGCGGCACGAGGGCGATGGCGCCGATGATCCAGATAGCCGCCACGAGGCTGGTCGCATCGGCGATGGCGCCCAGCGCCGGCGCCACGATGCCGCCCACGGAGACTGCGAGCCCGAGCGTCACGCCCGAGGCGTATCGCACCTGTCAACTCGCTGGATCCGATACGACAAGCTGGACGGATACCGAGGACCTTGCAGCAACGCGCGCCCTCGTCCTGGCGCACCGGGCTCTGCTCGATGTGCTTGAGCATCTCGACTTCCCGCACGCCGTCGCTTCGGATGCCGTCACGACCAAGCGGCTCCGGGCATTCCTCGCTTTCATTGACGAGCACGCCGCGGAACCGGTTGCACTGGAAGATATCGCTCGGGCGGCAAGCGTGAGCGTCTCGGAGTGCTTGCGGTGCTTTCATGCGGGTCTCGGCACCACACCTTACCGCTACCTGATGGACATGCGCTTAGAGCGCGCCGCGCGCTTGCTGGTCGAGACTGACCTGCCGGTCGCAACGGTCGCCACGAGGGTGGGCTTTCGCGACGCGAGCTACTTCGCCCGCCAGTTCCGTCGGTGCACGGGTCTGAGCCCGCGCCAATATCGCGCGTCGTGACGCGGTCGAGGGCATCCGGGACAAGTGCTCCGCCGCATGGGCCGCGACGGCACCATCCTGCCCGTGCGGGTCCTCTGGCGCGACCGGCGCGCCCCCGTTGGAGAAATCGGCAAATATTAGATTGACATTAACACGGCCGGAGACGCCGCCGAGGCCGTCCATGCGGCGCTCGGCATGGGCGCGGCGAACCCGTTCTTCTCGGCCACGATGGCCTTTGAGGTCGCCGAGACCCTGCGTCGCGCGGGCGAGAAGGACGAGGCGCTCGCGGCCCTTGCGCGGGCGGTCGACGCCGTGGCGGCCGACCCGGCAAGCAAAGAGCCGTCAGGCTTCCCGCTCTGGGACCGCATGGCCGCGCGCCTCGACCCCGCCCGGGCCGGCGAGGCCTGGGCCGAGCACAAGGCACGCCAGCTGGATGACCTGCGCCGTACCCTGCGCCAGCAGACCGCTGAGCGGGTGGCCTCCCCCGAGTGGCGCGACCTCGCCGGCGGCGACCCCCGCTACCAAAAGATCATCGATGCGACGCTCAGAACTTGTCCGGCGAGGAGGTGACAAGTGGCGATGCCTGGCCTCCGTCCCCTGCGCCCCATCGTCCCGGCCGTCCGCTCGCGCGTCACCTCGCGAGCGACCTCCCTCGGCGTCGCGGTTAGCCACGAGGGGGTCTTCGATGGCGCCGCTGACCAAGCGATCGATCTACAGTCTATCTGTCCTACACAATCGTTATGCCATACGACGCATGTATGGGAATCCAAAACCCGTGAGCTATGCCGGCTAGGGACCTATAGGCACGATCCAACAACACCCACCGGTTGTTCTTCTAGTCACCGTATGGCATCCAGCATCAATTAAGGACCCATAAACAACTAGGGCCAGTCCCCGAGAGGACCGGCCCTTACAAAACCTCGAAGGTTTTTGCATCCGACAATAGCTTAACACTAAAGTTCGAAAGCGCTCATATAACCGAACTCCTTAATCGTCACCTTTCCTATCAAGTAAAGCAATCAATCTATCGAGGTCAACCGCATAGCGAGGCTTTCCGACCCGCTCGTATGCCAAGAGATAGTGCTGGCAAGAGGAAACGATCTCCCGCTCGGAAACGTACAATTTCTTGCGCACTTTGACAGCGGAATAGCGTCCAGATAGGAAGGAGGGCACGGCCCGCCCCGGTATGATTCGAGTTGTCGAGACAAGAAACATGCTGGAGGTAGACCATGCCCGAGCCCATCGTAACATTGAACGAGGAATCGCTGAAGACCGACCTGCGCGAGCTCGTGAGGAGAACGGTCGAGGACACCCTGAACGGCCTCCTCGAGGAGGAGGCAGACGACCTCGTCGGCGCCGAGCGCTACGAGCGCACGGCCGAGCGCGAGGCGTACCGCGCCGGGCACTACGACAGGAGCCTGACCACGTCGTCCGGCGAGGT
>CALUOB010000117.1 GCA_944322175.1 uncultured Coriobacteriaceae bacterium
GTGGGCATGGTCTTCCAGCACCCCAACCCGTTCCCGATGAGCATCCGCGAGAACATCCTCTACGGCCCCAAGCGCATCGCCAAGCTCTCGAAGAGCGAGGGCGACGAGATCGTGGAGCGCTGCCTCAGGCGTGCCGCGCTCTGGGAAGAGGTCAAAGACAAGCTCGATCACAGCGGCCTGGGACTTTCTGGCGGACAGCAGCAGCGCCTCTGCATCGCGCGCGCCCTTGCGACCGATCCCAGCGTGCTTCTGATGGACGAGCCCACGAGCGCGCTCGACCCCATCTCCACGGGCATGGTCGAGGAGCTCATGCAGGAGCTTTCGGTTGACCACACCGTCGTCGTGGTCACGCACAATATGCAGCAGGCCGCCCGCGTTGCCGACAAGACCGCGTTCTACTACCTCGGCGAGCTCGTCGAGGCAGGACCGACCAAGGAGCTCTTCGCTTCGCCCAAGGAGCAGCTCACCCATGACTACCTGACGGGAAGGTTTAGCTAATGATCACCACGCGTTCTGAGTTTCTCAAGCAGCTTGACGAGCTCGACATCTACATCGATCGCCTGACCGACAAGACCGTCGCCGACGTTCGCGCCCTGGGCCTCGGACTCTCCGGGGACGCCGGTGCCTGCGCGGGCGTTCTCAAGGGCAGCAAGACCGAGCGCCGTCTGCGCTCCGCGATCGAGGAGAACTGCCTCGACATCATGCTGCTCCAGCAGCCGGTTGCTGACGACCTTCGCTTCGTCACCGGTACGTTCCGTATCGTCTCCGACCTCACGCACATCGACGAGATGGCGCGCGACGTCGCCTTCCTGCTCGAGAACCTGCCGGCCAAGGTCGTGAAGAGGCTCGACAAGCAGCTTGCGCTCGCCGACGAGAAGGTCGCCATCATGATCGAAGAGGCTGTCGGCGCCTTCCGCACCTGCGACCGCGAGCGCGCCGAGAAGATCTTCGCCATGGACGACGAGGTCGACGTCATCTACGCCGAGGCCGAGCAGGCCATCATCGACATGATCCGCAACGGTAAGACGAGCCCCAAGTACCTGCCCGAGCTCCTCATGGTGGCAAAGTACTTCGAGCGCATGGCCGACGATGCCGAGCGTATTGCCGACTGGGCGGTGTTTCGCGTTACGGGCAAGCATGAGGTACACTCTCAAGAGAACTACATTGAGATGGAAGCTGCCCGTGCCCAGCTCGCCAACGATGCTGAAAGCGGGGCTTCGGAGGAGTGAGCCAGAGGTTGGTCTACTACGTAGAGGACGACACGAACATTCGCGAGCTCACGCTCTATGCGCTTGAGCAGGCGGGTGTGGACGCCGAGGGCATGTCGAGCGACGCTGAGTTTCGCGCGGCATGCGCCCGGCGCATCCCCGATGCCGTCCTCTTGGACATCATGCTGCCGGATACCGACGGCATGGCGATCCTCAAGCGCATGCGCAAGACGCCCGGGCTCAAGTCGGTGCCCGTCATGATGATGACGGCAAAGGACGCCGAGCTCGATACCGTAACCGCGCTTGATGCCGGAGCCGACGACTACCTTACCAAGCCGTTCGGCATGATGGAGATGGTGAGCCGCGTCCGCGCCCTGCTTCGCCGCTCGCGCGTTCACGTTGAGCGCGAGGACACCGTGTTTTCCGAGGGCCCGCTCACGATCGACACCGCGCGCCGCGAGGTTCTCTGCAACGGCAAGGACATCGCGCTCACCATGCGCGAGTTCGACCTCCTGAGCTTCCTGATTCAGAGCCCCGGCGTCGTGTTCACGCGCGAGGAGCTGCTCCAGCGCGTGTGGGGTTGGGACTTTGACGGCGGCAGCAGAACCGTCGACGTGCATGTGCAGACGATCCGCCAGAAACTCGGCGATGCCGCCAAGATGATCGAGACCGTGCGCGGCGTCGGTTACCGTCTCAAGCGCCTCAGCAAGGACAAGTAGGCCATGCCGCAGCAGCCCTCCCTCGTACGTCGCCTATTTCTGACCTTTGCCGTTCTCTCGACGGCGGTCGCCTTGATCGTCTTCTTCGTTTCCGCAGGGCTTTTTCAGTTCTCGGCGGTAGAAGACGCCCACGTTCTTCTGTCCGAGGAGGCCACGCTGGTCTCCTCGGCCTTAGGCGACGCTAGCTCCAACGCGGAGGAGAAGCTCGAGGGTCTCGACATGCGCGATACGCGCGTGACCCTCATCGAGCGGGACGGAACCGTCTCGTTCGACACGGATGCCGCGGCCGAGGACATGCCGAGCCATGCCGACCGCCCTGAGTTTGAGGAGGCGCTCGAGCACGGCTCCGCCTCGGTTGAGCGCCCGAGCGAGACCATGGGATACGTGAGCATCTACCAGGCAACGCGCTTGGCCGACGGCAGCGTGCTGAGACTTTCGGTCGACCGCGCCGGCGTCGTTGCCATGATCTTCAACGAGGCGCTGCTGCTTCTTCTCGTGGACGTGGTTCTCATTGTCCTGAGCCTTATCGCGGCGCATGTTCTTGCCCGCCGGCTCGTTGCGCCTATCCTCTCGCTCGACCCTGCGCATCCCGACGCCCGTCAGTCCTACTCCGAGATCGCGCCGCTCGTCAACAAGATCTCGTCCCAGCAGGAGCTACTCGCAAAACAGGTCGAGGAGCTTAAGGGCGCCGAGGCCATGCGGCGCGAGTTCACCGCAAACGTCACGCATGAGCTTAAGACGCCCCTGGCGTCTATCTCGGGCGCGGCTGAGCTCATCAAGAGCGGAATCGTAAAACCCAAGGACATCCCCGACTTTGCCGGGCGCATATACGCTGAGGCCCAGAGGCTCGCCTCGCTCGTCAACGACATCCTGATGCTTTCTAAGCTCGACGAGTCGGAACGCTCTCAGGATCGTTCCTTTATGGGGTCAGACGAGCCGGTCGATCTGTATCGCGTTGCCCATGATGTGGTTGACCGGCTGGGTTCTGCGGCGCGCAAGAAGCAGGTGTCGCTCGAGCTCAAGGGAAAGCCGGTCTTCGTTCGCGGCTTGCCGCGCCTGCTCGACGAGATGGTGCAGAACCTCTGCAGCAACGCGATCCGCTACAACAAAGAGGGCGGAAGCGTTAAGGTGACGGTGGCAACCAAGGGCGGGCTGCCGGTGCTCGTGGTGGCCGATACCGGTATCGGCATACCGTCTGAGCACCAAAGCAAGGTGTTCGAACGCTTTTATCGTGTTGATCCCGCTCGTGCGCGCGAGACTGGCGGCACGGGCCTCGGGTTGGCCATCGTAAAGCACGCGGTTATGTACCACAACGCTGACATCGATCTCGTGTCCACCCCCGGAGAGGGAACCACGATAACCGTGACGTTCCCGCCGAGTCTGGTGCCGTCCCGGCTCAAGCACATCGAAGACAGCGCTGGCTAGGGCCTGCTTGCGAGAAGAAAGGCGGCTCCCGTGGGAGCCGCCTTTGGTGTTATGCGAAAACGTTGCAGACGCTTGCTTACTTGTTCGTGCCGTCGAGGAATATCTTGCGCGTTACAAAGTTGTACGTCGTGACAATGGCGGTGGCGGCGACCTTGACCAGGCGGTAGTCGAGCTCCAGACCGTCGGTGCCGGCCCACATGAGAACGTCGGTGAGGCCGAGACCGATGATCGAGAGCACGACGAAGATCGTGAACTCGCGCTTGCGGCTCATGTCGTCCTTGTGCTCAAAGACGTAGTGCATGCTCGCGAAGTAATTGAAGACCACCGAGACCACGAACGAGATCGTGGCGCTTGCGAGCGAGTTGATCTTGAACACCTCGGTGAGGGCGACCATGAGGCCGAAGTCTATGGCAAAGGCTACGAGTCCGACTCCGGCGAACTTCGCGAACTGCCGTTTTACCGACTGCGCCATGCTTTAGTACACCATGCCCATGGCATCGCGGACTTCCTGCAGCGTGCGCTCGGCGATCTCGTTGGCGCGGTGGTTTCCCTCGTGGAGAACGTCCTTAACGTAGTCGAGGTCGTTCTCGAACTGGTGACGGCGCTCGCGGATCGGGGCGAAGTAGGTGTTGACTGCCTCGGTGACGTACTTTTTGAGCTGGCCGGATCCGCCCATACCAATCTCCTCGGCGATCTCGACCTCGCTGCGACCGGTGCAGATGGCTGCCGTCGAGAGCAGTCCCGAGACGCCGGGGCGGTTCTCGGGGTCGAAGGTGATCATGCGCTCGGAGTCAGTCTTGCTCTTCTTGATGCGCTTGGCAGTCTCCT
>CALUOB010000118.1 GCA_944322175.1 uncultured Coriobacteriaceae bacterium
CATCTGAGTTTTACGTGCCGCGCCACGCAAAAAACGGCGCCGCACCCCGTCTCCGGAGGGCGGCGCCGCAAAGCACATCGGCAATAACCTACGCTTCGAGCTCCCAGGAGCGGATCTCGGCGCCGGGAGCGTCGACGTCGACCGACGGCGACGCCGGGTAGTACCGCGTGGAGAAGCATACCTCGCCGCCGTTTGCAAAAACCTCCACCGTTGAGCAGTCGGCAACCACGCGCACGCACTTAAGCTCTGCAACCGGCGCCCGGCGCACGCCGCGCCCGCCGCCCACCGCGGCACGACCGGCATCATTGAAGCTCATCGAGAACACGCCCGCGCCCGCGTCGTAGGCAAGCTCGAGCTCGCCGGCGATCGTTGCGCAAAACGAGCCGAGCGGCGCACCCTCGTCGCTCGGGGAGACCTCGAGATCGAAGCAACGGGCGCACTCCCCCGCCACGGCAAAGCTCTCGGCGCCGGCGTACGCGGTGCCGCGCAGGCTAGCAAGCTCGCGCACGGGCGGCGTTGCGATGCGCCCGTCGCTGCAGAGCACCACCTCACGCGGCAGCGTCATGCAGTGCTGCCAGCCGCGCTCCACCGTGGCATCGTTACCGTACGAGGGCTCGTCGGGCATGCCCATCCACGCAATGACGATGCGGCGGCCGTCCTCGGCGCGGAAGCTCTGCGGCGCGTAGTAGTCAAAACCCCAGTCCCAGAGCGCAAACGCCGCCGGATCGATCGCGCACGACGCGTCCCACACGTCCGCCGTGTCCGTAAAGTAGCCGGACTGGTACTGGTTGAGCTTGTCGTACGGGGCGCCCGTAAGCCCCTGAGGCGAAAGCGAGAGCACCGTCACGGCATCCCCTCCCTGCGCGGGCTCCAGAACAAAGCAGTCTGGGCACTCCCACATATAGCCAAAGCGCTCCGCCGTGCTCAGACGACGCACCAGGCGCCAGTTGCGCTTGTCGGCGGACGAGAAGAGCAGGATCTCGCCCGTATCGCCGCCGTTGTCCTGAGTCTCGGGCAGGCTTCCCCGCCGGCGCGCTCCCTGGACCATAAGGTACGGGCCGACTCCGACGGCGGCAGCGCGCTCGGCAGCGGCGCCGGAGAGCTTCCAGACCTTAGGATCGCGCACATGGCAGGTGCAATCGGCCGGGTAGTCGTCGTTGGTCATGACGAGGCGCTTCTCGGCGATCCACGAGCCGCTCGGATCGGCGGCGCGCGCGTAAACGGTGTTGCCCTCGCGGCCCGAGGTCACGTAGTCAAAATCGTCACCGTCCTCGCGCTTGACGTTGCCGGTGTAGAAGAACTCGAGCGACCCGTCGTCTACGAGCGCCGAGCCCGAATAGGCGCCCGTGACCTCGAAGGGGTGATCGGGCACGAGCGCCGGGCCCTCGTCGTAGTCCCATAAAAGAAGGTCGCGGCTGCACGCATGCCCCCAGAGCTTGAGCCCTCCCTCGGCGCCGAAGGGCGCGTACTGAAAGTACGCGTGAAAGACCCCGTCTTTCTCGCACAGACCATTGGGGTCGTTGAGCCATCCAGTGGGCGGCTGCACATGGAACCGCAGGCGGTACGGGTCGGGTTCGGCCGCGCGCCGGGCCTTCGCCTGCTCCTCGACCATTCTCGTGAGCTTAACGAAATCCTTGGCAGTAGCGTTCATGACGGTCCTTTCCTGGGTGGCAAAACGACGGGCAGCATGGCCGCGCGCAGCGCCTGCAAGCCATGGCGCACGGGCGGCGGGCAGTCGGGTCTCGAGGCTCGCGCCTGCGCCTCTCTCGGTTGTGGGAAAGGTGGTGGCAGGTAAGAGAGACGCAGGCGCGAGCCCCAGACAACAGTCGAAACATAATGTGAAACCGCTTACATATGTAATCGTTTACATGTTGTCGCGAAGCACCGCGCCTGTCAAGCCTTTATGAACTGCGATCAGTAAATGTACGAGAACTGCCGAGCAACGCATTTGTCAAACCGGTCTCGCAAAACGCGGTATGCGCCCAAATCGGCACGGGACAGGCCTCGTCCTTCAGCATGCACACCGCGCAAGGACCTGCGCCCTACGCCCCGCCAAGCTCGTAGCCGAGCTTGATGCGCGACGGGGCGGCCGTTTTGCCCGCAACAACATCCAACAGAAGCTCAGCCGCCTTGATGCCGCTCGTAAGGTAGCCAAAATGCACGGTCGGCACACCTCCGGTGACCGCGCGGAGAAGCTCGTTGTCGCCAAAGCCGCTCACGAGCGGCGGGTCGAAGGGCACTTCCGCAACCTGAGCCTCCGCCGCGAGCTCGTTGATCGCCTCGATGGCGCCGGCGGCAATGGTGTCGGTCGCGCAGGCGATGATGCGGATCTCGGGGCAGCGTGCGATAAGGGCGAGCGCGCCGCGCCGCCCCGCTCCCACTGAAAACGCCCCCCGCTCCACAAGGTCGCTCTTAAGCGTGCGCCCCGCGGCAGCAAGGCCCGCGGCCACGCCGTCTTCGCGCGCCGCGCCCGCCGAGGCGTCGTCGCGGGTAACGCCCACGTACCCAATGTCGGCGCCTTCGGGCAACAAGCCCGCCAGCAGCCGCCCCATGGCGCACCCCGCGCCGTAGTCGTCGTGGTAGACGCAGCTCGTCTCCTCAACCTGCTGGCCCACGACCACGCAGGGCACCTTGGTCTCGCTCAAGAACACATGATGCTTCGGCGTCATAACCGTGCCGGCAAGAATGATCCCGTCAACCGGGTAGTTTGCGAACAGCTCAAGATACTCGAGCTCTTTGACCGGGTTGTTGTCGGTGTCAGCGAGCAGCATCTGGTAGCCGCGCGCGCCGAGCACCTGGCTCACGCCGGCCACCACGCGCGCGATCGACTCGGAGCTGATCTTGGGCACGACGACCCCCACGAGCCTGCCCCGTTTGGTGCGCAGGGCGCGCGCCTGGGCGGACGGCACGTACCCGGTCTTCTCGATAACCTCGCGGATGCGTTTGCGCTTCTCCTCGCTCACGTAGCCGCCGTTGAGGTAGCGCGACACAGCGGCGCTCGAGACACCCGCGATCTGCGCGATCTCTTTAATGGTCATGCCGTGCCCCCCTCTTTGCGCCGAGCGGCAGATCAACCCTCCGCGAATACCGCAGCGCCAGCGCACCCGCCTGGGCAACGCTTCGACCCGCCTGCCAGCCATCGGTGCGTTCGCTACACGCATTGTACCCGAGCGCGCTCGATGCGGAGCACCTTCCACGAGGACGACCTTCACGTGACCGAGGCGATCCTGACCACCCGCCCACAGAAGGCCAACGCAAGCAGGTCGCAGCATTCCCCGCTCCGCGAGACACGGGCGCGGGGCGAACAAGTTATGAGGTTTTCGTGCCACAGAACCCCTATCTTGTGTGGGATTCCTGGCATTTCGGTTGAACATAAACCTTCAAGTTGAACCTGAAGCTTTAATTCGTATACTGATGGAGAATTACAGTCATCGATTGGATGGTGTCATGCTCGTTCCCCAGTCGCGCGCTTCTCGCGTGCCCTTCAAGGCGATCGCCCGCATTGCCTGCACCGCCGGCCTCGGCGCCGCGCTGGTCTGCGGCAGCGTTGCCACGGTCTTCCCCGCCTCGGCGTTCGCCGCCACGGAGGCTTCGGAGTCTAATCTCGCTCAGGCCAAGAAGCAGGTCGAAGACGCGAGCAAGACGTACGAGGACTCCATGAACAAGGTCGACGAGCTCAACGAGAAGATCGACGACACCACGACCGAGATCCTGCGCATCGAGGAGGAGGTCCTGCCCGAGCAGCGCACCCGTGCCGCCGAGGCCGCGAGCGACCTCTACAAGATGCAGTGCGACTCCCCCAACATCATCTCGATGCTCATGAACTCCACCTCGCTCGAGGACTTCCTGACGTCGACCAAGTACCTCTCCCTCATCCAGGACAAGCACACCGACGAGCTCAACGAGCTCAAGGCCGTCGAGGATGACCTGAGCGCCAAGATGGACGATCTCCACACCGCCCTCGACGACGCCGACGCCGAGAAGGACAAGGCCTCCGCCGCCCTCGAGAAGGCGCAGACCGCCGCCGATGCAGCCCAGAGCCAGGCCGACAGCGAGAACGCCGCCGAGGCCAAGGCCATTGCCGAGGCAGCCGCCGCCCTCCA
>CALUOB010000119.1 GCA_944322175.1 uncultured Coriobacteriaceae bacterium
CTTCGACAACGGCATCGAGCAGCGCATGAACGGCACCTGCGCCGGCGGCACGGGCGCCTTCATCGACCAGATGGCCACGCTGCTGCACACCGACGCGAGCGGCCTCAACGAGCTCGCCAAGGGCGCCGAGACCATCTACCCCATCGCGAGCCGCTGCGGCGTCTTTGCCAAGACCGATGTGCAGCCCCTGCTCAACGAGGGCGCGCGCCAGGAAGACGTTGCCGCCTCGATCTTCCAGTCCGTGGTGACCCAGACCATCTCGGGCCTTGCGTGCGGACGCCCGATCCGCGGCAACGTGGCCTTCCTCGGCGGTCCGCTCCAGTACCTCTCCGAGCTGCGCCGGCGCTTCTACATCACCCTCGAGCTCGACGAGGAGCACCGCATCGTGCCCGAGAACGCCCACCTCTTCGTGGCGGGCGGCGCGGCCATGGCGCACGAGTCCGAGAAGCTCAGCACCTTCCCCGAGCTTATCGCCGCCATCGACGCGCTCGGCGACACGCAGGGCTCCGAGGTCGCGCGCCTCGACCCGCTCTTTGCCGACGAGGAGGCCTACAACGAGTTCAAGCAGCGCCATGACCAGGAGGTCGTGCCCAAGGGCGACCTGGCCACCTACACCGGCCGCCGCGTCTTCATCGGCCTCGACGCCGGCTCGACCACTATGAAGGCGGCCATGGTCGGCGAGGACGGCCAGCTGCTCCACACCTGGTACGGCAGCAACAACGGCGATATTCTCGGCACCGCCAAGATCATCATGGCCGACTTCTTCGACCATATTCCCGCGGGCGTCAAGATCGGCCACGTCACCTGCACCGGCTACGGCGAGCAGCTCCTCATCGAGGCGCTCAAGGCCGACTCCGGCGAGATCGAGACCGTGGCGCACCTGCGCGGCTCCAAGGCGTTCCTCCCCGGCGTGCAGTTCATTCTCGACATCGGCGGCCAGGACATGAAGTGCCTGCGCGTGCGCGACGGCGTGATCGAGCACATCATGCTCAACGAGGCGTGCTCGTCGGGCTGCGGCTCCTTCATCGAGAGCTTCGCCATCAGCATGGAGATGGGCGTCGAGGACTTTGCGCGCGCCGCCGTTGCGGCCAAGCACCCCGTTGACCTGGGTTCCCGCTGCACCGTCTTCATGAACTCCCGCGTCAAGCAGGCGCAGAAGGAAGGCGCCACGGTAGGCGACATCGCCGCCGGCCTTTCGTACTCCGTCATCAAGAACGCGCTCTTCAAGGTCATCAAGCTGCGCGACTCCTCCGAGATCGGCACCCAGGTCATCGTTCAGGGCGGCACGTTCATGTCCGACGCCACCCTGCGCGCCTTCGAGCTCCTGACCGGCGTCAACGCCGTGCGCCCCGACATCGCGGGCTGCATGGGCGCGTACGGCGCCGCGCTTCTCGCCCGCGACCGCGCAGGCGAGAACGGCGTCTCGGGCATGCTCAGCGCCCCCGAGATCCAGGCGCTCACGGTCAAGCACACCAACGTGCGCTGCGGCCGCTGCTCCAACAACTGCCTGCTTACCATCAACGACTTCGGCGGCGGCCGTCGCTTCATCACCGGCAACCGCTGCGAGAAGGGCGCGGGCCACAAAAAGAAGAAGACCGAGGCCCCGAACCTCTTTAAGCAGAAGAACCAGCTGCTCTTTGACCGTCCGTGCCTCTCGCCCGACGAGGCGCCCCGCGGCACCGTGGGCATTCCGCGCGCCCTCAACATGTACGAGAACTACCCGTTCTGGCACGCCTTCTTTACCAAGCTCGGCTTTGCCGTGGTGCTCTCGGACGACTCGAGCAAGAAGACCTATGACGCGGGCATCGAGTCCATGCCGTCGGAGTCGGTGTGCTACCCGGCCAAGCTCAGCCACGGCCACGTGATGAACCTCATCGACAAGGACGTCGACTTCATCTGGATGCCGTGCGTGCGCTGGGAGCGCAAGGAGGATCCTGCGGCCGGCAACTGCTACAACTGCCCGATCGTCATGAGCTACCCCACGGCGCTCGGCCTCAACATCGACGAGATCGCGAGCAAGAACGTCGAGTTCATGTACCCGTTCGTGCCCTACCACGACAAGATCGAGCTCAAGCGCCGTCTCTACGAGCTCATTGCCGTTGAGCGCGTGGCCGACGCCGAGGCCGGCCATGGCCGCGTGCGCGGGGCCAAGATCACGCGCTCCGAGATCGACGCTGCCGTCAACGCCGCCTACGAGGTCGACGCCAAGTTCCACGAGCAGATCCAGACCATGGGCGAGGAGGCCATCCGCTGGGTCGAGGAGCACGGCGGCCACGGCATCGTGCTGGCCGGGCGCCCCTACCACAACGACCCCGAGATCAACCACGCGCTGCCCGAGCTTATCTCGAGCTTCGGCTTCGCGGTGCTCACCGAGGACTCGGTGGCGCATCTCGTGAAGCCCGACCGCCCGATCCGCGTTGTCGACCAGTGGATGTTCCACAGCCGCCTGTATCGCGCCGCCAAGCTCGTGACGCTGCGCAACGACCTCGACCTGATCCAGCTCAACTCCTTCGGCTGCGGTCTGGACGCCCTCACCACCGACCAGGTGCAGGAGATCCTCGAGGGCTCCGGCAAGATCTACACCGTGCTCAAGATCGACGAGGTCTCCAACCTCGGTGCCGCGCGCATCCGCATCCGCTCGCTCATGGCCGCCCTCAAGGACCAGGCCGCCGAGCGCGCCGCCGCCGCGGCTGCCGCGGGCAAGACCTTTGAGCAGGGCGACGCCGCGCCGGTGGAGCCGAGCGAGGACGCGCCCGCGTTTGCCACGCACAAGTACGCGCTCGCCGCGCAGCGCCGCGCCAACTCCGCCGCCTTCCCCAAGGTGCAGTTCACCGAGGAGATGCGCGAACAGGGCTACACTATTCTCTGCCCGCAGATGGCGCCGATTCACTTTGACCTGGTCAAGGAGGTCATGAAGGCGGCCGGCTACAACTTTGTGCTGCTGCCCTCCACCGACCGCGGCGCCGTGGAGGCGGGCCTGCGCTACGTCAACAACGACATCTGCTACCCGTCGATCCTCGTGACCGGCCAGATTATGGAGGCCATCGAGAGCGGCAAGTACGACCTCAACCGCACCGCCGTCATCATCTCGCAGACCGGCGGCGGCTGCCGCGCCACCAACTACATCGCGCTTATCCGCAAGGCGCTACGCGAGAGCGGCAACCCGCAGGTGCCGGTTATCAGCCTGTCGGCGGTCAAGCTCGACGAGCAGAACCCCGGCTTCAAGCTCGGTCCGGGCCTTCTCAAGGCCGCGGTGTACTGCGTGCTCTTCGGCGACGTCATGATGCAGATGCTCTACCGCACGCGTCCCTACGAGGCTGAAGTCGGTGCCGCCAACGCCCTCTTCGAGGAGTACATGGACCGCGCCCGCAAGCTCGCGCCCAAGTTCACGCGCCGCAGCTTCACCAAGCTCTCGCGCGAGGCGATCCGCGCGTTCGACACGCTGCCGCTCGTGGGCGAGGGTACCAAGCCGCGCGTGGGCGTGGTGGGCGAGATTCTCGTCAAGTTCCACCCCACGGCCAACAACCACGTGGTCGACGTTATCGAGCACGAGGGCTGCGAGGCCGTGGTGCCCGGGCTTCTCGACTTCTTCCTCTATTCCATGAGCAACGCCAAGGTGCAGAAGGACGAGCTGGGCAGCTCGGTGGCGTCGCGCGCGAGCATGGACGCCGTGATCGGCCTTGTTGACTGGATGCGCAAGCCGGTCGACGAGCTTCTCGAGAAGAGCACGCGCTTTGAGCGCCCCGAGCCCATTGCCGTGATGGCCGAGAAGGCCAACCAGGTGCTGAGCCTTTGCAACAACATGGGCGAGGGCTGGCTGCTCACGGCCGAGATGCTCGACCTCATTGACCACGGCGCGCCCAACATCATCTGCACGCAGCCGTTTGCCTGCCTGCCGAACCACGTGGTGGGCAAGGCGGTCATCAAGGAGCTGCGCCGCCGCCACCCCGAGAGCAACATCGTGGCCGTTGACTACGACCCCGGCGCCTCCGAGGTCAACCAGCTCAACCGCATCAAGCTCATGATCTCCG
>CALUOB010000120.1 GCA_944322175.1 uncultured Coriobacteriaceae bacterium
GATCGGCTCGGTGGGCGCCACGGGCATGGAGAGCCGCTTCTTTGAGAACACCGTCGCCGAGATCATGGAGCTCGCCGGCGAGGGCGGCACGCTGAGCCTGCGCCGCGCGCTCGCGAACTCGCGCATGCTCAGCTCCGACGTTTCGGCCGGCTTCGACCACGCCTACGCCGACCGCTTTGAGAAGAAGAACGCCGCGTTCATGGGTCGCGGCCTCTGCTTCAACAAGTTCACCGGCCGCGGCGGCAAGGGCGGCTCCAACGACGCCGACGCCGAGTACGTTGCCTTCGTGCGCCGCGTGATGGACGACGCCGGCGTTGCGTTCCAGACCTGCGAGCTGGGCCGCGTCGACCGCGGCGGCGGCGGCACGATCGCCTATATCCTCGCCGAGTACGGCATGAACGTCATCGACTCCGGCGTGGCAGTTCTCTCCATGCACTCGCTGTGGGAGGCAACCAGCAAGGCCGACGTCTACGAGGCATATAAGGGCTACAAGGCCTTCCTCAACGCCTAGCGCAACCAGGCCAAGGCCACAACAACGCGCAAGCGGCTCTTCTCCACCCCGGAGAAGAGCCGCTTTTTCTTGTCTCGGGCGCGGTCGGCGAGAAGCGCCGCCTACGCGATGGGCATCTGCTCCCACGAGCCATCGGCGCGCGGAACGTCCACCGTACGGTAACCGATGCGCGCCGCATGGTCGTACGCCCGGGCGATGCCGTCGCAGATATCTTGCGGATAGTGCCCGTCGGATCCAACGGTAATGGGCACGCCCGCGCGGAAGAAGCGCTCGAGCAGCCCCTCGGCCGGGTAGTAGTCGCCCACGCCCTTGCGCCAGCCCGCGGTCGAGAGCTCCACGCGCTTGCCGCAGTCGTGCGCGCACGCGACCATCTCGTCCCAGAGCGGGGCGAGGTCGATCGTCGGCGCAAAGCCGGCGTTCACGAAGCGCTGTGCCAGATCGGGATGCGCCATGATGTCGAAGAGGTCGCACTGGCACGCCGCGAGCCAGGCGCGCTGGTAGCGGCGCCACACCTCGTCGGGCCCGAGCTCCTGCCAGATGCGCTGGTCGCTGGGATCGTCGATCCACGCGCCCTCCTCCTGACTGCCGATCCAGTGGACCGACCCCAGGCGCACCTGGGCGCCCGCGCTCCAGCGGCGGATGTTCTCCTCGCAGCCGTCGTACCAGTCGCACTCGAAGCCGTAGAGGTACTCGAGCTCGGGGTGCGCGGCCGCCGCGGCCTCAAACTCCGCGCGGTGACGCGCGAGATCCCCCTCCACCACCTGCACGTCGCCCGAGGGGTTCATGACGTGCGGCAAGGTCAGGTGGTCGGTCGAGACCATCACGCGGCAGCCCGCCGCCACGGCGGCGCTGGCGTTCTCCTCGAAGGTGCCCACGCCGTCGGAGAAGAACGTGTGCGTGTGCGTGTCGACGATCGAGCGGGCGGGAAGCGGAGCGAGCATGGCAAACCTCGTTTCAAACGACAGAAGCAGCATCAGTATACGGGAAGCGCGGGTGGGCTTAGGCAGCCGGCGCAGCTGACGGGCGCACCGGTCAGCGCAGCGCGTTGGTCCAGGCGGTTTTGCCCGCGGCGTCCGCGCACTCAAAGCGCACGTACGTCTCGTCGCCCCGAAGCGGAAACTCGGCGTGCGTGAGAAGCTCGCCTTCGGGCGCGATGACCGTGCGGTTGCCGCCGATGGGCCCGCCCGCCACCTTGGTGATGCGCTCGCAAGGGCCGCATTCCACCCACGCGACGCCGCCCTCGATGCCGAAGCCGCGGATCTCGGGGCCCGAGGAGGCGTAGTACGCCCCGTCGAGAAGCGCCCGCACGATGGCGTTGCGCGTGAGCTCGGGCGCGCAGACCACGACCCAGCCGCCGAACGCGTCGTCGAAGTCGGTCGTATGGTGGTTGTCGTCGGCGGCCACGGCGCCCACGCGCGCGCCGCGGCGGAGCATGAGATCCCAGTACACGGTGTCGGCGCCGTCGCCGCCCTCGTTGACCGTGTCGTAGTTGAAGACCTCGATGCCCCAGATGCCCGTGAGCCCCAGCACGTCCTCGGGCTCAACGCGGCTCCAGATGGGATGGTTGTACGCCACGGCGCACCCGCGCGCCGCGAGCTCGTCCACGACCTGCTGGGCAACCGCGCGGCCATCCCACGTGCCGAAGTGCTCAAGGGGCTCCAGCCGCTCCATGTGCGCAAAGCGCTCCGGCGCCGCGGCGATCATCTCGTCGGTGCCGAGGATGCCGCAGAGGTGGTGGCAGCGCAGGCGCGCACGGTGGTTCTTGTCGTCGTACAGATAGGCCGACGCCTCAATACCCGGCAGGATCACGAAGTCCTCGCCGTCGAACTCGCCCGAAAGATCGGTGAAGAGGTCGTGCTCGGTGAGGCACAGAAACTGGTACCCGTGCGCGCGGTAGTCGGCCACGGCAGCGGCAGGCGCGAGCCGGCCGTCGGAGTTGGTGGTGTGGCTGTGCAGGTTTCCCTTGTAGCGGTTGAGCCCGTGAGGCAGGCCCTGCTGGTCTTTGATCATTGCGTCTCCGTCTCTGCCGGGCAACCACGGCCCGACCTTCTCGCGACAAAAAGCCCGGCCCGAGCGCATGAGGGAGCGCAGGGCCGGGCGCAGGAGGGGAAGCTGACGTGCGCCCTTACGCGGCGCGGGCAACGCCCACCGGAATCTGGAGGCAGGCGTGACGGGGCAGCTCGATAAAGACGTGCGCGCCGTCGTCAAAGAGATGGAAGCTGCGGAAGAGCGTGTCGACGCGCAGCTGGATGCCGTTGGCCACCACCTCGTAGCGCAGCACGTTGCCGCGCGGCGTGCTCGACTTCACGCGCGCCTCGAGCACGTAGGCCTCCTCCCCCGCCGGGCGCTCGGCGCTGATGCCGACGGTCTCGGGGCGGATGGCCACCACGTTGCCGGAAGCGACCTTGTCGCCCGTCAGGCGGCCGAACTCGTCGGCCGAGAGCAGGTTGTAGCTGCCGATAAAGCTCGCGGCAAACTCCGAGACGGGCCGCGTGTAGACCTCGACCGGGCTGCCCGCCTGCTCGATGCGGCCGTTGTGGAAGAGCTGGATGACGTCGGACATGACCATGGCCTCGTCTTGGTCGTGCGTGACAAAGATCGAGGTGAGGCCCAGCTCCTGGTTGATCTCGCGGATGCGCGACTGCAGCGCCTTGCGGAGCTTGGCGTCGATGGCCGACAGCGGCTCGTCGAGGAGCAGCACGTCGGGCTCGGTGACGATGGAGCGCGCGAGCGCGGCGCGCTGCTGCTGGCCGCCCGAGAGGCTCGCCGGGTAGGCCTTCTCCTTGCCCGTAAGCTCGACCATGGCGATGGCCTCTTTGACCTTGTTCTCGATCTCGTCTGCCGGCGCCTTCTGCATCTTGAGGCCGAAGGCCACGTTCTGCTCGACCGTCATGTTGGGGAAGAGGCTGTACTGCTGGAACACCATGCCGATGTTGCGCTTGCTCGCCGGCACGTTCGTGATGTCGCGGCCGTTGAGGACGATGGTGCCCTCGGTCACGCGCTCAAGGCCCGAGAGGCAGCGCAGAAGCGTCGACTTGCCGCAGCCCGAGGGGCCGAGCAGCGTCACGAGGTCGCCCTTCTCGATGCCGAAGCTGATGTGGTCGAGAACGGTGTTGTCGCCGAAGCGCTTGACGACGTTGTTGAATTCGATGTAGGACATGGGTTTCGCTCCTTTAGGCTTTGCGTGCGGAGGACTGCTGCAGCTTGAGGACCGCGGCGGTCACGGCGCCCACGACGAGGAAGATGACGACGACGATGGCGCTCGAGAGACCGCTCGAACGGGCCATGTTGGCCTGCAGGAACACCTGGATGTTCTGGTAGTTGGTGCCGGCGATGTTGTTGGCGAGCACGAAGTCGCCGAAGACGATGCTCTCGGCGAGCAGGCTCGACACGAGGATGCCCGAGAGGATGTTGGGGAGCACCACCTGCACGTAGGCACGGAAGCGCCCGCAGCCGAGCATCTCGGCCGCCTGGATGAGCATCTGCGCGTCGATGGCGTTGAGCGCGTTGCGGATGC
>CALUOB010000121.1 GCA_944322175.1 uncultured Coriobacteriaceae bacterium
GAAGATCTGCCGGCTTGCGGCGCGATGCGTGAGGCAGACCTCCTCGTCGGTGCCGAAGAAGTGCACCTCGTGCGTGCCGGCAACCGTGCCGCCGCGCAGCGCGTGCATGCCGATCTCGCCGTGCGGGCGCACGCCCACGATGCCGTCGCGGCCGCTCACCACCGGCCGCTCTCCTGCCGGGTCAACGACGGCGAGCAGGGCCTTTGCCGTGCCCGACGGAGCGTCGACCTTTTTGTTGTGGTGCGTCTCGACGATCTCCACGTCCCAGCCGTCAAGCGCCTCGGCCACGAGCGCCGTTGCCCGGCGCAGCGCCGCCACGCCGAGCGAGTAGTTCGACGCCCAGATAACGCGGCTCTTCTCGCCAAGCGCGCGAAGCGCGGCAAGCTCGTCGGCACCGAGGCCCGTTACGCCCGACACGAGCGCGGCACCAGTGCGCGCAACGTAGGCCGCCACGTGCGGCAGCGCCGCCGGGGCCGAGAAGTCAACGACAAGGTCGGCCGCCGGCGCGGCCTCGTCGAGCTCGCCGATATTGGCCACGTCGTACGAGCCCGCCACCTCAAAGCCGCGGGCGAGAAGCGCCTCGCGCACGAGCGTGCCCATGCGCCCCGACCCGCCGACGACGATCGCGGTGCGCGTGCCCGCCGCCGCCTGGCTGCCTGCGCTACGCAACGAGACCAGCTCCCTTCAAGGCGGCCGTCAGGCGCACACGGTTGGCGTCGGCCATCGGCCAGAGCGGCTGGCGGTAGTTCTCGCCGATAAGGCCCATCTGCGCGAGCGCGCACTTGACCGGAATAGGGTTGACCTCGCAGAAGAGCGCGTGAATGAGTTCCTGGTTTTCGAGCTGCACGCGGCGCGCAGCTTCGACGTTGCCGGCGAGGAAGTCGGCGCACATCTGATGCACCGTGGCAGGGGCAACGTCGGCCCACACGCTGATGACGCCGCTGCCGCCGAGCGACATGATCGGCACCACGATGTCGTCGTTGCCCGAGAACATGCGGAAGTCGTCGGAGAGGTACTTGGCCGCCATGGTGGCGTACTCGATGGAGCCCGACGCCTCCTTGATGGCAAACGCGTTGGGGTGCTTGCACAGACGCGCCAGGTTGTTCTCGCTGATGGAGCAACCGGTGCGGCCGGGGATGTTGTAGAGGATGCACGGCACGTCGACACGGTCCATAACGTAGGTGAAGTGCCGGTAGATGCCCTCCTCGTTGGACTTGTTGTAGTACGGCGTGATGAGCAAAAGGCCGTCGATGCCGAGCTTGACGAGCCCCTCGGCCTTGCGCATAGACTCCGCCGTGCAGTTGGAGCCCGCACCGCCGATCACGGGAATGCGGCCCGCCACGCGCTCCACCACGAAGCGCGCCACCGCGAGGTCCTCCTCGTCGGTCATGGTCGACGACTCGCCCGTGGTGCCGAGCACGAGGATGCCGTCGGTGCCGTTGGCCAGGTGAAAGTCAACGAGGCGCTCGAGGGCCTCGAAGTCGATGGAGCCGTCTTCGCAAAACGGCGTGATAAGCGCGACGATCGATCCGGACAGGTTGTCCATACTCATGGTTGCTCCCATCGTTGAGATTGGCTGCGTATCTGTGCTGAGGCGCTGCGCCGCACGGCCTCTCGCCCGGGGCGGGCCCTAAACGGCGCCTTACTTGACACCCGGCTCGGCGTGCGCGGCGCGGGCGATAACCGCGCGCCCCTCGGGCGTGACGTCGAGCGTGGCCACGTAGTCGCTCGGCTTCTCAGCGCGACGGATCAGCTCGCAAGAGCCGTCCTCGCGCAAAAGCACCTCCGCTGACCGCATGCGGCCGTTGTAGTTGTAGCCCATGGCATAGCCGTGGGCGCCGGTATCGTGGATGACGAGCAGATCGCCGCGCTCGACCTCGGGCAGGTCGCGGTCTATGGCGAACTTGTCGTTGTTCTCGCACAGGTTGCCCGTAACGTCGTAGGTGCGCGTTGCGGGGGCCGCGCTCTTGTCGGGGCCGCCCGCCTGCCCCATCACGGTGATGTGGTGGTAGGCGCCGTACATGGCGGGACGGATGAGGTCCACGGCACTCGCATCGACGCCGAGGTAGTCCTTGTAGATGCGCTTCTCGTGCACGGCGCGCGTGACCAGGCAGCCGTACGGCCCCATCATGAAGCGGCCCATCTCGGCGCAAATGGCCACGTCCTCCATGCCGGCGGGCACGAGAACCTCCTCGAAGGCGCGCCGCACACCCTCGGCGATGGCCCGAATGTCGCAGGGCTCCTCGTCGGGGCGGTACGGGATCCCGACGCCGCCCGACAGGTTCACAAAGCCCACGTGCGCACCGGTCTCCTCGTGCAGGCGGACCGCCAGCTTGAAGAGAATGCGCGCGAGCGCCGGGTAGTAGTCGTTGCCGTGCGTATTGCTGGCCAAGAACGCGTGCAGGCCGAGCGTTTTGCAGCCTCGCGCCACCAGCATGCGGTACGCCTCGAAGAGCTGCTCCTCGGTCATGCCGTACTTGGAGTCGCCGGGATTGTCCATGATGCCGTTGGCCAGCCTGAAGAGCCCACCGGGGTTGAAGCGGCAGCTCGCAACCGCAGGCACCGGACCCGCCGCCTCCTCAAAAAACGGGATATGGCTGATGTCGTCAAAGTTCACCACGGCGTCGAGCTCGCGCGCAAGGCGGAAGTCGGCCGCCGGGGTGTCGTTGGAGGAAAACATGATCTTCTCGCCCGACACGCCGAGCGCGTCGGCGATCATGAGCTCGGTGTAGCTCGAGCAGTCGCAGCCGCAGCCGTACTCGAGCAGGATCTTGATGAGCGAGGGGTTGGGGTTGGCTTTGACGGCAAAGTACTCCCTAAAGCCCGGGTTCCACGAAAAGGCGTCGAGAACCGCCTCGACGTTGCGGCGGATGCCCGCCTCATCGTACAGGTGGAAGGGCGTGGGATACCGCTCCGCGATGGCAACGAGCTGGTCTTTAGAAACAAAGGGCTGTTTCATCGCGCGAACCCCCTCTGATAGCGCTCCTGCAGCCGTTATGCAGACAGTCCTGAAGGTCTTCCCCGCAGGCCCACCCGGCTCGCCGCGCCCGGCTGCCGAGTTCGGCGGGATCGCCTTCCCGCGGGTCACAGCCTGCCGGCTCGCCGCTGGTCTTCTCACCCGCGCCTCTATCGAGTGGGGCCACTGTAGCACAGGGGCCCGGGCGGCCCGCGGCGGCAAAGGCGAGTGTTGCGCTAGGGTTTCGGAGCTGTTTCCGTTCTGCGCACGGAGCGCCACCGGGCAACGCACGAGGGCGCAGCGCGATGGGAGCGCGCCATAATGGAGGGCGCAACGAAGGGAGAGCCATGGGCGGAGAAGATCGCGCGGCGCGCGGCGAGAACTGGGACCAGGATCAGGGCGCCTTGCTTGAGGAGGTCACCCGGTACCGGCGCGACCTGCACCGCATTCCCGAACTCGACGACAACCTGCCCGAGACGACGGCCTACGTGCGCTCGGTGCTCGCCGGGTTGGACTGCGAGCTCACCGAACCCTGCCCGAGCTCCCTTGCCGCGTTCTTTGACTTTGGCCGCCCCGAGACCGTTGCCGTGCGCGCCGACATGGACGCCCTCCCCATCTGCGAGAAGACCGGAGCAGCGTACGCGAGCACACACGCAGGCTGCATGCACGCCTGCGGGCACGACGGCCACATGGCCATGGCGCTTGCCTGCGCCGCCTGGGTGAGCCGTATGCGGCGGCGCGCGCTTCAGGAAAGCGGCAACGCGGTAGCAGCGCCCTTCTCGCGCAACGTGCTCTTCGTGTTCCAACCGGCAGAAGAGACCACGGGCGGCGCCCAGCGCATCTGCGCGAGCGACATCTTCGAGCGCTGCCGGGTAAGCCGCATCTTCGGCATGCACCTATGGCCCGACCTGCCGGTCGGCACGCTTGCCAGCCGGCCCGGCGCGCTTCTCGCCCGATCGAGCGAGACCACCGTAACGTTTGACGGCGTGTCGGCCCATATTGCCCGCTGGCGCGAGGGGCGCGAC
>CALUOB010000122.1 GCA_944322175.1 uncultured Coriobacteriaceae bacterium
GCCCTCGCGCACGACGGCTACGACCGCTGCGTCGAGGTCGGCCCGGGCGGCGTGCTCTCCGGCCTTGTCCGCCGCACCGACCGCTCGATCGAGCGCGTTGCCGGCGCCGACCTGCTGACCGCCTAAAGGAGGTTCAATGCCCTTCGTACCAGACACCCAGACGCGCCGCGTGGCGCTGGTGACCGGCGGCGGCCGCGGCATCGGCCGCGCCGTGTCCGAGGCGCTCGCCCGCGACGGCTTCAACGTGTGCGTCAACTGCTCGAGCGAGCGCAGCCTTCCTGGCGCCGAGTCCGTTGCCGCCGAGCTCGCCGAGAAGTACGGCGTCGAGTGCGCCGCCTGTGCCGCCGACGTCTCCGACTCCGAGGCCGTCGACGCGCTCTTCTCGTTCGTGGCCGAGCGCTTCGGTCGCCTCGACGTGCTCGTGAACAACGCGGGCATCACCCGCGACGGCTCGCTTCTGCGCATGAGCGACGAGGACTTCGACCGCGTGCTCGCTGTCAACTTGCGCAGCGTGTTTCTCACCTGCCGCCGCGCTGCTAAAATCATGATGAAGCAGCGCTGGGGCCGCATCATCAACATGGCGTCCATCGTGGGCGTCGTCGGCAACGCCGGCCAGGCAAACTACGCCGCGTCCAAGGCGGGCATCATCGGTCTCACCAAGACCGTCGCCCGCGAGTTCGGCGCGCGCCACGTTACGGCCAACGCCATCGCTCCCGGCTTCATCGAGACCGACATGACTGCCGAGCTGCCCGAAAAGGTGCTCGCGGGCGCCACCGAGCGCATCGCGCTCAAGCGCCTGGGCACGGCCGAGGAGGTCGCTTCGCTCGCCGCGTTCCTCGCCAGCGAGAACGCCGGCTACATCACCGGTCAGGTTATCGGCATCGACGGAGGTATGTCCCTATGAACATGAAGAAGGCCGACGGCACCAATCGCGTCGTCATCACCGGCATGGGCGCGGTCACGCCCGCGGGCAAGGGCGTCGACGCCCTGTGGGAGAAGGTTATGGCGGGCGAGACCTGCATCGACTACATCTCGCGCTTTGACTCGAGCGAGTACCCCGTGCACATTGCCGGCGAGATCCCCAACTACGATCCCGTTGCGTTTGGCCTGACCAAGCGCGAGGCCAAGCGCATCGCTCCGTTCGTCCAGTACGCCTACATCGCCTCCGACGAGGCCATGGCCCAGGCCAACTTCAACATGGACGAGGAGGACACCTCCCGCATCGGCACCGTGTTCGGTTCCGGCATCGGCGGCATGGAGGACATCGACAGGGGATCCATCGCCGTGAACACGCGCGGCCCCAAGAAGATGAACCCGCTCTTCATTCCCACGGTCATCTCCAACATGGCCGCCGGCAACCTTTCCATCCGCTATGGCCTGCGCGGCGCCTGCCACAACGTGGTCACCGCCTGCGCCACCGGCTCTCACTGCATTGGCGAGGCCTACCGCATGATCCGTCACGGCTACCTCGACGCGGCTCTGGCCGGCGGCACCGAGGAGTCGGTCTGCTCGCTGTCGATCGCCGGCTTCGGCAACCTCGGCGCCCTTACGCAGCGCCCTGATCCCAAGGACGCCAGCAAGCCGTTCGACCTCGACCGCTCCGGCTTCGTTGCCGGCGAGGGCGCGGGCGCGGTGGTTCTCGAGAGCCTCGAGCACGCGCTTGCGCGCGGCGCGCACATCATCGCCGAGGTCACTGGCTACGGCACCACGGGCGACGCCTACCACATGACGAGCCCCAACCCCTCCGGCGAGGGCGTGGCGCGCGCCATGAAGATGGCCCTCGACGAGTCGGGCTTTGCGCCCGAGGATCTCGGCCACCTCAACGCCCACGGCACCTCCACCCCGCTCAACGACAAGACCGAGGCCGCGGCGCTGCGCCAGGTCGTCGGCGAGGAGCGCGGCGTCGAGCTGCCGGTCGTCTCGGTCAAGGGCGTCACGGGCCACATGCTCGGCGGCGCCGGTGCGGTCGAGGCCATCGTCACCGCGCTTTCGGTTGCCAACGACTGCGTGCCGCCCACGGCCGGTTACCACAACCCCGACCCCGAGGCTCCCGCGCACGTGCTGACCGAGGCCATGACGGACTACCCGCAGAAGGTGGCCCTCTCCAACTCCATCGGCTTCGGCGGGCACAACGCCACGCTGGCCATCTCGCCCTTCCACGGCGAGTAGGACCTTTTACAGCGATCGCCTGCGGCGCCCCGAGCCTTAAGGGGCGCCGTTTTTAGTCTTGAGAAAGGACTGACCATGGCCGAGTTCACCTTCCCGTGCGGTTTGGACGAGATCAAGCAGGTCCTCCCGCATCGCGAGCCCTTCATCTGGGTTTCGCGCATCCTCGAGTGCTCGTTCAACGAGCGCTGCGTCGCCGAGCTCGACGTTGACCCCGAGCTCGACATCTTCCGCGGCCACTTCCCGGGCCATCCGGTGCTCCCGGGCGTGATCCTCATGGAGGCGCTCGCGCAGACCTCGTGCTTCTGCCTGCTCGGCGGCGGCGAGAACGCCGGCAAGCTCGGTTTCTTCGCCACCATCGACGGTGCCAAGTTCCGCCATCAGGTGCTGCCCGGCGACACCGTCCGCCTCGAGTCCACCATCACCAAGGCCTCCAAGCGCATCTGCAAGGCCGAGGTCAAGGCCTACGTCGGCGACGCGCTTGCCGCCCAGGCACAGCAGAGCTACGTGTTGGGGGAGAAGTAATGCCGTCTAAGCGTTCAGGTTTGCAGGAGCGCATCGCCCGCCGCCGCGGCGCGGTGATCGCCTCCGAAATGGGTCGCGGCGCAAACGTGTGCTTCACGACCGAGCAGATCGCGGCCTCGCATCGCCGCGTGCTTATCGTGGGCGCCAACAAGCGCGTTCGTCGCATCGCGCGCTCCATCCACAACGCGGGCCTCACGGTCGTTCTGCCCTACACCACCGACATGGCCCGCTCCACCCGCATCTCCGGCATCGACCAGGCCATTTGCGTTGCCGACAAGTACCTGCCCGGCATGGAGGAGAACTGCCACACGGTCTTCTCCGCCGCTTGCTCCTCCGGTGTGGACGCCGTGCTCTTCCTGGGCTCGCCGCTTTCCGACGACGAGGAGTTTCTCGGCCTGTGCACGTTTGCCGAGATCGAGGTCTACACGCTGCTGAATCCCGACGTCCCCGACGCGGGCTGGATCAGCCACGAGCCGGTCGCTCCCATCGACGACACCGACTGGGAGTGGACCACGTGCAAGAAGTGCGGCCTTACCTACTCGCAGCACGCCGTCGAGGAGAACCACTACGTTTGCCCCGGCTGCGGTCATTACCTGCGCATCGATTCCGCCACGCGCATCGACGAGGTTCTCGACCACGCGAGCTTTGAGGAGTGGGACGCCCAGATTCCCGAGAAGAACCCGCTCGGCTTCCCCGGTTACGAGGACAAGCTGGCCCGCCAGCACGAGAAGTCGGGCAAGAACGAAGCTGTGACCTGCGGCAAGGGCACCATCAGCGGTATTCCGTGCGCGTTTGCCGTCATGGACTCCACCTTCTTCATGGCGAGCATGGGATCCGTGGTGGGCGAGAAGATCACCCGCATGGTCGAGCGCGCCACCGAGGAGCGCCTGCCGGTCATCATCTTCTGCGCGTCGGGCGGCGCCCGCATGCAGGAGGGTCTCGTCTCGCTCATGCAGATGGCGAAGGTCTCGGCTGCGCTCGAGCGCCACAGCGCCGCGGGGCTGCTGTACGTCTCGGTCATCACAGACCCCACCACAGGCGGCGTCACGGCGTCGTTCGCAACGCAGGGCGACATCATCCTCGCCGAGCCGGGGGCGCTTATCGGCTTTGCCGGCCGTCGCGTGATCCAGGACACGATCAAGCAGGAGCTGCCGGACGACTTCCAAACGGCCGAGTTCGCGCTCGAGCACGGTCTGATCGACGCCATCGTCACGCGTGACCAGATGCGCGCCTGCCTGGCAAACATCCTGGCCATGCATCTGGCGACCGTTGTTGAGGA
>CALUOB010000123.1 GCA_944322175.1 uncultured Coriobacteriaceae bacterium
CGTGCTTCTCGGCTGCGTACGATACGAGCTCGGGCTCGTCGGCGCAGATCTGGGTGTACACCGCCTCGCTCGGCACGAAGAGGCAGGCGAGGTCAACGGTCTCGGGCGGCACCACGTATTTGCGCGCCACGTCGTCGATATGCTTGCGCACGCTCGTGCGGAAGCGCGCCGCGGCGCCGCGGATGGCATCGGTGCGCTGCGGTCCGGGCTCGAGATCCTCGGCGGCCATGAGCTCGCGGTACGCCTCGAGCGGAAACTTGGAATCGATGCCGAGCACCTTGGACGAGCCGGGCAGGTGCAGCGCCGCGTCGACGCGCTGTCCGCGCGAGAGCGTGTACTGCAGCTCGTATACGGCGCGCGAGCTGCCGCCGTAGATCTCGAGCAGCGAAGCGAGCTGGTACTCGCCCCATGCGCCGCGCGCCTTCTTGTCGGTCATAACGGCGTTGACGTCGGCAACCCCCTGCCTGATGGCCTCGAGCGTGCGCGCCTGGTTCTGCGCCACGCCGCTTGTGCGCGCCGCCTGCGCGCCCACCTGCTCGCGCAGCAACGACACGCCCTCCTGTAGCTGGCCCAGGGCCTCGCGCGTGTCGGCGATCTGGCGCTGCACCGCGGCGCCGTCGCGCGCCGTGGCAAGCGCGCTCTCCTGCGAGCCTCGCTGCATCTGGGCAAGCACCGCGCTCATCTGGGCGGTGGTTCTCGCGAGCTCGTCGACGCGCGCCTCCAGACGGGAGGCGTCGCCGGTCGCCGCGGCCTGCGGCACGGGCCACGGGGCAACGCCGCGCCTCAGGGCAGTCACCACAAAGACGCCGACTGCGACCATCAGCACCAGTATCAGCACCAAAACAACCAGCTCAGGGCTCACGATGTCCACCTCATCCAAGAAGCCTGCATACCTCTTTACCCTAGCGCAAGGCAGCGCGCCGCCGGGCATCCGGCACCGAGTGCGTTCACGCCCCGTACGGCTGCGCGTAGAGCCTCGACCTGCCGCGCGCGTCGACCTCGATGCGGAGAAGAGCGCCGTCCCTCCCGCGCAGCCAGTGCGCCTCGCGCCGCCGCGCGCACGCCGCGCACCGTCCGTCGCAGGGCCCCGCGGCCTGCAACAGGCAATGCGCGCACACCATGGCCTCGCGCTCCCCTGGCTCGCCGGGGGCGCCCTCGAGCCAGCCAACGGGCACGTCGACGCCCGCTGCGATGCACGCGGCTTCGCCAGCGCCCACCTCGGGCGCGAGCCAGATCGCCCGCGCGCCAAGACGCTTGAGCACGGCCGCGGCGCGGGCGTTGCGCACAGCCACGGGAGCGGCCACCTCAAACGCTGCGCCGATCTCGCGCGCCAGGGCAACCTGTCCGAGGTTGCGGCACACCGTCCCGCCCGCGCACATCATGAGCACAGCGGCCGAACGCGCGTCGTCGTCGCACATGACCTCGTCGAGCACAACCGTGAGCTGCGGCAGCACGCCGTCCCATGCCGCCGGATCTTCTGCCAGATCGTGCTGGTACACGCAAACCCTACCGGACCCCGACGAGAGCACGCCCTCGGCCTCGCCGGGCGTGCGCGCGCGACGCGGACTCGCCGCAGGCGACCACCCGCACTCGGACGCAGCGCCCGCACGCGCTGCAAGCGCGTCGCGCAAATACACCTCCTCCCGCGCGCGGGCCTCGCGCGGATCTTCGGGCACATCCGGGCAGAGCGCGCTCTGCCCGGGCAACGAGCGCGGGCAATCGCGGCCAGCCCTCTCGCTCGTTGCCGCGGCAAGCTCCGAGCGCAACGGCACGAGAGCCGCCTCGGTCTCGGCGAGCACACCTGCGCTTCTCACGAGGTACACGTCGCACGGAGGGTCCACCTTGCGCTTGACGTAGGCTCTCAACCGTCCGCCCGCCGGCACGTGCTCGGTCACCTCGATCATCGGCCAGCGCTTGGGTCCGCTCACTTTGGCCGCAGGGTCGGGGTAAAAGTGCACCTCGAGCACATCTCCCGGCTTAACGCCATGGGCAAGCTCGATCTCAACGTCGCGCCGGTCGCGCGCCACGAGGCGGCCCACGGGCACGCCCTGGTTGATGGAACGCTCGTAGCTCATGAAGTCCGCGCCCGCAAGCGCGCCCGCGCCGGCCTCGCCGCACGCGTACGCGGCGGTGAAGCCGCGGTTAAACGACCGCCCGAGCGCAAAACGCAGCTCGGCGCGCTCCGCGTCCGAAAGCGCGCGGCCCTCCCCTGCCGCGTCGATTGCCCGGCGGTAGCAACGCGTCACGTTGTACACGTAGTCGGGATTCTTCATACGGCCCTCGATCTTGAGGGACGCCACGCCCGCCTCTGCCAGTTCGGCGACATGATCGATGAGGCAGTTGTCGCGCGGGCACAGCAAACGGTCGCCCTCGACCGCGCCCACCTCAACGAGGCCCGCCCGCTCGCCCGGCTCGCCTACGGACGGCGAGCCCTCGCGCACCAGCGCGTACGCAAAGCGACACGGCTGCGTGCAGGCGCCGCGGTTAGCGGAGCGCCCCTGGGTGAGTGCGGCGAGCTCGCAGCACCCCGCATAGCACACGCAGATGGCGCCGTGGCAGAACGCCTCGATCTCGACGCCTGTGCCGCAGAGGCTGCGAATCTGTCCGAGCGAAAGCTCGCGCGACGTCGTAACGCGCGCAAAGCCGAGTTCGCGCGCGAGCGCCACGCCCGCCGCCGACTGCACGTTCGCCTGCGTCGAGAGGTGCAGCTCCGCCTCGGGCAGCTCGCGTCTCAAAACGTCGGCGAGCCCCAGGTCGGCAACGATAAAGGCGTCGGCGCCCGCCGCATGCGCCGCACGGGCCTGGTTCACCGCGCCCGCAAGCTCGCCGTCGGCAACATGTATGTTGAGCGCCACGTACACCCTCACGCCGTGCGCGTGCGCCACGCGAGCCGCGCAGCTCAGCTCGTCAAGCGAGAAGTTCAGAGCGCTCACGCGCGCGCTGAACGCCTTGAGGCCCAGGTACACGGCGTCGGCACCCGCCGCCACAGCGGCGAGCAGCGCCTCCGGCCCGCCCGCCGGGGCGAGAAGCTCCGGCACGGCGCGCTTCTCGGCACCCGGCACGGCACCAAGGCTTTCAGCCCCGATCGACCTCTTGCAGCTCATTGCACCCCTTCTCGCCAAGCGTCAGCAAAAAACCGGGCCCTTCACGAACGCCTCCAGTGTATCGCCCCACATGGGGCATCGCACGCCCAAGACTCGTCGCACAACGTACGGGGCAACACGGCGGCGCCTGCTCTACCCTCGTGTTTCAACCCTTTTTTGATCGTATGCGGAGGATCTGAATATTAGCAGGTGTGACCTCAAAGGCACCGCACGAACACGCCCAATACGCTAAGGTAGTAACTACCTGTGAAAACTGCTCGGACGGCCGCATCGGATGCCTCGTTCGCCGCCCGAAGCGCACGCAACCAAAGCCTAGGAGGTCTTTCATGGGTCCTCGCGAGCGTAACAAAACCCGCCGCGCAAAAACGCACACCGGATCATTCATCCTCATCTCGTTCTTCGGCTTCTTGCTGGTGGCCGGCATCGCCTTCGGCGTAGGCATGGTCGGCAATATCAACAACTGGCTGAAGGACCTGCCCGACTACACCGACGCCGACGCCTACCTGGCGAGCGAGCCCACCACCATCCTCGACGCCGCGGGCAACGAGATCGCGAGCCTCTTCGTCGAGAACCGCGAGAACATCGACAAGGACCAGTGCGCCCAGTACGTCCTCGACGGCACGGTAGCCACGGAGGACGAGCGCTTCTACGAGCACAACGGCGTCGACGTGATGGGCATCCTGCGCGCCGCCGTGGTTCAGCTCACGGGCGGCTCCGAGGGCGGCTCCACCATCACCCAGCAGCTCGTACGCAACACTATCCTCTCCGAGGAGCAGTTCGACAACACCATCGAGCGCAAGGTGCGCGAGGCCTACATCGCTCTTCAGA
>CALUOB010000124.1 GCA_944322175.1 uncultured Coriobacteriaceae bacterium
CCCGCGCCGCGGGCTCTCGTAGACAACGATCGTGCCGGGAATAGCGGCCAGCTCAGCCAGCCGCTCGAGCTGCGCCCCGCGCTTGCGCGGCAGGAACCCCTCGAAGAAGAAGTGCTCGCTCGCAAGCCCCGACGCCACGAGCGCACAGGTCACGGCACTTGGGCCCGGGATCACCTCCACGTGCGCGCCGGCGTCGAGCGCAGCGTCCACAAGACGCTGGCCAGGATCGCTCACGCCCGGCATGCCCGCGTCGGAGACAAAGGCCACGCGCTCGCCGGCAGCAAGGCGGTCGAGCACGCCCGCGACCTTCTCGGCCATGACGTTCTCGTCGCAGCGCTCGAGGCGCACGCGCAGGCCAAAGGCGCTCATCAGCTTGCCCGTGACGCGCGTGTCCTCGCAGAGCACCACGTCCGCCGCGCCGAGCGTCTCTATCACGCGCGGGGACGCGTCACGGAGGTTTCCGATCGGCGTCCCCACGATGGAAAGGGTTCCCGGAAGGGTTGGTGCCCCCTTCATCAGACGATCATCCCGCGCTCAAAGGTGGCGAGCGCCACGCGGGCGTCCCAGCCGCCAAGAAGCCCGCTCGTCTTCCAAGTGTTGAAGAACCATGCGGGGCACTTCTCGTACGTGGAGATCTGCTCGGAGGTGTAGACGCGCTCGAGGGCTATGCGACCCTCGGGGGTCATCTGGGAGTCCGAGACAGGAAGCGACGAGGACCACTTGCCCACCATGACCGGCATGCCGGAGCGACGGGCCTCGCGGATGTTGCGCTCGTGCGCACTCACGAGCCGGCGCACGCCCGAGGGTCCGGAGACGTCCACACGCGCGGTGGTGCGGTCGAGGTGGCAGTCGAGCCAGACGTTGCGATAGTGGCGCTGGGCCATGAAGCGGCCCCAGCCGCCGGGGATGCCGCCGTCGGGCATGATGACGACGACGTCCTCCCCCGCCGCGCTGCGCACGAGCTCGTAGGCCTCGCGGTAGTAGTTGCGCAGGCGGTGGATGGGAACGCCGTCGGTGAGGACAAGGCCGCGGCGCACCTGGGGCACCACGTCGTCGGCGAGCTCCATGCCGTAGAAGCCCATGCGCGAGGCGTAGCGCTTGGAGAGCGCAAAGACCACGTCGAGCACGCCGTCACGGGGCACGTGGCAATCCGCGTTGTCCGGGGCAATGCCGTTGTCCGAGTGGGGTCCGCCGGGGTTTATCGCCAGCGAGAAGATCACCTTGAGGCCAATCTCCTCCGCCCAGTCGAGCGCCTCGTCCACGTGCTCGATACAGCCGATGTAGGGACCGGCCTCCGGGCCCTGCTCCCCGTAGACGTACCACGGCACGGGCAGGCGCACCGCATTGAAGCCGCGGGCGGCGATCTTGACGAAGTCGTCACGGGTGATGAAGGACGCCCGGTGCTTGTGGACGCACTCGGCATAGTCTTTGGGGCCAAGGGCGATGGCGAGCGCCTCCTCGTCAAGGGCTCCCGCCCCGGCAAAGAGCTCGGGCGTGACCCACGACTCAAGCGTCAGCCAACCTGTCAGGTTGACCCCGTGCAGGGAATTCCCTCCCATGACGCACCTCCGTCCCAAGCCGGCTTCTTCTCTCACCGCAAGTATAGCGACCCCCGCGGACAAGAAGTCCACGCAAGAAAAACTCCGCGCCGACGGTTGGGAGCGCGGGGTCGGCGGCGGGTGCGGACGGCGACCGCGGGCCGGGTGCGAGCTGCGTGCGGGCCGCGGGCCGAACGCGGGCGGCGGGCCGGGCGCGGGCTGCATGCGGGCCGCGGGCCGAACGCGGGCGGCAAGGCTACTCGGCGAGGTACGTGGCGCAGTTGAGCGGCGTCTCGTAGACGTCTACCTGCGAGCAGGGCAGGCCGCGCTCGCGGAGGCGATCGCAGAAGTGACGCGCTAGGTTCTCGGCGGTTGTGCGGAAGGGCAGCACCTTGAGCGAGAAGCCCTCGGACTCCAGGGCCTCAACCGTTGACGGTGCGAGCGTGCCCTCCTCCACGAGAAAGGTGTGGTCAAACTCCTCTGCCAGCGCGCGGACCTCGCGCTTGAAGGAGCCAAAGTCACAGACCATGTCGCGCTCGGTACCGGCGTCGCCGAGCTCCGACGTGCGGAGGTAGCACACGACGCGCCAGCGGTGCCCGTGGAGGTTCTCGCACTTTCCGTGGTAGTCGGCAAGAAAGTGGGCGGAGTCAAAGCTCGCCTCTGTCTTGAGTCCGAACATAGAGTCCCTTTCCGCATCCCCGTTTCATGACAAAGGTGACAGGGTTACTTGTCATCATGACAAAAGTGCCTGTCACCATTGTCAGGTTTTGTCACATGGTAGCGCGCGGCGGCACGGACGAGAAGGGCGGCGTTGGCGTACCATGTTCGGGCACGCACGCGGCCGCCGGCCGCCGACACGAGGAGCACCCATGCCGCTTTCCGAGCAGCTGGCCGCCTACGCGGCTGCCCGATACAAAGCCCGCCGCCCCCTCCTGCGCGAGAAGGACCAGGAGCTCGAGGCCGCACTTGGCGCGCTTGCGCCCGACGAGGCGACGCTGCTGCGCTACCACGTGGCAACGCTGCCGCTCACGGACGTCTTCGACACGCCGCTCGAGGTGCTTCTCGCCCACGCCCGCCATGCCCTCATGCTGCGCGAGGGACCGGCGGCGGGGCTGCCCGAGGACCTCTTTGTCCACTATGTGGCGTGCCCGCGTGTGAACAACGAACCGCTCGACCGCTGTCGCGAGGCGCTCTGGGAGGAGCTTGCCCCGCGCGTCGCCACGCTCACCGCGGAGCGCGCCGTGATCGAGGTCAACTACTGGTGTGCCGAGATGGCCACCTATCAGACAACAGACGGGCGCACCCTGGGAGCGCTCGGCGTGCTTGCCGGCGCCGCCGGCCGCTGCGGCGAGGAGTCAACGCTGCTCGTGAGCGCCCTGCGCGCGGTGGGCATCCCGGCGCGCCAGCTCTACGTGCCCTGGTGGGCGCACTGCGACGACAACCACGCCTGGGTCGAGGCGTACGCGGACGGCGCCTGGCACTACCTCGGCGCCTGCGAGCCCGAGGAGGCGCTCGACCGTGGCTGGTTCACGGCCGCCTCGGGGCGCGCGCCGATGGTGGCAACGCGGCTCTTCTCGGACTTTGGCTGCGCGCCCAAGGACGTGGTGGGACGCGCCGGCTGCACCGTGCTCGTCAACGTAACGGAGAGCTACGCGCACACGCGGCGTCTTACGGTGCGCGTGACAGATCAAGACGGCGCCCCGGCGGCCGGGGCAACTGTAGCCTTTGAGGTGCTCAACATGGCCGGGTGGCGACCGCTCTGCGTGCTCACGGTAGACGCGAACGGCCGCTGCGCCACCGAGCTGGGTCCGGGCTCTGTGCGCGTACACGCGTCGCGCGGCAGCCTCATGGCCGAGAAGGACGTGGACGCGGCAACGGCAACGGAGGTGGCCCTCGCGCTCGCGCCGGTCTCGGCAGCCGCGGGCAACGCCTGGGTCGACATCGACGTGCGCGCGCCCGAGGACCATCCCGCGCCCTCGCAGCCGCTCTCCCCCGAGCAGGCGGCGCGCGGACGCATGCGCAAGGCCGTGGCCGACGAGTCGCGCGCGATGCGCGTTGCCGCCATGCACGCGCACGCCGCCGCGCTTGCCGCCCAGGCCGCCGTCGCGCGCCCGGATGACGACGCCGCCCAGGTGGCGCACATCCTGGACGCGGCTCGCGGGAACGCGGATGCGATCTATAGCTTCCTGACCGCTGGTGCGGAGCCGGAGCGCGTGGCACTTCTTTC
>CALUOB010000125.1 GCA_944322175.1 uncultured Coriobacteriaceae bacterium
CCATGTAGTCCTCGCTGTTCTTGATGTTGAGCTTGCCGACGATGAAGCCGATCGACAGCATCACGACGAGGTAGACGCCGACGATCACAAGCGCTTGCGTTTGAAGCTGCATCTGATCCCCTCTTCCCTTTCCCATCTTGCTAAACGACACGACCGAAACTGCAATAATGATTTATTACAGTTGATGAGAGAATATTATCACCACAGAACGTTCACAGAGACGGCAATGGAAGACTTGTCAAGGAGTTTAGGCAAACGTACGGATTTTGCCGGTGAATAGCAGGAAAGTCGCTGAACGAAGGCAAAAGCGGCAACGAAGCCAGGAACTTTTCGACGTTGCTGCAACCCAAAAAGAAGGACGGGCGCCCCTCTCGGAGCGCCCGTCCGCATGCAAAAAACTGTGCAGGTGAGAATTACTTGGCAACGATGTTCACGAGCTTGCCGGGAACGACGATCACCTTGACGACGTTCTTGCCGGCGATCCACTTGCCAGCGGCCTCAACGGCGCTCTTCTCGAGCTCCTCCTTCGAGGCGTCGGCGGCAACCTCGATACGCGCGCGTACCTTGCCAAGCACCTGAACGGCGATCTCGACGGTGTCGCGCTTGGCCTGCTCGGGGTCGAAGGTCGGCCACGGGGCGGTGTAGACGCTCGTGGTGTTGCCGAGCGCCTCGTGCCAGAGCTCCTCGGCCCAGAACGGGCAAATGGGCGCGAGCACCGAGACGATGTTGGTTGCCACGGCGGCGCAGAGCGCGCCGTCGCGCTTGCCCGCCTCGGTAGCGTTGAGATAGGCGCTCGCGGCGTTCACGAGCTCCATCATCGCCGAAATGGCGGTGTTGAACTGCGCGCGCTCGAAGTCATCGGTGCACTTGGCGAGTGTGCGGTGCATCTCGCGGTTGAGCTCGAGGGCGGCTCCCGAAAGCGAAGCAGGGTCGACTGCGGCATCAAAGTCGGCGTCGCCGACGAGCTGCCACACCATGCGCCATGCGCGCTTGAGGAAGCGGTTGGCGCCTTCGACGGCCTTGGGATCCCAGTCGAAGTCCTTCTCGGGCGGCGCGATGAAGAGGATGGTGAGGCGCATGGTGTCGGCGCCGAAGGGCTCGATGACCGAGCTCGGCGGCACGACGTTGCCCTTGCTCTTGGACATGGTCTCGCCGTGCTCGTCCTTCACCATGCCCTGGCACAGCAGGTTGGTGAACGGCTCGTCGACGTCGAGGAGCCCCATGTCGCGCAGCGCCTTGGTGAAGAAGCGCGAGTACAGCAGGTGGAGAATGGCGTGCTCGATGCCGCCGATGTAGTTGTCGACCGGCATCCAGCGGTCAGCGGCCTCGCGCGAGAAGGGCAGCTCCTCGTTGTGCGGGTCGCAATAGCGCAGGTAGTACCAGCTGGAGCAGGTGAAGGTGTCCATGGTGTCGGTCTCGCGACGCGCGGGACGGCCGCAGACCGGGCAGGTGGTCTCGTAGAACTCCTTGCACTCGGCGAGCGTCTCGCCGGCGCCGAGGTCGAGGTTGTCGGGCAGCACCACGGGCAGCTGGTCCTCGGGAACGGGAACGATGCCGCAGTGGTCGCAGTAGACCACCGGGATGGGGTTGCCCCAGTAGCGCTGGCGGCTGATGAGCCAGTCGCGCAGGCGGAACTCGACCTTGCGGCGGCCGACGCCGCGCTCCTCGAGCTCGGCCACGACCGCGGCCTCGCCCTCGGAGTGCTTGCCGCCGCGCATGCCGGTGAAGCGGCCGGACTGCACGAGCGTGCCGTCGGTGGCATGAGCCTCGGCCCAGTCGACCGTGGGAGCGGCGTAGGCGCTGACCACGGACTCCGCTGTAGCGCCCTCCCCCGCCTCGGCAACGAGCGCCTCGAGGTCCTCGTCGGTGAGGATGATGGGCTTGACCGGCAGGTCGTACTTGCGGGCGAACTCAAAGTCGCGCTGGTCGCCGCAGGGCACGGCCATGACGGCGCCGGTGCCGTAGTCGGCGACGATGTAGTCGGCCACCCACACGGGGACCTTCTCGCCGTTGATGGGGTTCACCACGTAGCGGCCCGTGAAGGCGCCGTGCTTCTCGAGCTCGCCCTGCGCGCGCTCCACCGCGGTGATCTTCTCGGCGCCCTCGACGACCTCGCGCACGGCCGCCTCGTACTCGGTTCCCTGAACGAGGTCCATGAGGCCGTCGTACTCCGGCGCGAGCAGGAAGAACGTGCAGCCGAAGAGCGTGTCGGCGCGCGTGGTGAAGACGGTGATCTTGCCCTCGTCGCCCTCGATGGGGTTGCCGTCAACATCGCAGAGCGTGAAGTCGACCTCGGCGCCCTCGGAGCGGCCGATCCAGTTGGCCTGCATCTGCTTGACGCGCTCAGACCAGCCGGGAAGCTTCTCGAGGTCGTCCAGGAGCTCCTGGGCGTAGTCGGTGATCTTGAAGTACCACTGCTCGAGATCGCGCTTCTCGGGAGCCTCGCCGCAGCGCCAGCACACGCCGTCGGTGACCTGCTCGTTGGCGAGAACGGTCTTGCAGTTGGGGCACCAGTTGACCGGGTTCTTCTTACGGTAGACCAGGCCGCGCTCCATCATCTTGAGGAAGATCCACTGGCCCCAGCGGTAGTAGTCGGGGCTGCAGGTCTTGACGAGGCGGTCCATGTCGTAGGAGAAGCCCATGCGGCGCATCGTGGCGAGCGCCTGGTCCATGTTCTTGTACGTCCATGCCTTGGCCTGGGTGTTGTGCTTGATGGCCGCGTTCTCGGCGGGCAGACCGAAGGCGTCGAAGCCGATGGGATGCAGCACGTCGAAGCCGCGCATGCGGGCCTGGCGCGCCATGGCGTCGCCGATGGTGTAGTTGCGCGCGTGGCCCATGTGCAGGTCACCCGACGGATACGGGAACATCTCGAGCACGTACTTCTTGGGCTTGGACGCGTCGGTGTCGGTCTTATAGATACCGTCGCGATCCCACGCCTCCATCCACTTTGCCTCGATGGCCTGCGCATCGTAGGCAGGGATCTCGCGGTGCGTATGGCTATCGCACATCTCTTCTCTCCTTAGCAACTCACAAAGCAGGCGAGCTGCGGTATTGTCGCCTGCTCAAACACATCCTGACGCAAGACGGAAGCGCCGGAAACGGCGCTTCCTTTGCGTGCGGAACCTCGCATTCGACAATACCGCAGCTCGCCCTGTAATTCACCAAGGGTCGATAAGTGCGCGATCCGAAACACAGCCCCGAAGAGCTGCCGGGGCGTATCGTCCGATGCGAGATTCCGCATGAGCAGGAAGCGCCGTTCCCGGCGCTTCCGTCGCGAAGAGGACTGCCCGAGCAGCGGATGATATGCCCCGGCAGCCCCCCTGGCTGGTCTTAGTAGCTCACGCTCTGGTTGGAATCCTTGACGACGACGTCGTGAGCGCCGCCCTCGACGATAGAGGTGGACGAGACGAGCGTGAGACGCGCCTTGTCCTGGAGCTCCTTGATGGTGAGAGCGCCGCAGTTGCACATGGTCGACTTGATCTTGTAGAGCGTCTGGCTCACGCCCCCCTTGAGGGAGCCGGCGTAGGGCACGTAGGAATCGACGCCCTCGACGAAGCCGAGCTTGGCCGCGCCGCCGAGGTCGTAGCGCTGCCAGTTGCGGGCGCGCGCCGAGCCCTCGCCCCAGTACTCCTTCATGTACTGGCCGTTGACGTTGACGCGCTCGGTGGGGCTCTCGTCGAAGCGGGC
>CALUOB010000126.1 GCA_944322175.1 uncultured Coriobacteriaceae bacterium
TAAGGTGACGACAGAGGGCAAAGAAGATCTGAGGATAGTAGTTGGAACGCCCGAAGAAGCTGCCGAAAACGCCTTCGGCAATAGAGAGATTCGGATCCTCGATGAGCGCTTCGGCGTCGACGGCCTTCTTAAACCCCAGGCCGTCGCACTCAGGGCATGCGCCGTACGGGGCATTGAACGAGAAGTCGCGGGGTTGGAGCTCGTCGATGGAATGGCCGTGAACAGGGCACGCAAGCGCAAGGGAGTACTCGAGAAGCTCCCCCTCGGTGCCTTCGGGAGCGCTGCGATCGGGCAGGAGGTACACGCTCACGTTGCCGGAGCTCAGCTTCGTCGCCTGCTCGACGGCCTCCGCGATACGGCCGAGCGAGGTGTCGCGGATCACGATACGGTCCACAACGACCTCGATCGTGTGCTTGAACTTCTTGTCGAGGTCGATGGGGTCGTCGAGGGAACGCACCTCCCCGTCAACGCGCACGCGCGAGAAACCCTCGCGACGGAGATCGTCGAGAAGCTTCACATACTCGCCCTTGCGACCGCGAACCACGGGTGCGAGCACGTAGGCGCGCCTTCCGTTGCCGACGGCAAGAATCTTGTCGGCAACCTGATCGGTCGTCTGCTTCTCGATAACCCTTCCGCACTCGGGGCAGTGCGGAGTGCCGATACGGGCGTACAGCAGGCGCAGGTAGTCGTAGATCTCGGTTACCGTGCCTACCGTAGAACGCGGGTTCTTGCTCGTGGTCTTCTGATCGATCGATACGGCGGGAGAAAGACCGTCGATGGAATCAAGGTCGGGCTTGTCCATCTGCCCGAGAAACTGGCGCGCATAGCTCGAAAGCGACTCAACGTAACGGCGCTGGCCCTCGGCGAAAATGGTGTCGAACGCGAGCGAGCTCTTGCCCGATCCTGAGAGCCCGGTGATGACGACAAGTTGGTCGCGCGGAATATCCAGATCGACGTCGCGCAGGTTGTGCTCGCGAGCGCCGCGAATAACGATCGAAGATTCAGACATGCCTGATCCCTTTCTGCTCCATAAGGGATAAGTCTACTCGCGGGCCGCTCGCCCTCGAACGCGCGTCCGGAGTATCACGATAAATCTACCGCACTCGGAAAGCCCGGCACAGAAGGCGAGCGCGCCAAAGGGGGTACAATAACGAGCGATCACCCGCACATCCACTAGGAGGCACGAACATGGCAGAGCAGCCAAACTCCATGGCGTTCGAACGCAACGCCCTTTCCGACGTCAAGCGCGTCATCGCCGTACTCTCGGGCAAAGGCGGCGTCGGCAAGTCCATGGTCACGGGCATCCTCGCAACCGAGCTAGCGCGTCAGGGCAACAAGGTCGGCATTCTCGACGCCGACATCACCGGCCCCTCCATCCCCAAGATGTTCGGCATGAGCGGACGCCACTGCAGCGGTGTGGGCAACCTCATCCTGCCCGAGGTCTCCGACGGCGGCGTCAAGGTCATTTCGTCGAACCTCATGCTTGCCAACGAGACCGACCCCGTGTTGTGGCGCGGCCCGGTTATCGCCGGCGCAATCCGACAGTTCTGGACCGACACCGCCTGGGGCCTGCTCGACTACCTGCTCGTCGACATGCCCCCCGGGACGGGCGACGTTGCCCTCACGGTATTCCAGTCCCTTCCGGTCGACGGCATCGTGGTTGTAACCAGCCCGCAGGACCTTGTATCGATGATCGTTGCCAAGGCCGTCAACATGGCAAGCAAGATGAACGTTCCCATTCTCGGCGTGATCGAGAACATGAGCTACGCGCTCTGCCCGCACTGCGGCGAGAAGATCGAGCTCTTTGGCACGAGCAAACTCGAACAGGTTGCAGATTCCTATGGAATCTCGGTTCTCGGGCGCCTGCCGATCGACCCCGCACTTGCCGCCTCGTGCGACGAAGGCACGTTCGAAACCGTCCTGCCCCAGGGACTGCTCGCCGACGCGCTCACGGCATGCGCCAATGTCCCCGAGCGCGACAACGGAGCAGACCTCGCCGCCGATGCCTGCGTACCCGATGCCTCGGACAACAGCCAAACGAGCACCTCTTGTCACGAGTCCCCTATCCGCATGTCGGACGCATCTTCCAATAGCTAAGCCATGGGCCAAGCTACGTCGGACAAACGCGCAAAACCCATCAATCACCACATCGCCCCGTCCGCCTATGACGTCATCGTCGTGGGCGGCGGGGCGTCTGGCCTCTGCGCAGCCCTAACAGCCGCGCGCGCCGGAGCCCGCACCGCTGTTGTCGAACGCGACGTGGAATGCGGGCTTCCGATACTCGCAACCGGAAACGGACGCTGCAACCTCTCGAATGCCGATCTTTCGATAGAGCACTACCGGCACCCGTCGTACGCGCGTGCCGTATTTGGCACCGCGCCCGAGTCGGATATCGAGAAGCTCTTCTCCTCCGTCGGACTGTTGACCGTCGATCAGAACGGCTGGATCTTTCCGCGCAGCAAGCGCGCCGAATCGGTCCGGTCGATGCTTCTGCAAGCATGCGCCGATGCGGGCGTAAAGACCGTGTGCTGCGCAAGCGTTGAGCGCGTCGGCTCTGACGACAGGATCTGGCGCCTTCGCGTCTCTGCGCCGCGGCAAGCGATACAGCGCCGCAGCGGTGAGAATGACCGCAAGCTGAGGCGCCGCGCGCAGGAAGCACCACGGCGCGAACGGGAGCTCAGCTCCCCTGCGATCGTCGTCGCCACAGGGGGCAAGGCGGGCACTTGGGCGCAGGCGCTCGATCTTCCCATCGAACCAGAATCCCCCGTGCTCTGCCCCATCGCATGCACTTCTCCTGTACTCAAAAAGCTGGAGGGCACGCGTATCGACTGCGAGGCAACGCTCGTTCGGCAAGGCAGTCTCATCTGGCGCGAAACCGGCGAGATGCAGTTCCGCTCGTTCGGCCTCTCGGGAATCATGGCGTTCAACCTCTCGCGACGCGTGACTGCGGGAGACACCATACGCCTTAACTTCACGCCCGAGATCGACGAACAGACACTTGCCGAGTTGCTCGTCAAACGCTTCGGGCCAAACGGCGGCCACGGCTCCTCTTGGCTCGACGGCGTACTTCCCCCTGCGCTCGGCAAGGCGCTTATCGAATACGCGCGCAGCTGCTCTTCTCGCAGCAAAAGCCTTGTTCAGGATGTCGCGTATCTCTGCACGCACTGCGACTTCAACGTGACCGGTCTCGCAGACATTGAGCGTGCGCAAGTTACGCGCGGCGGTCTCTCGCTAACGTCTTTCGACCCCGAGACGCTCGAGGCAAAGAGCAGACCGGGCGTTTTTGCCGCCGGAGAAGCTCTCGACCAAGATGCGGACTGCGGTGGATACAACCTCGCCTGGGCATGGCTCACGGGAGTGCGCGCCGGAGCATCAGCCGCACGCGCTGCCGTCGCCGCGAAACCGTCTGTCGCGGACACCTCACACACGTAAGGAGCGACATGCTAGAGCTCTCCGAGATTCGACTTCCCCTGAACTCGTGCACTACCGAACAGCGCACGCTCAAAGCGCTGCGCCGATCGATCGCACGAGCCCTGCGCTGCGATACGAGCGCACCGAGCGAGATACGGCTCTTTCGCAGGTCCATAGATGCACGTCACCGCAATGACGTGCGCATTATCGCAACGGC
>CALUOB010000127.1 GCA_944322175.1 uncultured Coriobacteriaceae bacterium
CCCACCGTACGGCCCCGTACCTACGCCACGATTCCGACAAACGCCAGACACCGACGCCACTGTTCCGACAAATGGGGGCCCTGTTTTGTCGGGACCGTGGCGTCGGTTGACCGGCGCGCACCCTTCTGCAAACCGAATCCGGGTTGTCATTGAAAAACGGCTCCGGGTCTGGCGTTTCCGCAGGTGCTTCTGCAAACCGAAGTTGTTTTTCAGGTGCAAGCCGGCGTCGGTTTGCAGGGGGGCTCGGGCGAGGACGTTCTGGGTGGTTCCGAACCCCATGGTTGAAGATGTTTCAAAAGATGCCAAGACGGATGGTTGTAGTTCCGTCTGCCGGAAAAGAAGTGCCAAAAACGAATCAGATGGCCAGTGGCCGGCCTTATGCTCCGTATACTAACGGGTAAGGAGCCTGCGGCTTGCTTCCGCGCCAGTATGACGATGCGAGAAGGGCAAGGCGCTGGGCTGTGCATTGGGGTGCCGCCGTTGGGTGGGCGGTGCCATGACGAAAGGGGAGCACATGGCTTTTCCTGAGGGTTTCCTGTGGGGCGGCGCTACGGCGGCCAATCAGTGCGAGGGCGCGTACAACGAGGGCGGCCGCGGCGTGGCCAACGTCGACGTGATGCCGCACGGCGCTGATCGTCAGGCGGTCGGCTGCGGCACGCGCAAGATGCTCGACTTTGAGGACGGGTACTTCTACCCTGCCCAGAAGGCCATCGACATGTACCACCACTACAAGGAGGACATCGCGCTTTTCGCCGAGATGGGCTTCAAGACGTACCGTCTGTCCATCGGCTGGACCCGCATCTTCCCCTTGGGCGACGAGGCCGAGCCCAACGAAGAGGGCCTGCAGTTCTACGAGGATCTCTTCCGCGAGTGCAAGAAGTACGGTATCGAGCCGCTCGTGACCATCACGCACTTCGACTGCCCGATCCACCTTATCAAGGAGTACGGCGGCTGGCGCAACCGCGAGCTTATCGACATGTACAAGAAGCTCGTCACGGTGCTCTTCACGCGCTACAAGGGCCTTGTTAAGTACTGGCTCACCTTCAACGAGATCAATATGATCCTGCATATGCCCTTCATGGGCGCAGGCCTGGTCTTCGAAGAGGGCGAGAACCAGATCGCTGCCAAGTACATCTCCGCCCACAACGAGCTCGTCGCAAGCGCTTGGGCAACCAAGATCGGCCACGAGATCGATCCCGAGAACAAGATCGGCTGCATGCTCGCCGCCGGCTCGTTCTACCCCTACACCTGCAACCCCAAGGACGTGCGCGAGGCACAGGTTCGCGGCCAGGAGAACTACTTCTTCGTTGACGTTCAGAGCCGCGGCTATTATCCCAACTACGCACTCAAGATGCTCGAGCGCGAGGGCGTCGACGTGGGCATGACCGAGGAGGACAAGCAGATCCTCGCCGAGAACACCGTCGACTTCATCTCGTTCAGCTATTACAACACCCGCACGGTCGCTTCTCCCGACTCGAGCGCCGAGAACGCCTCGGGCAATGCGTTCGCGAGCGTGAAGAATTCCTACCTCACCTACACCGACTGGGGTTGGCCGGTCGACCCGCTGGGCTTCCGCATCACCATCAACGAGATCTACGACCGCTACCAGAAGCCGCTCTTTGTGGTCGAGAACGGCCTCGGCGCGATCGACGAGCCGGACGAGAACGGCTACGTTGCCGACGACTACCGCATCGACTACCTGCGCAAGCACATCGAGCAGATGAAGGCCGCCATCGAAGAGGACGGCGTCGAGATGCTCGGTTACACCACGTGGGGCCCCATTGACCTCGTGTCCGCCGGCACCGGCGAGATGTCCAAGCGCTATGGCTTCATCTACGTCGACCGCGACGACTACGGCAACGGCACCCTCGCCCGTTCCAAGAAGAAGAGCTTCTTCTGGTACAAGAAGGTAATTGCCACCAACGGCGAGGACCTGGCGTAAGGGTTGACGAACCTGCGGGGCCTTCCGCAGCACGGCACCTCGGCGCTCAATCGTCGCTCACGTGCGAAGCACGCCGCGCTCCTCTTCCGCGCCGATCTGCCCCACTGCGAAAGGCCCGGCATCCGCTCGACCTCGGCCCTCGCTCGTCGGGCATGACCGCTAGGTCTATGCCCTTCTCGTTCAGGCCGACTGGGGGCACAGGCCCCTGTTCGCCATAAGTCACATGCTCGAGGGCAGGAGAGGGAACTGCTCTTGACGACTGAGAGGAGGACCTCGCATCAGCGCGAGGTCCTCCTCGTTTTATTGAGTTTGCACGGTGTTGGCGCGGGTTTATCGGGCGAGCTTCTCGAGAAGGGCCTCTACTTCGGCGAGCTTCTGCTCCTTCTCCTCTTGCGTGCCCGACTCCATGGCCTGTCTTACGCAGGACTCCATATGCGCCTTGAGCACGGCGACGTTGGCCTTTGCGATGAGCGACTGCGCCGCCATGAGCTGCTGCGACACGTCGAGGCAGTAGCGGTCGTCTTCGACCATCTTGACCACGCCGTCGAGCTGGCCGCGCGCGGTCTTAACGAGCTGCAGGATCTTGGCATGGTCGGCTTGCATGGGTGCTCCTGAAAAACGTGGCGAACTGGTCAGGTCGGGGTGGGCGTTGTGCGAAAGCGGGCTGAGGCAGCCGCACGTCCAGCCGCTGCGCGGGGCTCTTACGCCTCGTCGACCGATACGACTTGGTAGCCGGCCTCGGTCACGGCGGTGGCGAGCGCGTCGGCGCCCACGGCGTCCTCGCAGCTCACCTGTACGGTCTGCTCCTCGTGATCGGCCTCGGCGTCAATGACGCCCTCGATGCCGAGCACGGCGCTCTCGGCCTTGGCCTCGCACTTGTGGCACATGAGGCCCTGGGTGTGGAGCGTGATGTTCTTCATGATGGTCCTTTCTCTCGTTAAGGCTTGCAAACATAGTAGTACTGCTTGGCTTGCGCCGCTTCCGGCGAGAAGCACCGCATCTGGCGCAAGGACGCTCAGCCGCGCGCCCGTCAATGCGCCTCGCCGGCGACCTTGGGACGGAAGCCGCGCAGCCTGAGGGCGTTCAAGCACACGCAGACCGAGCTCATGCTCATGGCCGCGGCGCCGAACATGGGTGACAGCTGCCAGCCGAGCACCGGGTAGAACGCGCCCGCGGCGAGCGGGATGAGGCAGGCGTTGTAGATGAGCGCCCAGAAGAGCCCCTCTTTGATGCTGCGGATGGTGGCGCGCGAGAGCTCCACCGCGCGAGCCACGTCGACAAGATCGCTTCGCATGAGCACCACGTCCGCTGACTCGGCGGCGATGTCGGCTCCGGTTCCGATGGCGAGGCCCACGTCGGCGCGCGCGAGGGCGGGGGCGTCGTTGATGCCGTCGCCGACCATGGCGACGCAGTGGCCCGCCTCCTGCAGGCTGCTCACGTGGCGCTCCTTGTCCTGCGGCAGCACGTCGGCGATCACGGCGCTCTCGTCGAGGCCGACCTCGGCGGCGATGGCGCGCGCGGTGAGCTCG
>CALUOB010000128.1 GCA_944322175.1 uncultured Coriobacteriaceae bacterium
AGCTCCGGCGCCTGCTCGGCGATGAACTCCGACACGACCTCCTCGGTCTCGCGGCTGGCCGTGCCGTTGCCGATGACGATGGTGTTGATGCGGTACTTGGAAACCAGGCGCGCAAGGGTGCGCTTGGTACCAGCCACATCGTGGCGCGGCTTGGTGGGATATACCACGCCATGGTCGAGCAGCTTGCCTGTCTCGTCGAGAACCGCGAGCTTGCAGCCGGTACGGAAGCCGGGATCGAGCGAGATGATGCGAGCGCCGCGCACGGGACGGGCCGAGAGCAGGCTCTCGACGTTCTTGGCAAACACCTTGATGGCGTCCATCTGCGCGCGCACGGTGAGCTTGGCGCGCAGCTCGCGCTCGAGCGAGGGAGCCATGAGGCGCTTGTAACCGTCCTCGATGGCGGCGTCCAGCACCGGGGCAAAGACGCCCTGGCGGCGCGGCCAGCGGCTCCCCAGGCGCGCCACGGCGGCGGCGCCGTCAACGCGCACGCGCACGCGGAGCTTCTCCTCGCGCTCGCCACGGTCGATGGCAAGGACGCGGTGGTTGGGAATCTTGGAAGCGGCCTCGGCAAAGTCGTAGTACGGCTCGTATGGGGTCTTCTCGGCAGGGTCGGCGGCAACCGATACGATCTCTGCCGTCGCCTCGGTAAAGGAGCGCAGGTCGGCCACGTTCTCGGCGTCTTCGGCAACCGTTTCGGCCACGATGTCCGAAGCGCCGGCGAGCGCCTTCTCGGGCGTGTCATAACCGGCCTCGGCAGCCTCGGGCGTCACAAAGCGCGCCGCTTCGTCGAGCGCGGACCCCTTGGTCTTGATCTGCATGATAATCATGTTGGCCAGAGGCTCGAGCCCCGCTTGACGCGCCTTGCCGGCACGCGTCAAGCGCTTCTTGCGGTACGGCTTGTAGAGGTCCTCGACGCGCTGCAGCTGCTCGGCGGCACGGATGTCGGCCTCGAGCTCGGGCGCGAGCTTGCCCTGCGCGGTGATAAGCGCAATGACGTCCTCTTTGCGCTGCTCGAGGTTGCGCAGGTATGCGAGACGGTCGGCTAGGGCGCGCAGCGACACGTCGTCCATGCCGCCCGTGGCCTCTTTGCGGTAGCGCGCGATAAAGGGAATGGTGTTGCCCTCGTCGATAAGCTTGACGGCAGCATCCACGGCAGCCGGCTTAAGGCCGAGCTCCTCGGCAATCTTGGCGATGATATCCATGTGGCTCCCGTTCTCTTGAGGTGCAGAAGCTGAACTAGAATACCCGTGAGCGCCCGCAGGCGCAACGACGCATAAACGATGCCGCCGCGTCTACAACGCACGGCAGAAGGCAGCCGGGGACACACCTTCTACAGCATCTGCTCCAAGAAGTCCTTCGCCGTCATGCTCGGAACCGCCGACGAGCCGTAGGCGCTGCGGTCGCGCGTGATGATTGCGGCGGCCCCGCGTAGTTCCGCCGTTGCGCGAACGATGCCGTCCTCAAGATCCGGCTCGTCAGAGGCAAAAGCCCGATCGAGCACATCGAGAGAAAGCTCCGCAACGCTCACTACCCGGCGAAAGACGTTGAGCCGTTCGCGCACGAGAGCCTCGCGCCGAGCCCCAAAATGACGGCACAGGATGTAGTACGCGTCCTTGATACTCGCGGCGAGAATCACCGGCTCGTACCTGTCCGATTCCAGCAGCTGCTCCAACACGTCCACCGCTTCGAGATGCTTTTCGCGGGTAGCACTCAGGTAATCGAGAACAATGTTGGTATCGAGGATAACGTCAGCCAAAGCGTCTCGTCCTCTCCTCACCCAGCAAGTCGGCGTCAGACACATCAGGGTCCCAGCCGGGCTCATTGCCTGCTTCTCGATCAACGAGATCGGTAAGGGAACGGAACGCACGCAACCGGTCGCGGCGCGCCCTCACCTCATCGCTTGCGGGCTGAATAAGCACCCAAAGCTTGCCATGCTTGAGCACGGGCAAAGCGCTGCCCGTGCGGTTGACCTCAGCAGCAAGCTCGCTGAACCGATTCTTGGCCTCTTTTGCTCCTACCGGATCAAGAAGGGCGTCCATGCATGCTCCTTCCCTAGAGTAGCTACATTGTAGCAATAAGAAGCTTCTTCATTGCTGTCCGCAACGCCAACCCGTCCCGGCCTAACCGCTAAAGCGCGCTTCCTTCGCAAGTTCCCCGCCCGAGAAGATCTTCCGCGCGGCAGCACGATAGTCCTCGACCGTGCGCACTTTTCTCACGGCGCGCTGGACCCACAGCGGATCGGTAAAGGCAAACTTGAGATAGAACCAGTACTCCTTCATGCGAAAGACCGCGTTGCCGCCCATTTCGGCCAGATAGGCCTCAAACAGCCGATCATGGAAGCGCACGAGTTCGTCCCGGGTGGCTGCCGAGCCTCCGCGCAGCAGGCGCGCCAAAGCAGGGTTGGCGAGCACGCCCCTACCCAGCATCACGTGCCGCGTCTCAGGGTATGCCGCAGACAAGGCGCCCACGTCGTTGCACCCAAAGACGTCGCCGTTATACGCCACCGGAAAGGGCGCAGCGCGCAGGGTTTTGCCGTACTGATCCTGCCGGGGAACGCCACGGTAGAAATCCTTCTGCACGCGCGGGTGGACGATAAGCTCCGCGAGCGGATGACGACAGTACATCGCGAGGATCTCGTCGTACTCCTCGTCACTTTGAAGACCGATCCTCGTCTTTACCGACACCGGGATGGGGGACGCAGCGCAGACCTTCTCAAGAAAGGCGTCCAGCTCGTCGAGGTTGCGCAAGAACCCCGACCCCCTGCCCTTGGCAACAACCGTGCCCGAAGGGCAGCCGAGGTTGAGATTGACCTCTCTGTAGCCCATCTCGGCGAGAAGCTTCGCCGCCCACACGAACTCGTCTGCGTTTTTGGTCAGCAGCTGCGGCACCACGTTAAGACCCCGGTTGCCCTCAGGGTCGACTTCGCAAAGCGCGCGCTTGCCAAAGTTGCTGCCCACATGCGGAGGAGCGAGGAACGGCGTGTAGCACCGGTCGAGCGCCCCGAAGCACGCGGCGTGCACTCGCCTGAACACATGCCCCGTGAGCCCCTCCATAGGCGCCAGCGACAATAACATGTACCCTCACAACGTCAATTGAGCAATGTCGCCGCAAGCTTTAGCGCCGACGCACTGCTCGGAATGTCAAATTGTCCTATTATGCCGAGTCAGAGCGTCAAATATGTTCGCAATGCTCAGAGCGGGTGTCAAATATCCCTCGTATGCAGCCGGGGGTGCGGACAAATGGTTGGACCAAATCGGTCCGGTTAGGAGTCCGCGAATGCCGAGCTACACCGAAGGGCAGAAGAGGAAGGCCGTCGAGACGGTCGAGGAGTGCGGCGGTTCGGTCACCCGCGCGATCCGCGGGCTGGGATACCCGAGCCGCCAGACGATGTACCAATGGCTGAACCAACGCGACGCATCGCACGAGAGGAGGGCGGGA
>CALUOB010000129.1 GCA_944322175.1 uncultured Coriobacteriaceae bacterium
CGGAGATGCCGCGCGCCTTCTCGATATCCATCCAGTCGGACACCGCGTGCTTGGCCGAGCTCTTGCCCTTGACCGAACCCGCCGACTGAATGGTGCCGGTGTAGAGCAGGAGCTTCTCGGTGAGCGTGGTCTTGCCCGCGTCGGGGTGCGAGATGATGGCGAATGTGCGGCGCGACGCGATCTCGTCTGCCAGGCTTGGCATAGCGTGTTCCTTCCCTGCCGCACGCGCATGGCGAGAAGGTCTCGGCGCAGATCGTACGACGTATTGCTCTCTTGGTTTTGCCTGAGCTATTGTAGCGGGAATCGCGCGCTCGGGCGCACGCGCTTGTCCGAGGCCACAGGCCTTCCACGGCAAACGCGGCGCCGCGGCGCACAGCGGCACCGCGATCGGGGTACATAGATAGGGTCAAGCGTCCCTCTTAGAGAAAGGACCCCCATGGACGAAGTGCTGGCCTATCTCAAGGAGAACCCCACCTACTTCCTCGCCACCGTTGATGCCGACGGCAACCCGCAGGTACGCCCCTTTGGCACCATCGCCAAGTTCGAGGGCAAGCTCTATATCCAGACCGGCAAGGTCAAGCCGGTTTCGGACCAGATGATCGCGCATCCGCGCGTGGCCATCAGCGCCGTTGACACCAAGGGCGGCTGGCTGCGCCTCGAGGCAGACGCCGTGCTCGACGATAGGGTCGAAGCGCGCGAGGCCGTGCTCGGCGAGTACCCCGAGCTGCAGAACATGTACGCGGCAGACGACGGCAACTGCGAGGTATTTGCACTTGAGAACGCAACCGCCACGTTCTGCTCGTTCACCGCAGAGCCCAAAACCATCACGTTCTAATCAAGAGCCACAGCATCTAAGGCCACAACACGAGAAGGGCGCGGCTCGTAGCTGAGCCGCGCCCTTCTCCTAGGCCTCGGTTGACAGTTCGTCGGCAGATATCGACTGCATCCAGGCAATGTAGACGTTCGGGTAATGTCCGTAGAGGACCTGCATGGGATTCACGTCGGCGAGAAGATCTCGCACGAGCGCAAAGATGCCGCCCGCACTGGCGAGGTCGTCAGCGGCGGGTATCTCGCGGCCCAGATCCTCGACGAGCTTGTCGATATGCTCGCGGTCCTCGGGTACATAGGGAGACTCTACGCCCGTATTGGCCTCGAAGATCTCGCACATGCCCTCGTGCTTCTCGGCAAAGCCGTCGTCGCCATAGCCAGGAAGCCAGAGGTCGTTGCCGTAGCGCTCGTAGCCCCAGGAGGCCAGAGGCAGGCGCGGCACCATATCGCTCGGGTTCATGATGTTGAAGATGTTGTCGTAGAGCGCGTCGTGCGCTGTCGAGAACGTGGTGACCGCGGGTGTGGCAAAGGTGTAGCAGTAGATGCTCTCGAGCGGCGCCAATACGCGGAGCCCCTGCGACATCTCGTCGGCGTAGGCGGCGGCGATGTTGGCAGCGGCCGCCCCGCGGGAATGCCCGCAAAACAGGAGCGCCATGTCATCGGTACCGTCGAGCTGGGCCTCCTCGGTAATGCGCTCCGTAAGATCGTTCACGATCTCACGGGCGGCCTGCGAGAAGCCCTCGTGGGTGATCTCGTCCATCTCGTATTCGGCATCGTTGCCAAGGTTGACGTCGCTCAGCCATTCCGATCCGTAGCTGCCGCGGATCGACACCAGGTAAAGCGTTTTCTCGCTTCCGTCCTCGTCGGTCACGTACTTTTTTGCAACGGAATAGGCAACGACGTCGTCAGCGCCTACGATAAAGTCGACGATTTCGTCAAACACCTCGCTGCGGTACTGATAGGAAGCGGTAGAAATCTCCTCGAACCCGAGTTTGGCAAGCGCGTCCTCCATGTACGCCGGAGAGTCAGAGCCGGCCTGGTAGTAGGCGGACTCGGAGTTCGCAATGGCCGAAAGCACAGAGCAGGTGGACGCGAGCTCGTGGTTGTACTCGGTCGGGTCTTGGAAGAACCATGCGTCGTCCCACGAGATGCTCGTCGAAACCGTTCCCGCACCTGCAGCCATGGTCGTAAAGTCAACCGAAACCTCGAAGGGGCCCTCGTGGTCCGAAACGCCCTCGAGCGCGCGGGCCTCCGAAGGCGGCGCGACCGCGCCGACCTCGAGCTTGCGCTCTTCGAGTCGGTGGTGCACCGCGATGCCGAGGCACACTCCCCCAACGGCAAGGACCGCGACGAGAACCGCAAGGATCCTCAGCGCCCAGCGGCGCCGACGCGCACTCATGCCGCGCCTGCCACAACAGACGAACCGGTGTCGGACCCGGCGTCGGAGGCGCCCGCGGCGACCTCCTCGATTCCCGACGTGTCGATACGGGCGGAATCGTCCGGAGTGATCGTCATGCTCTCAAAGCGCTGTTCCATGTAGGCGTTGTCGTAGTTGGCGGCAAAGAACTCCTCGACGGGCGTCGTCTGCTCGATGCCCGACAAGCGCTCGAACCAGCAGTCGAGGGCCTCGAGCGTCATGATGCCGTTCACGAGCATAAGCGCGGCGCACAGAGCCGTTACCGCGTAACGCGCGCGCCACGGGATGAGGTTGATGAGCTTGAGCATCCACGGCAGGCAGAATTTGATCCACACAAACCCGAGCGCTCCCCACATGCACATAAACAGAGCGCTCGTACGACCCCCGAAGAGCGCTGCGATGGGGTCGGGAAAGAGCCCGAAGATCGTGGAGCCTGAGTAATCCCAAGCGACGGCACCAAAGCCCATCTCCATGAAGAGCGCGGTTGCCGCCTCGAAGAGACCGCCGATAACCGCGGACACGACGAAGATGATGACGGGGTTTGCCTTATAGAAGCGGTTGAGTGCCACCGTCATGAGCACCGCGCCGAATCCGTAGATGGGCGAGAAGGGCCCGAACAGCAGGCCGGCTCGGTCCTGAATCTCGCCGGGCACCACAACAGCAAAGTGATACACCGTCTCTATGATCAAGCCCAAAACGCAGCAGACCACGAACACCCAGAACAGGTTGAAGAAGTTGAGCTCGATGTACCCCTTGCCCTCGAAGTCGCGTCCGAGCAGACCCGCCTCGGCACGCTGCCACGTCTCGAGGTTCTCCATCTTGCGCCTGAAGCGACGCTCCTTGATCAGGCTCGGGTCGACAGTCACCGAAATGGCGATCACGATAAAGAGCTGGATGAAATCGGGAACCAGCGAAACGTCGACGCCCTGCGTCATGAGCCTGAGCACGATCTGAGCTATCGACGAGGCGATAAGCGCGTACGACCATAGCGCGGCGTTGCGCCTCATGCTCTTGCGCAGCGAATGCCCGAACGCGATCAGGGCAACGCCGTTAACTACCGTGAACACATACGATATCGCCAACAAGATCACGGGCAGCGTCGGATCGG
>CALUOB010000130.1 GCA_944322175.1 uncultured Coriobacteriaceae bacterium
GAACGCTTGCGGCCCGAAATCGGCTTCTAAGCGTTCGTATTTGCGTCAAGCGTTCGTAGATGCGTAGAACTCGCGGGGTGCGGGCAGGCAGGAGGGAGCCGTACTCGCTGCGGCACCCTCTGCGCGGCTGAGCTTAGTAATCCTGAGCAGCGGGGCTTGCCATCCAGGCGTCGACAAAGTCGGCGTAGGTACCGTCAATGATGGCGGCGCGCGCCTGCTTCATGAGGTCCAGCAGATAGTAGATGTTGTGCATCGAAAGAAGGATGCCGCCGAGCATCTCCTTGGTGGTGACCATATGGCGAATGTGCGCGCGCATGTAGCCGCCCGTGCACACCGGGCAGGTGCACTTGGGATCGATCGGACGGTCGTCGCGCGCGAACTTGGCGTTGCGGAAGTTCAGACGCCCCTCGCTCGAGAACGCCGTGCCCATGCGCCCCGTGCGCGTGGGCAGCACGCAGTCGAACATGTCGATGCCGCACGCCACGCCGCGCACGAGCGTGGTGGGGTTGCCCACGCCCATGAGGTAGCGCGGCTTGCTCCGCGGCATGTGTTCGGAAGCGAGCGGCGCAAGCGTCTCGAACATGGTCTCGTGGCTCTCGCCCACCGAGTAACCGCCGATGCCGTATCCCGGAAAATCGCCGCACTCCTCGAGGTGCTTCAGCGAGCGCAGGCGCAGGTCAAGATGCATGCCGCCCTGCACGATGCCAAAGAGCGCCTGGTCGGGGCGCGTATGCGCCTTGTAGCAGCGCTCCGCCCACATGCTCGACAGCTCCACCGCGCGCTCCACGTACGCGCGCGTGGCCGGGTAGCCGGGGCACTGGTCGAGCTGCATGCAGATGTCGGAGCCCAGCTTCTGGGCAATGGCCATGTTGTCCTCGGGCGTCCAGAACACGTGAGAGCCGTCGTAGTCGGTGGCAATGAAGCGCACGCCGTCGTCGGTGAGCTTGACCGCGTCGTTATGGCTAAACACCTGGAACCCGCCGGAGTCGGTCAGGATCGGCCCGTGCCAGTTCATAAAGCGGTGCAGGCCGCCCATCTCGTCGATAAGATCGGCGCCCGGGCGCATGGCCAGATGGTAGGTGTTGGAAAGCACGATCTGCGCGCCCAAGTCGCGGACCGTCTCCCACGGAACGCCCTTGACCGTGGCGCGGGTACCCACCGGCATGAAGATGGGCGTCTCGATGTCGCCGTGCGGCGTATGCAGAACGCCGGCGCGTGCGTGCGTCTTGGGGTCCTCCGCCACGATGTCGTAGGTGAAGAGCTTCTGGTCCATGGGCAATCCGTTTCTTAAGTAAGCGCCGGGCGAGAAGAGCAGCTGGGCAGCCCCTCCCACAGGTAAGCAAAGCCGCAGGCAAACCGGACCGCGCGCAAGGCGCCCGGCGCGCTCACGGCACGCAAGTCATTTCGGCTTACCAGTATAGCGGCAACCGCTCCGTCCTCAGATACCACACGAGCGCAGACGCTTGCATGCGCGCGGCCCTTACCTGATGTAAGTCCTTCTCGGGAAGCTGAGTTCGGGGAAGAGGTGCTCGGTGAGCTCCATGAAGTAGCCGTCGGACATGCTGGCTATGTAGTCGACCACGGTTTGGTCGGGGTCGCTTTGCCAGTCGTAGTCCTTGTCGTAGTACGACAGCGCGCGGCGCACGCGCTTGATATGGTGGCGGAAGATGTAGCTCGTCTCGTCGCCGGCGAGAAGGTCGGCGAGCAGCCGCTCGTACATGCGATCGAACGCCGGCACGATGGCCTCGGCGCACTCCCCCTCCACGGACGGCGCGCGGTAGATCTTCTCGTAGTTCTCGCGCTTGGCGCGGCGCAGCTCGGCGAAGAGCTCCTCGCTCATCTCGATGCGGTCCTTGCCGTAGCTGTGCTCGATGATGTCGACCGAAGCATGCGAGAGGATCCAGGCGTTGTAGGCGCCGCCGAGCCCGTCGTCAAACTCCGAGCCGTCCATGAGCCCCGCCTCGATGGCGTCTTGGCGGTCGCGCCCCACGTAGGCGATGATGTCGGAGATGCGCACCACGCATCCCTCGAGCGTGCTCGGGCGCAGGTGCTTGATCGCCGCCCCGCCGCGCACGTAGCAGTCCTCGACCGTGGCGTCGAACTCGTCAAAGCCCGCAAGATCCGAAAGCTCAAACACCCGCTGCTCGTACTCGCCGTTATGGCAGAGCACGCCGTCGAGCACCTGCAGGCTCATGTTGCGGCCGTTGAGCTTCTCGAGCACGCGCACCGAGTGCACGTTGTGGTTGAAGTGCCGTCCCGTGCGCTCGTGGTAGACCTTGTGCAGACAGCGCTCGCCGGCATGGCCGAAAGGCGTGTGGCCGAGGTCGTGGCCGAGCGCGATCGCCTCGATAAGATCGCCGTTGAGGCCGAGGGCAAAGCCGATGTCGCGCGCCACGCGGCTCACGAGCTGAACGTGCAGGCCGCGGCGCGAGAGATCGTCGTTGCTGCGGAACGAGAACACTTGCGTCTTGCCGTTGTAGCGGCTGTACGCGGGAATGTGGATGATCTTCTCGGTGTCGCGCACAAAGGCGGGGCGCCACACGCTCGCAGCGTCGGAAGGGCGGTTCTCGCGGCGCACGACCGCGATGTCGCGGCAGCGGAACGGGCTCTTCCAGCCCTGGGCGCGGTCGCGCTCCATGCGCGCGGTGAGCTCGGGCGACAGGTTGTCGGGCAGATCGACCATGCTACCTCCCTTGGGTATGCGACGCCCCGGGCCCCGCAACGGCGCGGCGCGCGTGAGAAGCGCTGGAGAGCGCATGCCCGCGCGCCTGAGCGCCGCCGAGACCAGGCCCGGTCGTCTCCCCCATCATGCCACAGCGACGAGACTCGACCCGCCCGCAATCTGAGCGGCAACAACGAGCGCGAGCGCAACCGCCACGAACGGTATGGCGGGCAGCACGTCTTGACGCCTGACCAGGCCCCATACGGCGAGAAGCGCGCAGCCGCCCGCAAAAGCCACTGGCGCCGAGAAGGGAAAGGCCAGCGAGGCGGCGCCGACGAACTTGACATCGCCCATGCCGAGGCCCGAGGTGCCGGTGAGGCGCCTAAAGACGAGCTCGCTCGCGAAAAGCGCCGCCGTGACCGCGGTTGCCCAAAGCAGGCGCTGTCCCAAAGCCGCGCCCGCAAGCGCCGACGCCGCGAAGGCGGCAAGCGCCAAGGCGCAGGCGAGCGCGTTGGGAAAGATGCGCTCGCGCAGGTCGAACACGCACCCTGCCGCCACGATGCCCCACCCGAGCGCAAAGCCAACGTCGTGCAGGCCAAACGGCGCGAGCGTCATCTTAGCCCTCCTTCGCCACAAGGCAAG
>CALUOB010000131.1 GCA_944322175.1 uncultured Coriobacteriaceae bacterium
GCGGTCTCCTCGGCCGTCATGGAGATGGAGATGGCGTTGCCGTAGGACTTGCTCATCTTGCGGCCGTCGAGGCCGGGAAGCAGGGGCGTCTCGGAGAGAAGGGCGTCGACTTCGGGGAACACCTTGCCGTAGCGGTTGTTGAAGCGGCGGGCAATGAGGCGCGTGAGCTCGATGTGCGGAAGCTGGTCGCGGCCGACCGGCACGATGTTGCCCTTGCAGAACAGGATGTCGCACGCCTGGTGCACGGGGTAGGTGAGGAGAAGGCCCGTGAGCTCATGGCCCGAGGCCTCCATTTCTGCCTTGACCGTGGGGTTGCGCTGGAGCTCCGCCTCGGACACGAGCGAGAGGAACGGAAGCATGAGCTGGTTGCACGCCGGAACCGCGGAGTGCGCATAGATCATGGTCTTGGATGGATCAATGCCACAGGCAAGGTAATCCATAACCATGTTGTAGACGTTGTCCTGGATGTGCTCGGTGGTGTCGCGGTCGGTGATCACCTGGTAGTCGGCGATGAGGACGCTCGTGTTGACGCCCTTGTTCTGCAGCTCGACGCGGCCCTTGAGGGTGCCGAAGTAGTGCCCCAGGTGCAGACGGCCCGTCGGGCGGTCGCCGGTGAGCATGGTGTAGTTCTCGGGATGCTGATCGAGGTCGGCGCGGATCTTGTTGCTGCGATCGAGTGCGGTTTCGTAGCTGCGTTCGTTAGGCATGGTTACTCCTTTGCGTGCGCCTCGTCGGCGTCATGAGTTGCGGTGTCGGTGTCGGAGGCGCCGGTCTCTTCGTCAGCGCCGAGGCGCTCATGGTGAGCGAGCGGACCGATCTTCTCGAGAAGCTCCTCTTTGCGCCTTTCGGCCGCCTCCTTTGAGGCCTGTACCTCTTGGTCGAAGGCGGGGTCGTCGGGTGTGACGAGCTCGTCCTGGTGGGTCTTAGGATTGTAATGGTGGCGAAGCACCGGTTCAAACAGATGGAGGTGGCGCGCCACGGCGAGCGAGAGCAGCGCAAGCGTGACAAAGATCACGATGCGCGCCTCAGCGGGAACCTGCGTGATAACTGCAGCGCCTACGGCGAGCAGCGCCGACCAGAGGTAGATGAGCACGACCGACTGGCGCTGATTGTACCCCTCCTGCATGAGGCGGTGGTGGAGATGCCCTTTATCGGCCTGCCCCATGCTCACGTGGGCGCGCGTGCGGCGCACGATGGCCGAGAACGTGTCGATAATGGGGACTCCTGCCACGATGAGCGGGATGAGCATGGAGGTGAGCGCGGCGGTGCGGCTCACGTTGAGCAGCGAGATCACGCCGAGCAAAAAGCCGAGCGTGAGCGCGCCGGAATCGCCGAGAAAGATGCTCGCAGGGTTGAAGTTGTAACGGAGAAACGCCGCGCAGCAGGCCGCGAGGGCAATGGAGAGCGCGGCGGCGTCGACGCGTCCGAACATGAGCGCGTAGTAGAGCATGGCGAGGGCGGCGATGCCCGTGATGCCCGTGGCGAGCCCGTCGAGCCCGTCGATGAGGTTGATGATGTTCGAGAACGCCACGAGATAAACGATGGTGATGGGGATGGCGACCCACCCGAGCTCAAGGTACGCGCCGGAGTTGAAGGGGTCTATGACGCGAGAGATGGTAAGACCGCTGGCAACGGCGAGGGCTGCCGCGAAGATCTGGCCGGCGAGCTTTGCTTTAGGCGAGAGCTGAAAGACGTCGTCGAGCGCACCCGTGGCAAAGACGGCTGCAACTGAGACGGCGAGCAGCATGTAGTTGATGTCGAGGCTCGGATGCGATATCAGCGCCGGGGGCCAGCCGAGGACCTTGGTGCCGAAGTACTGAACGGCAAGTGCCGCGGCAAGACCGAGAAAGATCGCGATACCGCCCATGCGCGGGATAGGGACCTTGTTGATGCGGCGCGCACCGGGGTAGTCGACTGCCTTGAGGGCGAGTGCGATCTGCTTGGCGAGCGGAACGGTGAGAAACGTCACAACGAACGCAACGAGCGCGATACAGATATGCGACGTAGCGAACTTCTCCACGCGTGGCCACCGAATCGTTGACGAGCGTCGGCAAACCGGCGCTTTACAGGACAATAACTTAGCCATGATACTAGAGTTCAGGCGTGTCCGCCTGCCTGGTGCGGAGATTACACCTCACGTACAGGAAGGCATTTGGGGAGTGGCGCAAAGCCGGGTCCGACCGGTTGCCGCGGTGCCCTTCGGCGGGCGTATCTCCCACTCTTTTTTCGTATAAGTCAAGACCTATCTTCTACGGAATCCTAGGCTATAGTTAAGTTGTTCCGGATCCGACGGAGCAACTGGGTGAACCGTCAAGTGTTTTTAGGGAGCCCGCACAGTCGCGTCAGTACAGGTATCCTTCGTTGTTGAGGACGCTGGAAGAGGCGATGAGGGCGCCCACCTTTCGGAGGTGGGTTCATTTTTCGTGACGTCGGGTCCGGGCCTTTTTGTGCGCAGGTAGAGAGCCCCTACATGGTGCGCCGTGTAATTCTCTTTTTTGCGTTGACAGGAGCGCGGGCATGGGGCATAATCTCTCTCTGTCACTTGGGGATGTAGCTCAGTTGGGAGAGCGCTGCCGTCGCATGGCAGAGGCCGAGGGTTCGACTCCCTTCATCTCCACCACAAGCATCGTATCGGGCCCCGTATCATCGGGGCCCGTTTTGTATTCGGCACCAGTGGCGCCGCCGGGCTCATGGCTCAACGTCGCGGCATCTGTCGATGCGGAGGCTCTATGAGTACCCCTGACTGCGTTGCGCACACGGTTCGCCGCGCGACTGCCGACGACCTGCCTGCTATCATCGCGCTCTACGAGCGCGTCATCGCCCACATGCGCGTGGACCCGCCCGACGTGTGGTGGGATATGGACGCACACCCCACCGTCGATCGCCTTGAGCGCGAGACGGCGGAAGGCAACCTTTTTGTTGCGCTCGGAGAGCCACTCCTCGGTGCCTTTATCATTGACGATAAAGAGGGGGAGGACTACGACCTCGCCCCATGGGATGTTCCCGCCGCTGTGGGTGAGGTGGCGGTACTCCACCTGCTTTGCACCGACCCCTCTGCGCGTGGCTGCGGCGTGGGTCGCTCCCTCATCGCTGCGGCAGCCGCCGAGGCTCGCCGCCGTGGCGCGATAGCGCTTCGTCTCGACACGTTCGATATCGACGTTCCGGCAGCTTCCCTCTACCTCTCGTGCGGATTTTGCGACCACGGTATCTTTGACATCGGCGTTGGCGGCGGGCTCCGTCACGCCTCGCACCTGATGGAGCTCGATCTTAGATGACAA
>CALUOB010000132.1 GCA_944322175.1 uncultured Coriobacteriaceae bacterium
GCTCGTTGGAGTGCACGTGGACCTTGAAGTCGGGGTAGGCGCCCACGATCAGCTCGCAGTCGCCGAGCGTGGCGAGGTAGGCGAGCGAGGCGTCCACGTCGAAGGGCTTCTCGGCCTTGAAGAGGAACTCGTTGCAGTAGCGGTACTCCGAGCCCTCCCAGTCGTCGTTAGCCTCGATGCGAACGCGCGAGAGCGCCTCGTCCTTGGCGTCGCCGGTCGACTCGAAGGTCGCGGCGATCTCGGGGGCAGCGGTCTCGCGGCCGAGCACGGCAGCCACGAAGTTCTCGATAAAGATCGAGAAGCCGAAGGCGCCGGAGTCGACCACGCCGTTCTCCTTGAGGACCGGAAGCAGGTCGGGCGTGCGGGCAACGCTCTGATAGGCCTCGACCACGATAGCGTCGAGGGTCTCTTGAAGCGTGGCGCGCTCCTTCTCGCAAGCGTCGGCACGGGTCGAGATGTCGCGCAGAACCGTGAGGATCGTGCCCTCGACCGGCTTGCGGACCGCCTGGAAGGCAACCTTGACCGAGCGACGGAAGGCGGCAGCTACGTCGGCCGCGCCCACGGGGCTCTTGGCATCCACAAAGCCCTCGGAAAGGCCGCGCAGGATCTGCGAGGTGATGACGCCGGAGTTGCCGCGGGCGCCCATGAGCGAGCCGTGGGTAATAGCGCCAGCCACGGCCTTCATGTCGGCGTCCTCGGGAAGAGCAGCGAGCTCCTTCGCAACGGAGTTGAGCGTCAGCGACATGTTGGTGCCGGTGTCTCCGTCGGGAACGGGAAAGACGTTCAGCTTGTTGATCTCTTCGGACTTCTCGGCGACCGCAGCGGCGGCAATCGGGAAGCAGGTGCGGATAGTGTTCTGAATCATGGCGCGCATTCTCCGTGGGGCTAGTTGTCGAGGCTCTTCATACCGTCGACGTGGATGACGATGGAAAGCTTGGCGGGGTCGAGCTCGGCAACCTCAGTGAGCATGAAGGTAACGGCGCTCGCGAGATTCGCGCTCACCGACTTCATGTTGACGCCCGCCTCGAGCACAACGTGCAGATCGACGGTGAGGCCCTTCTCGGTCGCCGTGACCACGACGCCCTTGCGCAGGCGCTGCGCCGCGAGGACGCGCACGCTCTCGGCGCCCTGAAGCTGCTCGGCCATACCCACCACGCCGTAGCACGAAAGGGCGGCGTAACCGGCGATGTCGGCAATAACGTCGTTGGCAACGCTCAAGGTACCGGCGATGTTCTCTGCCATGCGTGTCTCCTTCTCTCCGTGCACCGCAAGCAGGGTGATTGTATATAAGATGCCCCTGCATTATAACCCGCGCCGCCCTGCCCGCGAACCATACATAATGGCAACACGGAACCGCGGGCTGCCCCTAAGTGCGCCGCATGTGGGCAGCGGGGACTTTTTCCTGCGTTTCTCTTGCACGGGCCGCACGTTTTGAGTACAGTGGTTGAGCCTCGCGCGGTCGCTACCCGCGCATGTGGACGGGGCGTAAACGAAGCATCATCGAACTCGGAGCTTTTCCCTAGGTGAGCTGTGTAGATTATCTGCGCGGCCCCCATTTTGTGGTATAGTTTCCGAGCTGTTTGAGTAACGCAGCGCACGAAGCGCTCAAGGAGGGTTCCAAAGATGTCCAAGGTTTGTGAGATTTGCGGTAAGCACCCGGTTGCCGGTCGTTCCATTAGCCACTCGCACCGTGTTACCCGTCGTACGTTCCGTCCGAATATCCAGCGTGTCTACGTCGTCGTCGACGGCCATCGCCGCAAGATGAACGTCTGCACCGCTTGCCTCAAGTCGGGCAAGGTGGCCCGCTCCTAACTGCGTTACCGCACATAATTTGAGCGCCAAGCGCCCTGCATGCAGTGGGGCGCTTTTTTATTGCCCAGGCTCCCCTCTTGTACCTTCAGGCGTTTGGGCATAACGCCCCCTAGCCTCGAAGCCGTGCCCACGGACAACGGCAACGCCATTATTTGTCGTGACTTTGTGAATTTCGTTTCGACAGTTTATAACTTTTGTTTCAACAGTCTTGTGTTTTCGCAGCTCACAGAGGTTAAACGATTTACCATTTTGCATACTGCAAATATCTGGGCAAAAACCATTCAAGCTCCGAATATAATAAAAGATGCCTATCGTCTTTCTAGTTTAAGGAGCTGAGAGATGGCAAAGAACGTTTCTAAGGCTGAGGAGATCAAAGAGACTCCTGCCGCTCCGGCAGAGCAAGTCCCCGAGATCGTCGACACGGTAGAATCGCTTGAGGCCAAGCTTGCTGCTATGCGCAAGGCCCAAGCGATTTTTGCTACCTACACCCAGGAGCAGGTCGACAAGATCTTCTACGAGGCCGCCATGGCTGCTAACAAGCAGCGCATCCCGCTGGCGAAGCTCGCGGTCGAGGACACCGGCCGCGGCATCGTCGAAGACAAGGTCATCAAGAACCACTACGCCGCCGAGTACATCTACAACGCGTACAAGAACACCAAGACCTGCGGTGTGATCGAGCGCGACGAGGCGTACGGCATGACCAAGGTCGCCGAGCCCATCGGCATCGTCGGCGCGGTCATCCCCACCACCAACCCGACCTCGACCGCGATCTTCAAGTGCCTCATCTCGCTGAAGACCCGCAACGCGATCATCATCTCCCCGCACCCGGCTGCCGCCAAGTGCACCATCGCCGCCGCCAAGGTCGTCCTCGACGCCGCCGTCAAGGCCGGTGCCCCCGAGGGCATCATCGGCTGGATCGACGTCCCCTCGCTCGAGCTCACCAACAAGCTCATGAGCGACGTCGACATCATCCTCGCCACCGGCGGCCCCGGCATGGTCAAGGCCGCTTACTCCTCCGGTAAGCCCGCCCTCGGCGTCGGCGCCGGCAACACCCCCGTCGTGATCGACGACACGGCCGACATCAAGCTCGCCGTCAACTCGATCATCCACTCCAAGACCTTCGACAACGGCATGATTTGCGCCTCCGAGCAGTCCGTTACGGCTCTCGACTCGATCTACGACCAGGTCAAGGCCGAGTTCGAGTACCGCGGCTGCTACTTCGTCAAGCCCGGCGAGGAGACCGAGAAGCTGCGTGCCGCCATGTTCAAGAACGGCGCCCTCGATCACCGCATCCCCGGCATGCCTGCGCCCAAGATCGCCGAGCTCGCCGGCATCGAGGTCCCGGCCAAGACCAAGATCCTCATCGCCGAGGTCACTTCCACCGACCCCAACGAGGAGGAGTTCAGCCACGAGAAGCTCTCCCCCGTCCTCGCCATGTACCATGCCAAGGACTACCAG
>CALUOB010000133.1 GCA_944322175.1 uncultured Coriobacteriaceae bacterium
GCGCCCGTCTCGAGATTTGCCATCGTTTTCTGGGAGATGGAGCCTTCCTGCACGCCCACGCTTGCCCCGGAGAGCGCGGAGGCGTCAATGGGGGCCGTCACGTCCTGGGTGGTGAAGAGGCCGGTGGCGCTCTGGGCGTAGTCGCCCGTGGGCGTAACAGAGCTCGAGCCGTCCGCGGCAACTCCCATCACCACGTCGCAGCTCTCCTCAAGAGCGGAGGGAATCTCAGAGACCGAGACAAACGAGACGGAGGCCAGCCCAAGCGCGTCGGCGAGCGCGTGGGCGGTGTCGACGTCCATTCCCGCGCGCGAACCGTCGCTCATCGCAACCGCCAGCGGCACCGACTCGACGGCAGGGATGCCCACCGTGAGCGTGCCCGCCTTCTTGAGCAGCGAGTCATCGACCACCTGCTCGAGCTCGGCCACACGCTCGGCGCGGGCCTCGGCAACGGAGGTGCTCATGAGGAAGTCATCAAAGTCCACGGGACCGAGGGAGCAGGCTCCCAGACCAAGCGCGGTGCAGAGCGCGGCCGCCGTTGCGGTGAGGATGCGAGTGTGGCTGTGCGGCATGACTATCCTTCTTCCCAAATGTCCAAAATCGCGTCTCTCCCAGCTGACCTGGTCTTTGACCCCACACCCGCGCACTGGGGACGTCGCTTTTGGTGCCGCGGCACCTCCACTTTTGCCCCTCTCGCCCGCGAGGCCGTATGCCTCATGAGTATGACGGACGGTGCGACTTACCTCTAGGACGAGCCATGATCGCACGGACGCGCACGCCCGAGCTTACGTGGATCCCTTTGCCCTCGTCTGGCATGGACTTGGGCGAAAGACCGCCCGCAACCACAGACCTGGTCGAGACTCCTTTGAGTATACCTTCCGGGGGGCAGTTTTTCTCGCCCAAGAGCCAATGTCCCAAAACGCGTCCCGGAGAAAGCGGGCTCGCGAGCAGCGCTACCACACGCGAGCAAGGACACATGCCGTCACGGACGCGGCCCCGCGGGCGAGAAGTGCCCGGGTGGCCTCGTTGATCGAGGCGCCCGTGGTGGCAACGTCATCGAGCAGCAGCAGGTGCGCGCCGAGAACGTCATCGCAGACACGAATGGTTCCCAAGAGGTTGGCCGCGCGCTCTTCTCGGCCAAGCTCGCGTTGGTCTCGGGCCTCGGGGCGTACGAGGACGTCGGCAACGGGCAGGCCGGAGCAGGCGGCAAGCTCGCGTGAGACGAGCTCCATGTGGTCAAAGCCGCGACGCGCGTAGGCCGCGGACGTGGCGGGGACAAAGCAGATGCCGTCCGTCGCGTGCGGCGAGAAGCGCGGCGCGCCGTCGGGCGCGTCCCAGGCCGACGCCTCCTCGAGCGAGGTGAGCATCGCGGCGGCCATCACGGGAGCCAGGCGCAGCTCGTGGGCGTCCTTGAGGCAGGTGACCATGCGCGCCGCGGTTCCGTGGAAGTCGAGCGCGGCAACGGTTGCCCGGGGCGCCCAGGTGCCCGCACACTCCGTGCAGGTGAGAAATCCGTAGGGTGCGCCGCAGGCGGGACAGGCAAGGCGCTGCTCGATCCAGCCAAGCGCGGCGCGGCACTCGTCGCAGACCAGCTCGCCGGGCTGGTCACAGCTCACGCAGCGCGTGGGCCAGAGCAGGTCGGCGAGCTCCCCGGCAGCGGCGCGGGCAAGGCGACCGATGGACATGCGACCCCCTTCCTAAGGCGGATGGGGGTCGCGTCGGTGGAAAGAGTGTAGCACGCGGCCGTCGTGTTTTGTCGGAACGGCGTGGCGCGGGCGGCCTGCCGAGAAATGCGGCCGGCTGTACCGCTTTCTTGGGCCGCGCGCCGCGAAATGCCGCCCGCCGTACCATCTCCGCGGAGCTCGCGTCGAGAAAAGCCCTCCTCTGTACCAGCGCGCGCCGGCCCCGCCGACCGCATGCCGAGAAAAGCCGTCCTCTGTACCGTCTCCGCAGACCTCACGTCTTGAAAAGCCGCCCGGTGTACCAGGGGTGGCTACGCAGCGGGTTTGCGCGTGGTACAGAAGGCGGATTATTACGACACCCTCTCGGAGAAAACGGTACAGCGGGCGGCATTTCTCGGCATGGCATCGGACGCGCGGGTACAGCGGCCAGCTTTTCTCGGCATGCGGTCGGCGGGGCCGGCGCGCGCTGGTACAGAGGAGGCCTTTTCCGGACGTACATCCCAAGAAAACGGTACAGAGGGCGGCATTTCTCGGCGCATGGCAGGCTGGCTCACGGGCGGCGGTTCTCTCAGAAGACGACAGCACGCAACCGGGGCAAGACAAGCCCCTGCCAGCCGCGTGCTACCATGCGAGAAAAGGCGAGAGGAGCGTGCGTGCAGACGGAAAACCATGACATGGGGCGCAAACCCACAGCAAAGCCCGCACTTCCCCGCCGCATCGCGCTCGTGAACGCCAGCTCGCGGGCGGACGAGAAGATCTCCCGCCACCTGCTCGATGACCTCGCGGAGGCTCTGCCCGTCTACGCGCGCCTGGCGGGCGTTGCCTCACCCGAGCTCGCCTACGCCGCCCCCGGCGAGAAGATCGACGCATGCGACACCGTGCTTCTCGGCCACGCCCTTCGAGACGTCGCCGCCGCACAGGAAACCATTGCCACGCAGGTGACGCCCGACACGCGCGTCTACGCCCTCGCCTACCTTCGCGACGGCGCGGACAGCGAGACGCCGCCGCGCTTCTCGCAGACGGAGGCATGCTGCGAGGCTGCGGGCGCGCGCTGGATGGGCGGGCTCGTCGTCTGCGAGGGCAGCCTGGTGCTTTGCGCGGCGGGCTCCCCGCGCATGGGGTGGAGGCGCCGCTGGGTCTCCGAGCCGCTCGACCGCCTCATCATGGCCATGCTCGCAGGATCGCCCTTCGACGAGCCCGTCGCACGTCCCACGCTCACCGCCCGGCTGGCGTGCGCGCTGTCCATCCGCTGAGAAGAACGGGCGGCTTGTAGACGTTTCCAGGACCAAAAACCGTCCGGAACCCGCCCGCTGAGAAGAACGGGCGGCTCGCGGACGTTTCCGGGACCAAAAACCGTCCGGAACCCGCCCCTACAGTCCAAAGAGGTCGCAGGCGTTTCTCCACAGGGCGTCATAGGTTGCCTTGCGGCTGCCGCGACCGGCCTTCTCGCGCACGTCCGCCACGCAGGCCGCCGTAAACGCCACCATGGCGGGCTCGCACTCCTCGCCGCGCAGCGGTACGGGCGCCATGTAGG
>CALUOB010000134.1 GCA_944322175.1 uncultured Coriobacteriaceae bacterium
AGGAGGTCACGCGCGAGCTTCGCAGCCGCGCCAAGGCCGTTAACTTCGGCATCGTGTACGGCCAGCAGGCGTACGGCCTCTCGCAGTCGCTCGGCATTCCCATGGCCGAGGCGCGCGAGATGATCGACCGCTACTTCGAGGTGTACCCCGGCGTGCGCCGCTACCTCGACCAGACCGTGGCCGACGCCAAGCAGACGGGCTACGCGCAGACCATGTTCGGTCGCAAGCGTCCCATCCCGGAGCTCAAACTCAAGAACCCGGCGCAGCGCGGCTTCGGCGAGCGCACGGCCATGAACCACCCCATGCAGGGCACTGCGGCCGACATCATCAAACTCGCTATGGTCGACGTGCCGCACCGCATGCGCGAGGCGGGGCTCCAAGCGCACCTCATCCTGCAGATTCACGACGAACTGGACTTCGAGTGCCCTGAGGAGGAGGTCGACGCGCTTATCGCGCTCGTGCGCGACACCATGGAGAACGTCGTGCGCCTGCGCGTGCCCCTCATCGCCGAGGCATCCACCGGCATCACCTGGGCAGACGCCAAGTAGGGAAGCGGCTTGCGAGCAAGCTGGATCTACGTGGACCACGCCACCGGCGCCACATTCGACCGGCAGCGCCGTTGACGGAACGTTCACATCTTCTGCGTATCCGATAAAACCGCCGATTGCCGTGCCGATATTCAAACACATGAGAACAACCAGCAGAAGTATGCATAAAACTGCATAAGCAATAACAAATATCGTTGCGAATGAGTTAACGATAGCAAGTTATGCAAATCCGCGCTATAATGCAGCGCAGCACGTACCCAAGAGGCTGATCTTGCCGCAGCCAGCGCGCCGAGCACGGTTTGGCGCACGGGGCCATACCCGCAGGTCCGCGGCAGGAGAGCATAAAGGAGGAACCATGGCAGAGAAGGACAAGGTCGTACTCGCGTATTCCGGCGGCCTCGACACGTCCGTTATCGTCAAGTGGCTGCAGGTCGAGAAGAACCTCGACGTCATCGCCATCTGCGGCAACGTGGGCCAGGACGAGAAGGACCTCAGCTGGATCAAGCAGAAGGCGCTCGACATGGGCGCGTACGCTTCCGAGGCCGTTGACATGCGCGCCGAGTACGCCGACAAGTACCTCACCAAGGCCATCTGGGCCAACGGCAAGTACGAGGGCGTGTACCCGCTGCTCTCCGCGCTCAGCCGCCCGCTCATCTCCAAGCACCTCGTCGACATCGCCCACGAGTACGGCGCCAAGTACGTCGCGCACGGCTGCACCGGCAAGGGCAACGACCAGGTCCGCTTCGAGACCTCCATCCGCGCGCTCGACCCCGAGCTGCAGATCATCGCGCCTGTGCGCATCTGGGACCTGACCTCGCGCGAGTCCGAGATGGAGTGGGCAGAGGCTCACGGCGTGCCGGTGCCCACCACCAAGAAGAAGCCCTACTCCATCGACGACAACCTCTGGGGTCGCGCCATCGAGTGCGGCGTGCTCGAGGACACCTGGAACACCCCGCCGGACGACATCTGGACCATGACGGCCAACCCCGAGGACTGCCCGGCCGAGCCCGAGACCGTGGTCATCGGCTTCGAGAAGGGCGTGCCCTGCTCCATCAACGGCGAGAAGATGCCGCTTCTCGACCTCATCATCAAGGCCAACGAGATCGCCGGTCGCAACGGCTACGGCCGTCTCGACATGATCGAGGACCGCGTCGTGGGCATCAAGAGCCGCGAGTGCTACGAGTGCCCGGCCGCGCTTCTGCTCATCGAGGCGCACCACACCCTCGAGACCCTCTGCCTCGATGCCGAGACTCTCAAGGAGAAGGCCAAGCTCGACGTTGAGTGGGCCTCCACCGTGTACCGCGGCCTGTGGTTCAGCCAGAACCGCAACGCCATCGACGCGTACAACGCCTATACCCAGCAGTTCGTCACGGGCGAGGTCCGCATGAAGCTCTGCCGCGGCGGCCTGTTCATGGACGGCGTCCGCAGCCCCTACAGCCTCTACGACTACAACCTCGCTACCTACGACGAGAACGACACCTTCGACCACACCGCTTCCCGCGGCTTCATCGACCTGCACGGCCTGCAGTCCAAGACCTGGTCTCGCGTTCAGGGTCCCGGCTCCGGCCTCCAGCCCGTGCACTAGCTTTTAAGCTTCTCGGCCACCGGTCGGAGAAACGGTTTTGAAGAGAGCGCGCCCGGCTCCATCCGGGCGCGCTTTTTTGTAGGATAAGAAGATCAACTGCTTACGCGCGCCGCACTGGCCCCGCGTCCCGGGGCCTTCCGGCGCATAGTCACGAAAGGAGCGCGTCATGGCGCTGTGGGGTGGACGGTTTGAGGAGGGCGTCGACGAGCTCACGCAGGAGTTCGGCGCGTCGCTTCCGGTGGACAAGGCGCTGTACCGCCAGGACATCGCGGGGAGCATCGCACACTCGGCAATGCTCGCGGCACAGGGCGTCATCAGCCAAGAGGACGCCGACGCCATTCGCGAGGGGCTCCTGGGCATCCAGGCCGACATCGATGCGGGCAACTTTACCTTCGACATCAACGACGAGGACATCCACATGTCCATCGAGGCCGAGCTCACGCGCCGCATCGGCGACGCGGGCGCGCGCCTGCACACCGGGCGCAGCCGCAACGACCAGGTGGCCACCGACACGCGCCTCGGCGCCAAGGCGCTCGCCAGGCACCTCATGGAGCAGAACCTGGGTCTGCGCCGCGCGCTTCTCGACGCCGCACAGGCTGCCGGCACGACCGTGCTTCCCGGCATGACGCACCTGCAGCACGCGCAGCCGGTGCTCTTTGCGCACCACCTGCTGGCCTACACCTGGATGTTCCAGCGCGACTTCGCACGCCTTGCCGCCGCCTTCGATGCCGCCGACGCCAACCCGCTCGGCGCTGCGGCGCTCGCCGGCACGAGCTATCCGCTCGACCGCCAGATGACCGCGCGCGACCTCGGCTTTGCCCGCGTGATCGAGAACTCTCTCGACGCGGTCTCGGACCGAGACTTCCTGCTCGACCTCGAGTACGCCTGCTCGGTCATGGCCGTGCACCTCTCGCGCCTGTCCGAGGAGATCGTGCTGTGGTCGAGCCAGGAGTTCGGCTTCATCACGCTTTCTGACTCGTTCTCCACGGGCTCGTCGATCATGCCGCAGAAGAAGAACCCCGACTTCGCCGAGCTCACCCGCGGCAAGACCGGCCGCGTGGTGGGCGACCTCGTGC
>CALUOB010000135.1 GCA_944322175.1 uncultured Coriobacteriaceae bacterium
GGCCTTCTCGGCAATGGGCTCGGCCTCGACGATGCCCGCCTCGACCACGAGCGGCGCGGCGCCGGCGGGGTCGGCGTTGACGCTCTCCACCGAGGCGCGCTGCCCGGCGAGAAACTCCTCCACGGCGCTGCGGTGCTCGTCCAAAAACTCGTTGCGCACGATGGTGGCGCCGGTAACAAGCTGGCTGCCGGAGCCGGCGGCGCACTCGTCCCACACCTCGGTCAGGTCGATGGGCGCCGAGAGCTGCTCGTTTTTGGTGAGCGCGGCGGTAACGTAGGGCTGAGGCAGCACGCCTACCGCCGTGGCGTCGGCCACGAGCGCCGAGGTGACCTCGGTGGCCTCGCTCTTGAACTCGAGCGTCACCTGATCGGCAATGCCGGTGCAGTCGAGCAGGTAGCGCATGGCGTACTCGGGCGTGGTGCCCTTGCCGGTCATGAGGACGGTGCGGCCGGCAAGGTCCTCGAAGGCGGTGACCGACGCGTCGCCGGTCACGACCGAGAGCACGCCGAGCGTGTTGACGTTGATGGCCGAGACGGCGCCCTCGGTCTTGGAGAAGAGCACGGCGGCGGCGTTGGCGGGGATAAGGGCGATGTCGAGCTTGCCTTGGATGACCTGGGGCAGGATCTCGTCGGCAGTGCCCGAGATCGTGAAGGAGTAGGTGTTCTCGGTCTCACCGGCGTCGGCCTGCTCCATAAAGCGAACGAGTCCGATGGAGGTCGGGCCCTTGAGCGAGCCGACGCGCACCTCTACGGACTCCGCGGCGCCCTCGCCGGCAGCACTGCCCGCGGCGGAGCCCTCGTCGGTTGCGGTGGACGTGCATCCGGCAAGCGCGGCTCCTGCGACGGCGGCTCCGGCGGCGGAGACGAACGTGCGGCGAGTGGGCGCGGAGACGGTGCCGGTTGATGAAGTGCGCATGGGGTCCTTCTTTCTTTACGTGAGCGCCTCGGGCGCCTCGGGTGCTGGGTGCGGCGCGCGAGGCGCGTGCAGCCTGCGGAGGCGCGCGGGGCGGGGCGCTGTTGATCTTCTTTACTGCCCGACGGGGGCACGTACAGCGAATCATAGCGCCGCTTGCCCGCATCTGGCCTACGGAACAGCCTCTGCGCGGCGAAGCGCCCCTATAATTCTGTCAAAGGGACCGTGGCCGAGAAGCGCCTCTCCGCGTCCGGTCCGCTGCGTTACAGCCGACGAGGGGAGCAAGTCATGGCTGAAGCAATGCGCGGGGTTTACACCAACCTCACGAACATTCGCCGCACCGTCTTCCGCGACGTTGCGCGCGTGGCCTACGAGGACGACGACGGTGTCTTTGACGAGTTCGACGACCTACCCTACGAGATCATTTCGGGCGATGTGGCTACCTACCGCGAGAGCGTCTTTTTGGAGCGCGCCATCGTGGGCGAGCGCATCAGGCTCGCCATGGGCCTGCCCATGCAGGGCGCTGACCGGCCCGCCAAGATCTCGGAGGGCACCGAGCAGGCGGCCCGCCCCGAGACCTACTACGAGCCGCCGCTCATCAACATCATCAACTTTGCCTGCAACGCCTGCGCCGAGGAGTCGTACGTGGTGTCGAACCTCTGCCAGGGCTGCCTGGCGCACCCGTGCCGCGAGGTCTGCCCCAAGGGCGCCATTAGCTTCGTTGACAAGAAGGCCCACATCGACCAGGAGAAGTGCATCAAGTGCGGGCGCTGCCTGCAGGTGTGCCCGTACACCGCCATCATCCACCGGGAGCGCCCCTGCGCTGCGGCGTGCGGCATGGATGCCATCGGCTCCGACGAGCAGGGCCGCGCGGTCATTGACTACGACAAGTGCGTGAGCTGCGGCCAGTGCCTGGTGAGCTGCCCCTTCGGCGCCATTGCCGACAAGAGCCAGATCTTCCAGGTGATCCAGGCCATCCGCGCGGGCGAGGAGGTCATCGCCGCTGTTGCGCCTTCGTTCGTGGGCCAGTTCGGCGGGCGCGGCAACGTCGACAAGCTGCGCGCCGCCTTTAAGAAGCTCGGCTTCTCGGGCATGGAGGAGGTCGCCATCGGCGCCGACCTGTGCGCGGTCCAGGAGGCGGGCTACTTCCTCGAGGAGGTCCCCGACAAGATCCCCTTCATGGCAACGAGCTGCTGCCCGGCGTGGTCGGTCATGGCAAAGAAGGAGTTCCCCGAGTACGCCGACTGCGTGTCGATGGCCCTCACGCCCATGGTGCTCACGGCGCGCCTCATTCGCGAGAAGCGCCCCGACGCCAAGATCGTCTTTGTGGGGCCGTGCGCGGCCAAGAAGCTCGAGGCCATGCGCAAGAGCATCAAGAGCGAGGTCGACTTTGTGCTTACCTTCGAGGAGATGGCGGGCATGATGGAGGCCAAGGGCATCCAGTACACCAAGCTCAAGGGCGACGGCGCCACCGACTTTGAGGTCGCGAGCGCCGACGGCCGCGGCTTTGCCGTGGCGGGCGGCGTGGCCAAGGCCGTGGTCGATGCCATTCACAAGGACCATCCCGACATGGAGGTCAAGATCGAGGCGGCCGAGGGCCTCGACAACTGCCGCAAGATGATGAAGCAGGCGGCGAAGGGCAAGTACAACGGCTACCTGCTCGAGGGCATGGCGTGCCCCGGCGGTTGCGTGGCGGGCGCGGGCACCATCCAAGCCGTCAACAAGTCGGCTGCCATGGTGCGCTCGTACGCCAAGAAGTCGCCGCACAAGATCGCGACCGAGAACATGTACAACAAGTACCTCGACGTGCTCGAGCGCGAGATGGACGGCATCGATCCCGACAAGATCGTGGCCGAGAGCATCGAGGCGCAGAAGCCGCAGGCCGAGCCCGGTGCCGAGGCGAGCGCCGAGTAGGCGCGCTGCCCGGGCGTATACGAGGTGCCTCGGAGGCATGAGGAGGGGGCGAGCAACGTCGTTGCTCGCCCCCTTCGCTGCGGCGCGTCCGGGCCGTGCCTCGCTTGGCGCAGGCGACGTTCCGGTTAGGCGCGTGTTTTACTGGATGCCCGGCACGTGCGGGATGGTGGCAAAGCCGCGCTCGAGCTCCTCGTCGGTGGGGGTGTAGTCCTCGAGCTCGCCGCGGTTGAACTTGTCGTAGGCGACCATGTCGAAGTAGCCGGTGCCCGTGAGGCCAAAGAGGATGGTCTTGGCCTCGCCGGTCTCGCGGCA
>CALUOB010000136.1 GCA_944322175.1 uncultured Coriobacteriaceae bacterium
CCGACCAGGTGCTCATGGTCGTCGACGCCATGACCGGCCAGGACATCGTCAACGTGGTCTCGACCTTTGCCGAGCGCACCGACTTCGACGGCGTCATCATCTCCAAGCTCGACGGCGACGCCCGCGGCGGCGGCGCGCTCTCGGTGCGCGAGGTCACCGGCAAGCCCATCAAGTTCGCCTCGGTGGGCGAGAAGCCCGACGCGCTCGAGGTCTTCAATCCCGAGCGCATGGCCAAGCGCATCCTCGGCATGGGCGATGTTATCGGCATCATCGAGAAGGCCCAGGAGGCCGCCGACCTCGAGCAGATGGAGGCCGCCGAGCGCATGCTGCGCGAGGGCTTCACGATGACCGACCTGCTCGACCAGATGCGCATGATCAAGAAGATGGGCGGCGCCAAGTCGATCTTGGGCCTTCTCGGCAACCGCGTGAACCGCGCCGTGGGCGATATCGACGAGAGCGTCTTCACCAAGAACGAGGCCATCATCCTCTCCATGACCAAGGAGGAGCGCGCGCGTCCCAAGACCATCAACGGCCAGCGCCGCGCCCGCATCGCCCGCGGCTCCGGCACCACGGTGCAGGAGGTCAACCAGCTCATCAAGCAGTGGGACGAGATGAACAAGATGATGGGCAAGATGCGCAGTATGGCTGCCCAGATGGGCGGCGGCAAGAAGGGCAAGAAGGGCAAGAAGCTCCGCATGCCCAACATCCCCGGCCTCGGCAACATGGGCGGCGGCATGGACATGGAGATGCTGCGCAACATGGAGCGCGAGATGCAGAAGAACGGCTTCGGCAAGTAGCGAGGTCTGCGTTGCGCCCGCTTTAGGCCAACGTCTTGCGAGCAACGGTTCTAAGCGGCCGCACCGGTGAGGTGCGGCCGCTGTTTTTTCTCGCCTTCTCGGAAGGCTGAGCGAGCGGCAGCTGCGGGATCGCATTGCCCCGAGCGGGTATACTGAGACGGCGAGACGACGCAATGCGCCCTTGGCGTGTATATGGGGCGCTGCGATATGGAGGGGAGTTTGGCGTATGAGCAAGGCCGACGTGCAGTTCGTTAAGATGTGCCGTGACATTCTCGATCACGGTACCACCACGCAGGGTGAGAAGGTCCGCCCCAAGTGGGAGGACGGCACCCCCGCCTACACGATCAAGAACTTCGGCGTGACGGCGCGCTACGACCTGCGCGAGGAGTTTCCGGCGCTCACGCTGCGCCGCACCGCGCTCAAGAGTGCCATGGACGAGATCCTGTGGATCTATCAGAAGAAATCCAACGACATCCACGACCTCAACAGCCATATCTGGGACGAGTGGGCCGACGAGACGGGCTCGATCGGCAAGGCGTACGGCTATCAGATCGGCCAGAAGAGCCATTATCCCGAGGGCGACTTCGACCAGATGGACCGCGTGCTCTACGACCTTGAGCACACCCCGTACTCGCGCCGCATCATGACCAACATGTATACGTTCGCTGACCTCTCCGAGATGCACCTCTACCCGTGCGCCTACAGCGTGACCTACAACGTGACGCATGCAAAGGGCGATGAGAGGCCGACCCTCAACATGTGCCTCATGCAGCGCAGCCAGGATATTCTCGCCGCCAACAACTGGAACGTCTGCCAGTACGCCATCCTGCTCATGATGGTCGCGCAGTCGGTGGGCATGGTCGCGGGCGAGCTTCTACACGTGATCGTCGACGCGCACATCTACGACCGCCACGTGCCCATCATCCGTGAGCTCATCGAGCGCCCGCAGCACCCGGCACCCACCGTGCGCCTCAACCCCGAGGTCACCAACTTCTACGACTTCACGACCGACGACCTGATCGTCGAGAACTACGCGTGCGGCCCGCAGGTCAAGGGCATTCCGATCGCGGTGTAGGGTTGCGACGAGGCGCCTGAGGGGAGAGAACATATGCAAGGAGCGCTGCCTGCGCTTAAGGCCATCGTCGCCGTGTGCGACGACTGGGGCATCGGCGAGAACAACAAGCTGCTCGTAGCCAACAAAGCCGATATGAGGCATTTTGTCGCCTGCACCAAGGGGCATACGGTCGTCATGGGTCGCAAGACGCTCGACAGCTTCCCGGGCGGGCGGCCGCTAACGAACCGGCGCAACGTCGTGCTCACGCGCGATCCGTCCTTTGAGCGGGAGGGCGCCGTGGCGGTGCGCTCGATCGACGAGCTCGCAGGGGCAGTTTCCGGAGACGACGAGGTGTGGGTTATCGGGGGAGACTCGGTGTACCGCCAGCTCCTTTCGTACTGCGACACGGTCGTGGTCACCAAGAACCATTGCGTGCGGCCCGCCGATGCGTTCTTCCCCAACCTCGACGAGGACCCCGAGTGGGCAGCGGGCGCCTCAGAGGCGTCCGGCACCACCGACGAGGGCGTGCCGTACGAGTTCCTGACGTACCGCCGCGTTGCGTTGGCCTAAGGGAGGGTCCATGGCCGTCATCCGCATCAACGATCTTACCGACGAGCGGCTCGCCGCGTACACGCGCCTCACCGAGCTCGAGCTCCGATGCCGCCTCGAACCCGAGAAGGGCATCTTCATCGCCGAGTCCGCCAAGGTCATCGAGCGCGCACTCGCGGCCGGCTACGAGCCGGTGAGCTTTCTTTTGGGGGAGAAGTGGCTCGATCCCTTGGCGCCTTTGCTCGGTGCGTACGAGGAGGGCGGAGCGCGTCCCGAGGTGCCCGTCTTCGTGGCGCCGATGGAGCTTATGGAGCAGCTTACGGGCTTCAAGGTCACGCGCGGCGCGCTCTGCGCCATGCGCCGCCCCGTGCTCGAGGATCCGGCCGAGCTTCTCGCGCGCACGCAGGCGCGCCGCGTGGCGGTGCTCGAGGGGATCGTCGACCATACGAACGTGGGCGCGATCTTCCGTTCGGCGGCGGCGCTCAACGTCGACGCCATTCTCGTGAGCCCGTCGTGCTGCGACCCGCTGTACCGCCGCGCCGTGCGCGTGAGTATGGGAACCGTGTGTCAGGTGCCCTGGCCGCGCGCCCGCTCAAACGTGCGCCAGTGGCCGCGCGCCGGCGTCGACGCCCTTCGCGATGCGGGATTTACTTGCGCCGCGCTCGCGCTTACCGACGAGAG
>CALUOB010000137.1 GCA_944322175.1 uncultured Coriobacteriaceae bacterium
GCCGCTGGGCACCGGCGAGAAGCACGCCGACCGTGCATGCGGCGACGAGGTAGCCGCCTCGGTAGAGCGGGGCGCTGTCGCCGCGAGCGAGGGCGAAGCCCGCGCAGAGCCCGACGAGGCAGAGCAGGCCGACGAGCGTTGAGAGCGCCCCGCGCAGCCGGGGCAGGCGCTGGGAGCGCGACTTGGCGGCAAGCGGAAGGGCGAGCGCCACGAAGGCGCCGACGAGAAGCTCGGCTGCGCGCGTGTCGGTTCCGTAGTACACGCGCGCGGTGTCGCCGGTGGGGTTGAACAGGCAGGCCATGAGGGCTGTCGATGCGAGGATGAGCCCCGCGGTGAGCGCGAGCATGCGCTTGCGCGACTTGAGGGCGCTGCGGGCAGCGAGCAGCACGGGCGGCCAGATGAGGTAGAACTGCATGACCACGCCGAGGTACCACAGGTGGGTAAGCGGCGAGGGGAGACCCGCGGCGGCAAAGTAGGGCACCTGGCGGAAGATGTAGGACCAGTTGCTCACGAAGAGCGCCGCGGGCAAGGCATCGGATTGGACTTTGGGCAGAAGGCTCGGCGCCACGGCGTAGGTGCCCAGCGCCGTGAGCGCGATGATCGCGAGCACGGGCGGCGCCAAGCGCGTGATGCGTCGGGCAATGTAGGAACGGTACGAGAACGGCTCTCCGAGGGGGCGATGCCGCGTGATGCTGCCAGTGGCGAGAAAGCCACTGATCGCAAAGAAGACGGTGACGCCCAAAAAGCCGCCGGGCAGAAGGGAGGGACGCATGTGGTAGAGCACGACGCCGATGATGGCGATCGCGCGCAGGCCGTCGATGGCACCGATGCGGCGCTCGCGTGAGCCCCTCGAAGCCATATGCAGATGCGACGCCTCGTGCGACTTCCGACGATGCGTGTTGCCGTGCTTGACGGATGCCATTCCCATATGAGCCTTCGGTTCTATGCGGCCTTTCTGACGCCACCCATTGTAGTCCCTGGGGCTTGGGGAGGGGAGGGCTGGTTTGAGCGACAGGCTGAATACTAAAGGTCCTCTTGAGGTGTCGAGATCGGCGCGAGCCCAAACTCCTCGACCAGGCAGTCGAGCACGCCCGGCGAGATAAACGCAGGCAACGTCGGTCCGATCTTGATGTTCTTGACGCCGAGGGCGAGCAAGGTGAGCAGCACGCTTACGGCCTTCTGCTCGTACCACGAGAGCACGATGGTGAGTGGCAGGTCGTTGACGCTGCACTGGAGGGCGTCGGCAAGGGCGAGCGCCACCTGGACTGCGCTGTAGGCATCGTTGCACTGCCCCATGTCCATGAGGCGGGGGAAGCCGGCGACCGTTCCCAGATCGAGGTCGTTGAAGCGGAACTTGCCGCACGCGAGCGTGAGGATGATGCTGTTCTTCGGCGCCTGCTCCACGAGCTCGGTGTAGTAGTTGCGCCCCGGACGCGCCCCGTCGCAGCCGCCTACGAGGTAGACGTGCTCCACTTCGCCCGACGAGATCGCCCCGATGAGCTTGCCGGCCACCGAGAGCACGGCCTCGTGACCGAAGCCGGTGGTGAGCATGTCGCCGCCGTTGATGCCCGTGAACAGAACATCCTCGGGGTAGCCGCCGAGCTCGAGCGCGCACTCGATGACGTGCGAGAAGTCCTTGTCGGGGCCGACGTGCTCGATGCCGGGGTACGTGACCATCTCGGTGGTGAACACGCGGTCGCTGTAGCTCTTCTTGGGCGGCATCAGGCAGTTGGTGGTAAAGATGACCGCTCCGGGAATGCCGGCAAACTCGCGCTGCTGGTTTTGCCATGCGGTGCCGAAGTGCCCTTTGAGGTGCGGGAACCTCTTGAGCTCGGGGTAGGCGTGCGCCGGCAGCATCTCGCCGTGGGTGTAGACCGACACCCCCGTTCCCTCGGTCTGCTTGAGCAGGGCGTAGAGGTCGAGAAGGTCGTGGCCCGAGACCACGATGAAGGGTCCCGCCTCGACCTTCATCGAGACCTTCGTGGGATGCGGTGTCCCGAACGTCTCGGTGTTGGCGCGGTCGAGCAGCTCCATGCAGCGGTAGTTCTTCTCGCCGACTTCGAGAGCGAGGTCAAAAAGCTCGCGTGCGGGCAGGTTGTCGCCGATGGCGCGCAGGGCCTTGAGGAAGAACCGGTTGAGCTCGCGGTCGATGTAGCCGAGCACCCAGGCGTGGTAGGCGTAGGCCGCCATGCCGCGGATGCCGAAGAGCACGAGCGACTTGAGCGAGCGGATGTCTTCGTCGGCGGTCCAGACGAGCGAGAGATCCGCGTCTTCGGCGGGATTGCGCGGCGCCACGACGTTGCGCTCGGCGTGCACGCGATCGATAAGCTCGAGAATGGCGTCGGCGTCGAAGCTGACGTTGGTGACCGTGGCAAAGAGCCCCTCGATGGTGACCTGGGCAACGGGTCCGGGCGCCTCGTCGGGTTCCACGGACCGCGCGAGCCCGATGAGGGCGCCGGTCAGCTGGTCTTGAAGCCGCGCGACGTCGGCGGGTTTTCCGCACACGCCGGAACGTCCGGTGCATGCGGCGCAATGGGCGGTCTGCTCGCACTGATAGCAGAACATCTGGGGGTTGAAAAACGCCATGTGAGCCTCCCTGCTCTGGGCCGGGCCGTCCGGTGGGCGGCTTTGGGGCTCAGGTATACTGCGCCGCCCAAAAGGAGTATGTTGTTTCTACAACAGACGGGAGGGTTCGATGGACTACACGGTTCTTGCACAATCCGAGCTCTTCTTGGGCTTGGAGCCGCGCGAGGTCGAGGCGCTTCTCGGCTGCCTCGGGGCGTACGAGCGCACGTATGCGCGCGGAGAGCAGATCATGCGCGCCGGCGACGTGACGGAGCACGTGGGCGTGGTGGTGTCGGGCAGCGTGAACGTGGTGGTCAACTACTACTGGGGCGACCGCGCGATCTTTGGTCACATCTACGCGGGCCAGGTCTTTGCCGAGAC
>CALUOB010000138.1 GCA_944322175.1 uncultured Coriobacteriaceae bacterium
GTCCGCCTGCTCGAGCGCCATGCAGCCAAGCTGGCAGTGGGTGGTCACGGCGCACCCGACGCGCAAGGCGACGTGAGCCGATGCGATCATGACCTTGCGCTCGGAGGCGGTGATCTCGGTCTTCTCACCGGCGATCTCGCCGATTACGCCCGGACGAACCTCGGTGCCGTCAATGCCTCGGGCGAACTCGTCCTCGAGGACCTCCTCGATCTTCTCGACGGAAGCGTCGGCGAGCCACGCCGGGTGGTACTTCTCGAGGTAGAAGCCCGTCGAGCAGACGACGTTGAGACCGCTTGTGCGCGAGATTTCCTGGAGGGCGCGCACGTCGCGCCCCATGTCTATGCAGCTTACCTCGATGACGCTGTCCACGCCGGCCTCGCGGAGGCGACGTGTCTCCGAGAACAGGAGCTCGGAAGCGCTGAACGCGGAGTCGGCGTCACCGCGCACGCTCCCCAGATCAACGGAGAGGTGCTCGTGGGCCATGGTGATGCCAAGGGCAGAGGCCTCGATTGGGCCAAGAACCGTCTGAATCATAGCGTGCCTTCCTCCCCTGCGTCCGGGGCCGCCCAACGGCGACCCCGGAATGGGGGATGAGCGAGCAGGGGAACAACGAGTGCCGGGGCCTCCGTGGGCCCCAAAAGACGAGCGGACTACGCTGCCGCGAGGGCCACGAGGCCGACCGCGTAGAGCAGGTTGAGTACGACGCCCGTGCCCAGGGCGAACACCGGGCCGATGGCCATGCGCATTATCTTGCGGCCTGTCGCCTCGTTCACGAAGTAGATGGCGGCGGCGATGGCAAAGGCGAGCGTCGGGTTGCCGATCTGGTTGCCCATGGCGACGACGGCGTTCAGGGAGCCGAAGAGCACGGCGAACTCAACGCAGGTGCTCATGGCAGAGCGGATGTTGTCGGCGGCGTCCCGCAGGCTGGGGAAGCGGCCAAGCCACTTGCCGACGAGGCCAAGCAGCATGACCTCGACGAAGATGATCGCGGCGCCGAGGACGGCAGCGACGATCGGGTTGGGGGAAAGGTAGCCCGCGACGTAGACGAACGTGAAGCCGGCGACGGCGTAGACGCCCGTGGTGATGGCGGTGACCGCGATCAGCGGGATGAAGCTGATGCCGCGGAAGAGCTCGTTGACGGCAGAGGTCTGGATGAGCGCAGCCGCGTCACCGGCGCCGTGGTAGGCATCGGCGAGGGTGAACATCGATACCGTGGAGCCGGCGAAGATGTGCAGGTTGCACACAATGGCGATAAGGGCGCCGCCGATCATCAGGAACGGCACGTTCTTGCGGATGCGCGCGACGCGCTCGGAGAAGAGGTTGCCCTCGAACTCCTCGGAGCCGGCGCGGTCCTTGTCCTTGAGGTCCTTGGAGATGGCAAAGCCGACGAGCAGCACGACGCCGACGAGCAGCGTCCACGCGTCAGCGCTGATGGACGCCTGGGTGGGGCCGAAGGTCAACATGGGGCCAAAAACGCGTGCGATGACGGCCAGGACAGCTGTGACGATGCCGCGCTGCCAGCCGAACTGCATGATGATTGCGATGACCGGGAAGAATGCGAAGCCGGTCACGATGTAGGTGCCGAGCTCGCCGAGCGCTCCGAGAAGGTCGACGGGCAGGAAGGTGAGGGCGGCATTGATGCCGCCGATGCCCACGAGGCAGAGGATACCCCACGCAGCGCCGACGACCGCAGCCAGCCAGCGCTTGGGACAGAACGCTCCGATGATGTCGGTGGCCAGGAACAGCAGCCACGGGTTAAGAAGGTTCGTGGCGAGGGCGTTTCCGATGCCCACCGAGGCAATGAAGCCGATGCAGATACCAAAGACCGCAACGGCGTACTCGGCGCGCGGCATGCGCTTCTCGAGGAACTCCGGGACGAACGGCCTGACGCCGTCATTGAACACGGCGACTCCCAGGTTGGACAAGAGTGCCGTGACGGCGCACAACGCGCCGACGACCACAATGGTCAGAGCATTGATTTCCATTACGTACTCCTCTTCTCTTCCGTATGTACCTCAGCAGGGCCCCCAACCCTGCGTGAGACGGCCTACTTGCTCTTGAGCGCGTCGATGAGGATCGGCACGGTCAGGTCAATCGTGTCGACCGTCATGCCGAAGACGACCTTTCCCTCGTCAACGAACTTCTTGATCTCGTCGGCCTTGGGCGTGGCCCCGTTCTTGCACACGGTGCAGCACTTCGGGTAGCCCACAAGCCCGATCAAAATCGAGATGGCGGCTCCACCGCCGCTGTTGCAGGCACCAAAGTAGTAGTCGACCTTTCCCTGCTTGATGAGCTGGGCGCCGGTCATGTCGTTGGTGACCGTGACCTCAGCCGTGGGGTCAGCAGCCTTGATGGCGGCCTCCATCTGGTTCTTGTTAAGACCCCCAACCGCAATCCTCATTGCTCCCTCGTCCCTTCTACTCGCTGGCCTGCGACAGGAGCAGGCCGCCAACATGAACCAATACGAAGTCCCGCTCAGGAGCCGAGAGCTTGCCGCTCATTGCGGCAAGGACCTCCTGCTGGATTCGGCGCGCCTTGCCGTAGACCGGACTCGCGCGAACCTCTTCAATGACCGCCGGGTCGAGCGGGGTGACCTCCTCGCCGTCACGCGCGCGCTTGATGGCCGCCGCGACATGGGTGACAAGCGTCCCGAGCACCTCGCTGTCGCGGGAGACGCCGCACTCCCTCGTGAGCACGCCCGCGATTGCCTCAAGGTCACGCGCACCCCTCTCGTCAACGAAGCCCGCGTCCCGGAGGACCTTAATCCTCTCGCTCAGTTCGTCCATTGCGTCCCCGTTTCCCTCTCCGGTGGGTCTGGTAGGTGGTAGCGCCGCCGCGTGACAGCCCTTGCTAGTAGCGGGCCATGAGCTCACCGCTCATGACCTGGCGCTGGGTCTCCTCGATCTTCTCGCTGCT
>CALUOB010000139.1 GCA_944322175.1 uncultured Coriobacteriaceae bacterium
CACAAGGCAAGGCATCATGAGACGGCCCGCGAACTCGCCGATGGTGGCGCCGAGACCGCACCGCGTGAACACGCCGCCAAAGGTTCCGTTGAAGAGGAAGAGCCCCTCCATGTTGGCGTAGGCGCCCCACGCCTCAGCGCCGGCGGCAGGGTCGCCGGGGATGTTCTCGGTCTGGTACTGCGGCGCGTATGCCTGCACAATACCGCCCGTGGCGCGCATCTCCTCAAGCACGCGCGCCCACTCCTGCTCCGTGCAGTCGGCGCCGGCCACCACGCCAACCGAGTTGTAGCCCTCGCGCGGCTTGGCGATCCAGCGGCTCTTCTCGGCAAAGCGCGCAAGATCGGTGCCGGGCTCCATAAGGTAGGTCGCGGGAACATGGCGCTTAACGTAGTCGACCTCGTCGGGCGTGAGGAAGGTCTCGGCCACCGGGTCGTGCAGCACGGCAAAGACCGTCTTGGTTGCGCAGGGCCAGGTTCGGAAGCTGCCGATAATGGGCACCTGTCCTTCCTGCGCCGCCCGCATGAAGGCGTCGGCGCCCGGGCAGGGCTTCTCGAGCATCTCGCTGATAACCACGCGACGCCATACGCAGTCGATGGGTCCCTGCGCGTCGGCGAGCACGCCGCCCTCGTACGTCAGGTCGCGGATGTCGGTGAAGCGCATCGAGATGCCGCGCTCGGCCATGAGCTCGATGAACTCGTCGATCTCGTCGCCCGAGATGCTCTCGGCGTAATCGACCACGGCGATGACGGGGCTCTCCACGGCCCCCGGCATCTCGGCGTAGCAGCCGAGAAGCGCATCGGCGCACGCGCCCATCACGTCAAAGACCTCGAGCTCAGAGGCGGGCGCAAAGGTGCGCGCCGTCTCGGTCATGGCCGCCGCGCGCGAGATCTCAGCCGTGTTGAGCATTCCCGCCGAGCCGTCGGTGTTGAGCTCGCAGAACATGAAGTCGCCCGTCTCCTCGTTGAGGAAGATGTCGACGCGGGCGATGGGAATCTGCACCTCGTACGGGATGGGCACGAGTGTGGCGCGCTCTACGTCCTCGTCAAAGCCAAAGCGCGCGCGCAGGCCGGGGTCCGCCACGTAGCGCGCCGTGAGCTTCTCCATGATGGTGCCCATGGTCTCGGCGATCCACGCCAGGTAGCCCGCGTCGCGCCGCGAGAAGATCTTGGGCACAAACGCCCACGGCATGACGTCGCCGTGGTAGAGCGAGCGCGATCCGGCGAGGTAGGCGTGCGCCTGCTCGCGCGAGGCAAGGTCGCCGCTGAGCGTGCGGGCGCGTTCGGCATAGGCATGCTCCAAGCGCACGGCGTCGAGCGGGAGCGCGGCAGGCTCACTTACGCGCTCGAGCTCGGCGCACGGCACGTGCCGGACGCCGGCGCGAGCATCTTTTTGCGACGGAGGAGTGAAGGAAGCGGCAAACGGAGCGGCTGCCGCAGAGGATGTGGTAGAGGTCATGGGCGCCTCGCAATCGGTTGGTGGGCGTAGCGTTCCCTCTGTTATACCCCGAAAGCAGGAGCGACGCTGCGAGCGCACGCGAAGCGACTCGCGTCAGCCGAACATACGGCTCGCGCCGCGGGGAGGCATACTTTGCAGGCAGAAGGCACGAAGCGCCCTGCCGGCCTATAATGAACACAGTCGACCACGAGAAGGACCTATGACCGAGCAGCACATCGCCCCCGCCTCGCCCGAGCCGCCCGTGATCGAGAGCGCCAGCGCCTCGACCGCCTGCCAAACAAACTCATCGAAGACGGCCTACGTCATAACCGCGACGGTGCTCCTCATCGTCACGCTCATCTTTGCCGGGCTCGCAGCGCTCGCGCTCGTAGGAATCGAGACTTATTACAGCGACTGGAACAGCATCGAATACGTCGAAGAAGAGGTATATCCCGACTACGCGCCCGATGACGACTTCTTCTACGACGGCTTGGGTACGATAAGCGCCTGAACCCGAGGGCCGAAGGCCCAGGTGCCCTTCTCGCTCGGACCCCGCCTCATCCGCGCCTCGACTCAGGGGCTTAGCCCAAAAGCGCCTTGAGGCCGATAAGGATAAGAACGACGCCGCCGGCAACCTGCGCGCGAGCGCCGAACTGCTCGCCCAAGCGCTTGCCGAGCTGCAGCACAAACAAACAGCAGGCAAACGTCGTGATGCCGATCATGGCGCCGTAGAGCGCGATGTTTGCCCCCGACGCGGCAAGCGACACGCCTACGACAAACGCGTCGATCGACGTTGCCACGCTCTCCATGGCGAGCTCGCCCCAGGTGAGGCGCGTCGGCGCGCACGCCTCGGGCTCGCGCAGCTCGCGCACCGCCTCGACGAGCATCTTGCCGCCCACAAAGGCGAGAATCGCAAACGAGACGATGCCCGCGTAGGCCTCGATAAGCGGAGCGATGAGCATGCCGCCGAAGAAGCCCGCGATGGGCATACCCATCTGAAACAGCGCGAACAAAACCGGCATGGCGTACTTCTTGGAGCGCGGCATGTCGGGCTCGCACAGCGTGTTCGAAAGCGTGACCGCCATGGCGTCCATGGCGAGCGCGACGCCGAGCGCGACGCTCTGCGCAACGTCGGCGGCAGAAAAAGCAAGGTTCATAACACCCTCCCGTGCTGGACCATTGCGAAACTTGTCATTCGTTAAGGCAACGGCGCGCGCCGGCCGCCCCGTCTCATGGCTCGGGAGGGTTGCAGAAGAGCCTGAGGGCTTGGTCGAGGCTGTCGACAATGGCGAGCGGGTCGTCAACACCTGCGAAGAGGCGCACGTAGCGGCCGTCGTC
>CALUOB010000140.1 GCA_944322175.1 uncultured Coriobacteriaceae bacterium
ACAACGGTTCCCACCGAGAACCTCGCTAGCCCCTCCGAGTCGATGTGCGCCGTGGTCAAGGGCTACTCCATCGTGATGCGCAACTCCGACAACCCCGAGGAGCGCTTCGGCATCCCGCTCGACACGCCCCTCTTCCACTGGTTCAGCGACCGCGACCGCACGCGACAGCTCACGCGCTGGCTCGCAGACACCCTCGGCGTTGGCGCTCAGGACGCGCGCAACGCCATCGCGCAGGCCGATGCCGCACAGGACTCGTTCCACCGGCAGATGGCAGAGGCCGGCGAGAAGGTCGTTGCCGAGGCCGAGGCGCACGGCTCCTACGCCGTGGTTCTCGCCAGCCGCCCCTACCACGCCGACCCGCTCGTGAACCACAACCTGCCCGAGCTCTTTGCCGCGCAGGGCATCCCCGTGCTGCCGCCCGACGCGGTCCCCGGCGTCAACGAGGTCGACCTCAGCCGCAGCCGGCTCGACATCGTCAACAACTTCCACGCGCGCATGCTGGGCTCCGCCCTCATGGCCGCCGGCAGCCCTGCGCTCGAGTACGTGCAGCTCGTGAGCTTTGGCTGCGGCCACGACGCGTACCTCTCGGACGAGATCAAGCGCCTCATGGCCCTCGCGTCCAACAAGACCCCGCTCATCCTCAAGGTCGACGAGAGCGACGCACAGGGCCCGCTGCGCATCCGCGTGCGCTCCTTCGTGGAGACGGTCAACATGCGGCGCGCCGCCCTGGCAAGCGAGAGCGCGCGCGAGCTGCCGGACCCCTATCCGGCCAAGTACACCAAGGCAGACCGCACCCAGCGCGCGGCGCTCATCCCCAACACGAGCCACGCCTTCAGCCTCCTCATGGCCGCGGCCTTTGCGCGCCAGGGCGTGCGGGTGGAGTCGCTTCCCCTCGGTCGCGACGAGGCCACGCGTCTCGGCAAGCAGTACGTGCACAACGACATCTGCTTCCCCGCGCAGATCGTCATCGGCGAACTGCTCGAAGCGCTCAAGAGCGGCGCCTACGACCCCGACAAGACCGCCGTTATGACCGGCAAGTACATCGGCGACTGCCGCCTCACTCACTACGCGGCGCTCCTGCGCAAGGCGCTCGACGACGCCGGGTTTGAGCAGGTGCCCATCGTCACCAACGACGACGTCGACGCGCACAACCTGCACCCCGGGTTCCGCCTCAACCTGGAGGGGTCGCTCTGCATTGCCGCCGGCCTGCCCATGATCGACGCGCTCGAAGAGCTGCTGCGCAAGATCCGCCCCTACGAGCTCGAGAAGGGCTCTGCCGAGCGCGCCTTTGACGCGGGCGTCGCCGCCGTTACCGACGGCGTCAGCAAAGGCGGCATCGCAGGAGCCCTCAAGGGCTTCAGTCGCGCCATCGACCTCATGAGCGAGGTGCGCTACGACCGCTCCAAGCTGCGCCCGCAGGTTCTCATCGTCGGCGAGTACCTGCTGAACTTCCACCCGGGCGCCAACCGCGAGGTCGAGCGCTACCTCGAGGACAACGGGCTCGAGATCATCGAGGCGCGCATGACCGACGTGATCCGCAAGACGTACTTCTACCAGCACGCGCAAGACCGCGAGTTCCACGTGACGCGCCCCGTCAAGGCCAAGACCTGGAACGCCGTGGCCGACCGCGCCTTCGACGTGGCCCATGCGCTCACGGACCGCATAGCCAGCCGCCACCCGCTCTACGAGCCCGCCACGCGCATGGAGGACCTCGTGCATGACTCCGACCCCATCGTGCACCACACCTTCGATGCGGGCGAGGGCGTGCTCATTCCCGGCGAGATTCTGCACCACGCCAAGAAGGGCTGCCGCGCGTTCTTGATCCTGCAGCCCTTCGGCTGCCTGCCGAACCACATCGTGGGCCGCGGCATCGTCAAGAAGCTGCGCGAGCTGCATCCCGAGGCGCAGATCCTCTCGCTCGACTACGACCCCGACATGAGCATGGCAAACATCGAGAACCGTCTGCAGATGCTCGTCATGAACGCCCTCAAGTCGGGCGGCAACGAGGCGGAGACCCGCTGAACGAGAAGCTCCGAGAACCTCGCGGCAGACAAAAGCGCCGCCGCTGCTCGTGTGGCAGCGGCGGCGCTTTGCGCAGCAAGAAACTCTTAGCAGGCGCTTAGCCCTCGATGTAGTCCTTGAGCTTGCCGGAGCGGCTCGGGTGGCGCAGCTTGGCGAGCGTCTTGGACTCGATCTGGCGGATGCGCTCGCGGGTGACGCCGAACTCGCGGCCGACCTCCTCGAGCGTGCGCGGATGGCCGTCGACGAGGCCGAAGCGCAGCTCGATGACCTTGCGCTCGCGGTCCGCAAGCGAATCGAGCACCTGCGTGAGCTGCTCCTGCAGCATCGAGAAGCTCGCGGCATCGGGCGGAACCTCCGCGTTGGAATCCTCGATGAAGTCGCCCAGCTGGGAATCCTCTTCCTCACCGATAGGCGTCTCGAGCGAGACGGGCTCCTGGCTGATCTTCTGGATCTCGCGCACGCGATCGGCACTCATATCCATCTCGGCACCGATCTCCTCGGGCGTCGGGTCTCGGCCCAGATCCTGCAGCAGCTGGCGCTGCACGCGGACGAGCTTGTTGATGGTCTCGACCATGTGCACCGGGATGCGGATGGTACGGGCCTGGTCGGCGATGGCGCGCGTGATGGCCTGACGGATCCACCACGTGGCGTACGTGGAGAACTTGAAGCCCTTCTC
>CALUOB010000141.1 GCA_944322175.1 uncultured Coriobacteriaceae bacterium
CTGCCCGCGGCCTACGAGAAGGGTGCTGCCGACCCGCACGCCCGCGAGGAGATGCACAACGCCTCCTGCCTCGCCGGCATGGCCTTCGCCAACGCCTTCCTCGGCGTGAACCACTCCATGGCCCACAAGCTCGGCGCCTTCCACCACATCCCGCACGGCCTGGCCAACGCCGTCATCCTGACCCGCGTCATGCGCTACAACGCCGCCGAGAAGCCGGTCAAGATGGGCACTTTCTCGCAGTACCAGTATCCGCACGCCCTCAAGGACTACGCGGACCTCGGCCGTTACTGCGGCTGCACCGGCGCTGACGATCGCGAGGTGTTCGAGAACTTCATCAAGAAGCTCGAGGACCTCATGGACCAGATCGGCATCAAGAAGACCATCGCCGAGTACGGTGTCGACGAGCAGTACTTCCTCGACACCCTCGACGAGATGACCGAGCAGGCGTTCAACGACCAGTGCACGGGCGCCAACCCGCGCTACCCGCTCATGAGCGAGATCAAGGAGCTCTACCTCGACGCGTACTACGGCCGCGAGCCGAAGTCCTACGAGGAGTAAGTCAAACCGTTCGCCGAATCCGCTTCGGCTGCGCCCTCGGGTGCTGCGCGCCCCGGGTATACCAAAAGGCAAGGTCGAAGCGGATTGAAGCGGTGATATTCATGCGCTTCGCATTTTGACGCATTTGGAGGAGTGCACCATGAAACTATCCGACAGCAAAGTTGTGGTCGTCAGCCGCGGCAACAAGGTCGTTTACGACTGCGATAACCGCATCGTCAAGGTCTTCAACGAGACCAAGCCCGCCGCCGACGTGTTCAACGAAGCGCTCAACCTTGCCCGCATCAACGAGTCCGGCATCCGCTCGCCCCACATCCTCGAGGTCTCCAAGTCCGAGGACGGCTGGGCCCTCGCTACCGAGAAGGTCCCCGGCGTCACCCTCGCCGAGAAGATGGCCGCCGAGCCCGAGAAGTTCGACGCCTACCTCGAGCAGTTCGTTGAGCTGCAGGTCGAGATCCACGGCCACACAGCGCCGATGCTCAACCGCATGCGCGACAAGTACTCCCGTATGATCAACGGTCTCAAGACCATCGATGCCACCGCCCGCTACAACCTCCTCGAGCGCCTCACCGGCGTCAAGAAGGAGTACGCGGTCTGCCACGGCGACTTCAACCCGTCCAACGTGATCGTCTCCGACGACGGCGCGCTGTACGTCTGCGACTGGGCTCACGCCACGCAGGGCGCTCCTGCCGCTGACGCTGCGATGACCTACCTGCTCTTCGCGCTCAACGACAAGGACCTCGCCGAGAAGTACCTCAAGCTCTACTGCGCCAAGGCCGACGAGCCGATGCAGGTCGTCCGTCACTGGATGCCCATCGTCGCCGCCGCCGAGCTCTCCCGTGGCCGCAAGGTCAACGAGGAGTTCCTCATGAGCTGGATCGACGTCTTCGATTACCAGTAAGCCGTCTTAACAGCCTGTTGGCTCAGCAAAGCCCCCGGTTCCGCACGCATTTTGCGTTGCCCTTGGAACCGGGGGCTTTTTCTTGTCCTGCGCACAGAGACCTGCCCTGTAGGCAAGGCGCGTCTCGAAAAGACGTACGCCACCACGCAGCCCGTGTGGCATTCGATGCGCGCGGGGTCTTCTCGTATGACGTTCGACACGCCGAGGTCGCTCATAAGGTCGCAGGCATGATGGTCGAGCTCCCACTCCATGCCCTGCTCGGAGACCACGGTGTCAGGGGCAAGCGGGATAAACGAGAAGTGCGCCCCCGTCCGCGCAGGTACGGCCCAGGCGTCTCCCGCGCGCATGATGCGGCCCCTAAGCCCGTCCTCGAAGAGGTCGATCTGGCGGGTATCGCGCACGAGCGTGCCGAGTACCGCCAGGAAGTGATCGGGCCTCCCGCCGCCGAAGCAGGTGAGGCTAAGACGCGCGTCGGCAACGCGTTTCTCGACCGCATTGAGGGCGAGCGTGAGATCGGTGTAGTCCTTGTGCGGGTCGAAAGTCTCGCGCTCGCAAGAGCCTGAGGCCACCAGGTCCTCTAGGTAGCTCACGGCCGCAGGCGACGCGGTGTCGCAGTCGCCGCAGAACAGGTCGGGCGCTACGCCCGCTGCTATGAGCCGGTCGAGACCGCGGTCGACTGCGACAATGTAGTCGGCCGCATCGGCGAGACGCGCGACGAGCTCAGGCGACGACGGCTCAGGAGAGCCGCCGACGAGAAGCACCCGGGCACCTCGCGCAACCGCCGCGGAAGCTCCCGCCAGCTCGGACGCGGCGCTCATGCCCGCCGCCCGGAGAGGTCGGTCACGGGGCACGCAGCATCGGGGCCGTCGGCCTCCATGTCAAACGAAAGGATATCGCCAAGCGAGAGCTGCTCGAAGGAGTCGACGAAGATCGAGGAGCCGGCGCGCACGACGGCGCGGTCGGCACGCCCGTGCGCATCGTAGACCCCGAGCGTATGGTAGCCGGCCTTATGGGCAGCGGCGAGGCCGAACATGGCGTCCTCGAAGACCCACGCCTCCCCCGGCTCAGCGCCCGGTGCCAGACGGCTCAGCGCGAGATGGTACACGTCCGGGTGCTCCTTCGACGCGCCGGCCTCCTCGGTT
>CALUOB010000142.1 GCA_944322175.1 uncultured Coriobacteriaceae bacterium
AAAAGGAGGAAAACAGTAGACCGACAATAAAATAATAGACCAATAGATAGAAATGAAGGGCTATCTATTGGTCTATTTTGGATGGTGATTAAGAGCTTCAAGATAAGAAGTTCCAATTTTCATCAAAAAAAATCGCGACTTTCACCTGTCAATTAGGTTATATGAATTAGGGGGATAGGCTAATTTATCCCCCTAATTTTATTCTTTTTCGGCACTTTCTTCATTATTTCGTCTATCCTGAATAGCTTTATATCCGATAGGTGATTGAGATTTGGAGATTTTCTTCTGCTTGGCGGCTAATTGTGACAAAGCCAGATAAATATCATCAAATTCTTTCCGGGTATCTTCCGACAAATCGCTGATGGCAGCCATTGTTTCTTCGCTGATTTCCTCTAAAGACTTCATTCGTGCTTTCAAGTCTTCCAATTCTTTGCTATTGCTTACCTGTGGCAAACCTTGTCTGATGGCTACGAATGCCCTCATAATGGAGATATTCACATTGATAGCTATATCGCTATTCAATACACCTGAAAGCATGGCTAATCCTTGTTCAGTAAAGGCATAAGGCAAGTACTTGGTGTGTTCACCCCTTCCTGCTTTTATGATTCCAATTTGGAATCTTAAAGCCTCCCATTCTTCGGCTGTCAGTTGAAACATAAAATCAGGTGGAAACCTTTTGATGTTTCGTTTTACGGCCTTGTTTAAGTTACCTGTTGTCACTTGGTAAAGTGCGGCCAAATCTCTATCCAACATTACTTTTGTGCCTCGCACTTCATAGATTTTGCTTTGAATGACTGCTAATTCCATACATTGTACTGTTTAAGATTCCATTTTGGAATATCATGTTCTCAACTTACTTTAGCTAATAATGCAGCAAGAGTTTCAGGGCTGAGGCTTTGAAGCTGCTTTAGCAATGTAGCCTCATCTACATTCGACTTGGTGTCCTCAAAAATATTCTCCAATGCCTTGTCATTTTCGGCTGTATCAAAGTTGCCCATATATCCTTCTGTGATTTTCAGGCTGCTATGCGCCAATAGTTCCTTTACCTTACTGTTATCCACACCTTTTTGTTTGGCTACTTTTGCGAAGCTATGGCGGCTGACATGAAAGGAGATTTTCTTATCAATACCTGCCAATGCTGCAATCTTTTTCAGTTCCTTGTTGATTAAAGCAGTCTTGGCAGATATTTGACTGAATAGCACTTTCTTTAATTCAGCAGGCATGACATCTTTTTCTTCTTGTGTGGTAGCCTTTGCCCACATGGCATTGCTATCAAGCATGGGAAATATATAATCAGATGGTTTAGCATCTTCTTTGTAATAGTACATTAAGATGTTACGAGCTTGGGAAACTAATTTCAAATCCCTTATCTTATGATTTTTGCCCATCTCGTAACAAATTCTACTATCAGAAGTAATGTTTCCCCAACGTAGCTGTATCAAGTCACCCACCCTGATTCCTGCGCAATAGAATGAGAATAGAAAATAGTTTCTGCAATTCCATATTAAGCTGCCTTCGGACAGTTCAAGTGATTCTATCTTTTTAATTTCCTCAATATCCAGTTTATCTTTTATTGTTTTCACTCCTTTGTATTTGAACGTCAGGAATGGATTTTTGTCGGGCTTCATTAATCCCTCTACCTCAATGGCTCTTTTTACCAATGTACGGAATATGTTTAAGACTACTTGAATGGTGTTGGGATGAAGCATCTTTTCAGGTTCTCTCTCGTTGTGTAAGGTGTGGAGATAGTCTTCAAACTTGGCAAGGTAGGCAGGTGTGATTTCCGCAAAAGTCAAATCTCTAAAATGCCCATTCTTGTCTGTCTGATAGGCCTCCAACTTATTACAAAAGCCATTATACTTCTTCCAGTTTCTGATGCCTCCTGCGTTGTATATTTCTTCTGTTCTTTGCCTTGCATACGCCAAGAAAGATGCCGATTTTTCAGAAGCAGTAATTTCATGCTTTATCTTATCGGCAGTTGCCAATCCTTCTTCTTTCAGCTCACGATATTTGCTTTTGGCATTTTCAAGCTCCTTTTCCAGCGCATCATTCCATTTCGCATAGTTAGGTTCTGAACTGCGTACCTTTTGCGCATTTGGATTCCAATCCGATTTTCTATTCAGTTCGATAGAGGTTTTCAACCTTTTATGCTTTCTGTTTTGTGTTATACGCAACATGATAACATACTTGCCAGCCCTATTAGCTGTGCCATTAAGCTCAAAATTGAATGTAGTTGCCATATAAGTTTCTTTTCTAATATCCTGAAACAAAGGTAGTAATTCTACTGAAACTACTGAAACATTTACTGAAACATTTGGCACTTTTCACTATTGGATATTGCTTTTATCTATACTTGAAAAAATCTTCTTTTGCTTGATAATAAGGTATTTGTGGGGAATTAGAGGTAATTGAATATAGCTTTAATAGTTCGGGTCTGGGTACTTCAAATCCATGATAATAGGTTTATTATCAGGGATTTTTCTTTTTTATCGGCATACTAAAAGTGTACTTCCTAACGAAAAGAAGAAG
>CALUOB010000143.1 GCA_944322175.1 uncultured Coriobacteriaceae bacterium
GCATAGTGTCTTTTTTCTGTTTCATATTCTACGTGAGCTGTGTTGATTGTGATTCCTCTTGCTTTTTCTTCTGGAGCACCGTCGATTTGATCGTATGCTTCAAATTTAGCTTTACCTAATAATGATAAATATTTAGTAATAGCTGCTGTTGTTGTTGTTTTACCGTGGTCAACGTGACCAATTGTACCGATATTAACGTGTGGCTTTGTTCTTTCAAATTTTTCCTTTGCCATTTTAAATTCCTCCTTAAAATTTATTTTATTTTTAAAAATTTAATAACAAAATTATATTTTGCATATGCATTTTATAACATTTTTGTTAAAAATGCAAGTCTTTTTATTCTTTTTTAGCTCTTGAAGACACAATTGCTTCAGAAACTGATTTTGGAACTTCTTCATAATGAGATGGTTCCATTGAATATGTTCCTCTTCCTTGTGTTCTAGAACGTAATTCTGTTGCATAACCAAACATTTCTGATAATGGGATAAATGCATGTATTTCTTGCATACCATCATTACCATCCATACCTTCTAGTCTACCACGTCTAGAGTTTACGTCTCCTATAACATCTCCCATGTATTCTTCTGGAACTGTTATTTCAACTTTCATAATAGGCTCTAAGATAACTGAGTTTGCTTGTTTCATACCTTCTTTAAACGCCATAGCTGCTGCTATTTTGAAGGCCATTTCTGAAGAGTCAACTTCGTGGTATGAACCATCAACTAAGCTTACTTTAAAGTCTGTTACTGGATATCCTGCTAAAATACCTGTTTCAGCAGCTTCTCTCATTCCTTGTTCAATTGGTTTAATATATTCTTTTGGAACAGCTCCACCAACAATTTTGCTTTCGAATTCTATTCCTTTACCTGGTTCTAATGGTTCCATTTCAAACCAAACATCACCATATTGTCCTTTACCACCAGATTGACGAATAAATTTACCTTGAACACGTACTTTATTTCTAATTGTTTCTTTGTAAGCAACTTGTGGTTTACCTACATTACATTCTACTTTGAATTCTCTTTTTAATCTATCAACAATTATATCTAGGTGTAATTCACCCATACCTGCTATAATTGTTTGACCAGTTTCTTGATTTGTATGAACTTTAAATGTTGGGTCTTCTTCTGCTAATTTTCCTAAAGCTATAGCCATTTTTTCTTGTGCTACTTTATCTTTAGGTTCGATAGCTATATCAATAACTGGATCTGGGAATTCCATAGATTCTAGTACTACTGGATGATCTGGATCACATAAAGTATCTCCAGTTGTAACATCTTTCATACCTACTGCTGCTGCAATGTCTCCAGAATATACTTTTTCTATATCTTGTCTATGATTTGAATGCATTTGAAGAATTCTTCCGATTCTTTCTTTTTTGTCTTTATTAGAGTTTAATACAGTTGAACCTGATTCTAATGTTCCTGAATATACTCTAAAGAAGCATAATTTTCCAACAAATGGGTCTGTTGCAATTTTAAATGCTAATGCTGCAAATGGTTCTGTATCAGATGTTTTTCTTTCTGTTTCATTACCGTTTAAATCAACACCTTTGATATGTGGTATATCTAATGGTGATGGCATATAATCTATAATTGCATTTAATAATTCTTGAACACCTTTGTTTTTGTAAGAAGAACCACATGTTACTGGAACTATTGTATTTGCAATTGTTCCCATACGAAGACCTTTTTTGATTTCTTCTTCTGTTAGTTCTCCTTCATCTAAATATTTCATCATTAATTCTTCATCTTGTTCTGCTGCTGCTTCTATCATTTTTTCTCTATATTCTTTAGCTTGTTCTACCATATCTGCAGGTACATCTGTTTCTTCTATTTCTTTTCCTAAATCATCTTTGTGAACAAATGCTCTCATTTTGATTAGGTCTACTATACCTTTAAATTGGTCTTCTGCTCCTATTGGTAATTGTACTGGAACAGCATTTGCGTGTAATCTATTTTTTAATTGGTCAACACAAAGCATAAAGTTTGCTCCTGTGATATCCATTTTATTTACATATACCATTCTTGGTACTTGATATTTATCAGCTTGTCTCCAAACTGTTTCTGTTTGTGGTTGAACTCCACCTTTGGCAGCTAAAACTGTAACAGCTCCATCAAGAACTCTTAAAGATCTTTGAACTTCTACTGTAAAGTCAACGTGCCCTGGTGTATCTATAATATTTATTCTATTATTTTTCCAGAAACAAGTTGTAGCAGCAGATGTTATTGTGATACCTCTTTCTTGTTCTTGTTCCATCCAGTCCATTGTTGCTTCACCTTCGTGAACTTCTCCTATTTTATGTGTTTTACCTGTATAAAATAAGATTCTTTCAGTTGTTGTTGTTTTTCCAGCATCAATGTGTGCCATTATTCCTATATTTCTTGTTCTTTCTAGTGGGTATTCTCTTCCTGCCATTTTTATATTTCCCCCTTTCTTTTACCATTTATAATGTGCAAATGCTTTATTAGCTTCTGCCATTCTATGTGTATCTTCTTTCTTCTTGAATGCTCCACCGTTTCCAGCTACTGCATCCATTATTTCTCCTGCTAATTTAGCAGCCATTGTTTTTTCATGTCTGTTTCTAGCATATGTTACAAGCCATCTTAAACCTAAAGTTTGTCTTCTTTCTGGTCTAATTTCTAATGGAACTTGATATGTAGCTCCACCAACTCTTCTTGCTTTAACTTCAAGAACTGGCATAACATTTTCTAAAGCTGCTTCAAAAACTTCTAAAGGATCTTTTCCCTCTTTTTCTTTAATAATGTCAAATGCATCATATACTATTTTTTGAGCAACTGATTTTTTACCATCTAGCATTATGTTGTTTACTAATTTTGTAACAACTTTGCTATTATATATTGGATCTGGTAATACTTCTCTTTTTGCTATAT
>CALUOB010000144.1 GCA_944322175.1 uncultured Coriobacteriaceae bacterium
CTTTCTTTTGCTTTTTACTGCAATCTTTTTTTAATTCTTCCAAATTCATTTTTTATCCTCCCATACAAATTACTATTTTCAATCATAATTATACCATTCAATAATACCGGTATCAATAGCAAATTTTTTATATAAAAATTTGCTCCGAATACTATGGCATTCTCCCTGCCTAATATTCGCCAGCGTGGTGTTTTGACACCCTTTTAGCTGTTTAGGAGAAAATCTCCTAATACCTTTTTAGCTCGCTGAGAGATATTTCTTATTACTTTTTTATAAATTTAATTTCTAATTTAATAATAAATATTTTTAATTTTACATATTAAAATTTGCATATAAACTATTTAAAAATTCTTCTGAATATTTCCTTTGATTTGTATAATTAGAAATAATTTTTTCATTTACTTTATTATTATTTTTAATATTATTTCTTATATTATTATCTTCCACTTTTTGATGGATAACTTGTCCATTTTTTAATTGATACTGGTATCCATTATTTAATGGATATGGTGTATCATTTATATAAATCTTTCTTTGAATAATTTGTTTATTTTTATTTCTTATTAATTCAAGCATTATAAATCCTTTATCTCTTAAATCTGAAATCCAACTAGAAACTGTTTTAGGATTTACATCTAATTTTTCTGCTAAATATTTATTAGATGCAAAACAGTAGCCTTCTTTACAAGCAAGAGATGTTATTATTGCGTATAACAATTTTTCATTTGCTTTCAATTCTTTATTATATAAAACTGTTGCAGGAATTACAGAATAATATCCTATTTTTTCTTTATTTTCTTTCATATACCACTCCAATTCTAGCAGTAAATCAAGCATAAAAATACAGAATACTTCAATTAATTTGAAATACTCTGTAATATAGATGATTACTGCATTTTATTTGTTTTCATATTCGGTTGGTATATTTTTAAACCCACAGGTGTTGATTTAAATCTGCAATTTCCTGCTGGTTGGGAACAAGCAAAAGAAATAAAATATTCACAAGGTTTTAACAAGCCTTCTCCTCGTGATTTTGTAGGTTTTGGTCCTCTTACAGAACCTGAAGCCTTAGCTATTTATAATTTTACTCTTCTTTATAATTTTAGACTTGTTCTTAGTTTTCACACACAAGGTAAGGAAATTTATTGGCAATTTCAAGATTATAAACCAGAAAATAGTGAATATATAGGTAAAAGCTTCTCTGAAGCTAGTGGATATTTACTTGCTGATACTCCTTATAATTCTAGTTTTGCAGGTTACAAAGATTGGTTTATACAAAACTTTAACAAACCTGGTTATACAATAGAAGCAGGTATTGGTGTAAACCCTCTTCCTATTTCTCAGTTTGATGAAATTTATAATGATATTATTGGCATTCTAATTTTAGGTGCTGTACTTTAAAAGAGCTACCCACATTTTGTGGGTAGCTCCTTGGTAGAACTTTGCAGAAAAACTACTTAGCTTGGGCAGTCTCTTCTGCAATTTGGCAAGCATAGCCAATGTAGGACTCAGGAGTAAGAGCAAGAAGAGTATACATATCTTCAGACGAGAGAACACCGTCAAGAGACTTGATAAAGCTATGGATATCTTCCTTAGACATCTTCTTGCCTCTTGTCAGTTCCTTAAGTTGCTCGTAAGCATTAGGAATACCATACTTGCGAAGCATAGTCTGAATTGGCTCAGCCAAAACCTCCCAATTACCTGCAAGGTCTTTGGCAATCTTTTCAGTATTCACTCTAACTCTCCCCATACCACTAATGGTCTGAGTAATAGCTTGGAGTGAATATCCAAATGCAATGCCTATGTTCCTCTGTGAAGAAGAATCAGAAAGGTCTCTCTGCATACGAGAAACAGAAAGCTTGTTAGACAAAGCCATAAAAATGGCATTAGACATATCTACATTAGACTCTCCATTCTCGAACTTGATTGGGTTAACTTTGTGAGGCATTGTACTACTGCCAACTTCACCCTTAACAACCTTCAGTATGAAATATTCCATACTGATATAAAGCCACATATCTTGGTCAAGGTCACGAACAATATTGTTAAAGTTCCTAATTGCGTCAAAAATATGACACATATAGTCGTGGCTTTCAATCTGTGTAGTAACAGGGTTGAAAGTAATACCAAGCTTTTCTTCAACAAACCTTCTGTTAAGCTTTGGCCAATCCACGTTTGGGAAAGCAATCGAAATTGCTGCATAGTTGCCTGTTGCTCCATTAAACTTAGCAAGAGGCTCTATACTCTTTACAAACTTCAAAGATTCCCTCAAACGATGAACATAAACCGCAAACTCCTTGCCTACAGTAGTGGGTGTTGCAGGTTGTCCATGAGTGTGACCAAGCATTGAAGTATCTGCATACCTCATTGCAAATCCTTCAAGCACACTGATAAGCTTCTCGGCCTCAGGAATCCAGACTTCTTGAAGTGCAGACTTCAGAATCTTGGCATAAGCAATATTAGTAATGTCTTCAGATGTACATCCGATATGGACATAACTAACAAGCTCATCCATCCCGAGAGCTCTTAGCTCATCATCAATATAGTACTCTACTGCCTTCACATCGTGATTAGTAGTATCCTCAATTCCCTTCACTCTCGCAAAGGACTCACCAGAAAAACTCTCATAGATATTAAGAATTTCCGGAATTCTTTTCTTTGGGAAAGTTTCCAGAACACTACTACCTTTAAGGTTTTCTAGTATGAAAATAAGCCAGTTGACCTCAACCCATACCCTGTGCTTGACAAGTCCATACTCTGAAAAGTACGGAGCAAACCTCCTTCCGATGTTGGAATAGCGACCATCTAGCGGAGAAATCGCTAAACCTTCACTCGGAATTCCGTAAAGTTCGTCTTTACTCATCTTTGTTCCTTTCTCGCCTTTCTTACATTTGCACTTACCAAATCAAAAACCTATTCTACCTCCTTTTCTAAAGGTTATTTAACAATGTCCTTCCCCAGATGTCAAACTACTTTAGAAATACAATAGTTTTGACAGAAAAATTATATCACAATTTATGTAAATTGTAAACAAAAAAATAGGAGAAAACTTCTCCTATTCCTTAGT
>CALUOB010000145.1 GCA_944322175.1 uncultured Coriobacteriaceae bacterium
ACAGGTATTAGAACTTCACTGAGCCTATGGTCGAGACAGTGCCCAAATCGTTACACCTTTCGTGCGGGTCAGAACTTACCTGACAAGGAATTTCGCTACCTTAGGACCGTTATAGTTACGGCCGCCGTTCACTGGGGCTTCAATTCGTACCTTCGCAAATCGACTAATGTCAAGCTAAGCACTCCTCTTAACCTTCCAGCACTGGGCAGGTGTCAGCTCCTATACATCTTCTTACGAATTAGCAGAAACCTATGTTTTTGATAAACAGTCGCTTGGGCCATTTCACTGCGGATCAATCGCTTGATCACCCCTTATCCCGAAGTTACGGGGTCATTTTGCCGAGTTCCTTAACCATAGTTCACTCGCTCACCTTAGGATACTCTCCTTGCCCACCTGTGTCGGTTCTCGGTACAGGCACCTATATAATTAACCCTAGAAGCTTTTCTTGGAAGCATAGCGTCAGAGAACTTAAGTAACCGAAGTTACCTTCGTCATCACGTTTCAGTTATACAGTATTACGGATTTTCCAGCATACTAACCTAAGCGCTTAAACTCAAATCCAATAATGGGCTCCTCCTAGCTTTCTCCGTCACTCCATCAGTTATATAGGCGGTACAGGAATATAAACCTGTTGTCCATCGGTTACGCCTCTCGGCCTGGCCTTAGGTCCTGACTTACCCTGGGAGGACGAACCTTCCCCAGGAAACCTTGGGCAAACGGTGGATGGGATTCTCACCCATCTTGCGCTACTCATACCGGCATTCTCACTTCCAACCAGTCCAGCCGTCCTCACGATCGACCTTCAGCCCTGTTGGAACGCTCCCCTACCATCTTGTAAACAAGATTCGCAGCTTCGGTAATATGCTTAGCCCCGGTACATCTTCGGCGCGGTGTCACTAGACTAGTGAGCTATTACGCACTCTTTAAAGGATGGCTGCTTCTGAGCCAACCTCCTAGCTGTTTTGACAACTCCACATCCTTTCCCACTTAGCATATATTTGGGGACCTTAGCTGGCGATCTGGACTCTTTTCCTCTCGCGCACGGACGTTATCACCCATACGCTGACTGCTGAGTATGCTACCACTGGCATTCGGAGTTTGATTACACTCAGTACGGCTAGGCGCCGCCATCGCATATTCAGTGCTCTACCTCCAGTGTGCTAACCTCAACGCTAGGCCTAAACCTATTTCGGGGAGAACCAGCTATATCCAAGTTCGTTTGGAATTTCACCGCTATCCACAAGTCATCCGCTCATTTTTCAACATAAGTCGGTTCGGCCCTCCATTTGGTCTTACCCAAACTTCAGCCTGCTCATGGATAGATCACTTGGTTTCGGGTCTATTGCATCATACTAAATCGCCCTATTAAGACTCGGTTTCCCTTCGGCTCCGTCTCTTCAACTTAACCTTGCATAATACAATAACTCGCCGGTTCATTCTGCAAAAGGCACGCCATCACCCATTAACGGGCTCTGACTCTTTGTAAGCACATGGTTTCAGTATTCTATTTCACTCCCCTCCCGGGGTTCTTTTCACCTTTCCCTCACGGTACTTGTTCACTATCGGTCACTAGAGAGTATTTAGCCTTACGGGATGGTCCCCGTGGATTCCGACAAGATTACACGTGTCTCGCCGTACTCAGGATACTTCCAAGAGATCACAAGATTTCGCCTACGGGATTTTCACCCTCTACGATTTAACTTTCCAGATAATTCGGCTATCCTATGATTTTGTAACTCCGTATAGGAAGTCCTACAACCCCAGTCCAAAGACTGGTTTGGGCTGTTTCCGTTTCGCTCGCCACTACTCAGGAAATCGATTTTTCTTTCTCTTCCTCCGGCTACTAAGATGTTTCAGTTCACCGGGTTGCTCCTACATACCTATGGATTCAGTATGCAGTAATTAGGCATTACCCTAATTAGGTTCCCCCATTCGGAAATCTCCGGATCAAAGCGTACTTACAGCTCCCCGAAGCATATCGTTGTTCGTCACGTCCTTCATCAGCTTCTAGTGCCAAGGCATCCACCATGCGCCCTTAGCAATTTAATCACCATTTGATTGTTTTCCTAATATGATTGAGATGTTCTAATACATACAAGTTACACTCGTATTATTATTACACATTACCAAGTTTTCAAAGAACTATTTCAGAATAAAACTGAATTGAGAGAATGATCTCTCAAAACTAAGCAAAATGTACGTTAAATAGTTAGATACGTAATAAATAATAAATCTTTCTCCATAGAAAGGAGGTGATCCATCCCCACCTTCCGGTAGGGATACCTTGTTACGACTTCACTCCAGTCATCTGTCCTACCTTCGCCGGCCCCCTCCCAAAAGGGTTAGGCTACCAACTTCGGGTATTACAAACTCCCATAGCGTGACGGGCGGTGTGTACAACACCCGGGAACGTATTCACCCTGGCATTCTGATCCAGGATTACTAGCGATTCCAACTTCATGGAGTCGAGTTGCAGACTCCAATCCGAACTGAGACCGGTTTTTGAGATTAGCTCCACCTCACGGTATTGCAACTTTTTGTGCCGGCCATTGTAGCACGCCTGTGGCCCTAGACGTAAGGGGCATGATGATTTGACGTCATCCCCATCTTCCTCCGGTTTATCACCGGCAGTATCGCTAGAGAACTCAACTAAATGTTAGCAACTAGCAATAAGGGTTGCGCTCGTTATCGGACTTAACCGAACATCTCACGACACGAGCTGACGACAACCATGCACCACCTGTCACCCGGATAACCTCCACTATATTTCTATAGCTTTGCCGGGGATGTCAAGTCTAGGTAAGGTTCTTCGCGTATCTTCGAATTAAACAGCATGCTCCACCGCTTGTGCGGGTGCCCGTCAATTCCTTTGAGTTTCAGCCTTGCGACCGTACTACTCAGGCGGAGTACTTAATGTGTTAACTTCAGCACCGGTAACCCGACACTTAGTACTCATCGTTTACGGCGTGGACTACTAGGGTATCTAATCCTATTTGCTCCCCACGCTCTCGTTCCTCAGCGTCAGTAATGGCCCAGCAAGCCGCCTTCGCCACTGGTGTTCCTTCTAATATCTACGCATTTAACCGCTACACTAGAAATTCCACTTGCCTCTACCACACTCAAGTCTGACAGTTTCTAAAACAAACTGGAGTTAAGCCCCAGCCTTAAATCTTAGACTTACCAAACCGCCTACGAACGCTTTACGCCCAATAAATCCGGATAACGCTCGCCCCCTACGTATTACCGCGGCTGCTGGCACGTAGTTAGCCGGG
>CALUOB010000146.1 GCA_944322175.1 uncultured Coriobacteriaceae bacterium
CCGGCGTTTGGGGAGAGGGGGTGTCCGAAGCGTGTATAGCCATGAAACCCGCGTGGCGATGGTAAAGGAACGGGTCAGGGAAAATGAGCGGCGGTGAACGGCCTGCGCCGTAGACAAGAGAAAGGGGGTTAAGGCATGGGAAAGGTTAATCGCTATGAATTTGAGGGAGAAGTGATCGAAGTCCCCGTATATTGGGACGACCATCTCCAAAGAGAGGTGGAGGACTACGAGGACTACTGCAAACAGCCCGGTCATACCCCGTCTGGCCGCCCCATTCTTCTAACCATCGAGGACGCCTGTCCCCATGCGGAGATGGTGGACGACGATCCGGCAAGCATTGACTGCGGCTCCTGCCGCCACTACCACCAGTTCCCCGGCTCTTTGCTGGGAGTATGCGATAACGAGAAGCGGAGGAAGAAAAGACGCTCCCGTGGGAGCGGCCTGACCCAAGCGAACAAGGAGGAAACACTATGCGAAAACGACTGACAGCGGCGCTTTTGTGCCTGTGCCTGCTGTTTACGCTGCTCCCGGCCACGGCCTTTGCCGAGGGGGAGGCAGACAGCGGCACGCCACCAGTGCAAAGCGCCCTGTGCGAACATCACCCGCAGCACGACGAAAGCTGCGGCTACACCGAGGGGACAGCGGAAATCCCCTGTTCCCATGAATACACGGAGGACTGCTATACCCTTGTGACCGAGTGCGTCCATGAACACGGCCCGGAGTGCTACCCGGCGGAAAGCGTATCGGAGAACACCGCCACCCCGTCCGAGCCGGAGGAAGCGGAGCCAACTGCCTGCACCCATGTATGCAGCGAGGAAAGCGGCTGTATCACGGAGGTTTTGGACTGCAAGCATGAGCATGACGAGGCTTGCGGCTATGTTCCCGCCACAGAGGGAACACCCTGTACCCTTGCTTGTGAAGTCTGCAACCCGCAGGACAGCGGGAACCCGGCAACTCCGTCCGACGCACAGCCGGAAGAATGTACCTGTGAAACTCTTTGTACCGAGGAAGAAGTCAATGCGGATTGTCCCGTCTGCTCTGCGGAGGGTGCGGATTTATCTGCCTGCAAAGGAGCTGTTTCCATGCCGCTGGGTGTTCAACGGAATGTAGAAAACATTCCCTATCTGGACGAGAGTGGAACACAACAAACCGCTGCCAGTGCTACACAGGTTACAAATAGTGATACCCAGTGGACAAATGGTTGGTATGTAGCACAAGGCGACATCACCATCGACCAGCCGGTTACGGTCAGCGACAATGTGTATCTGATTTTGGAGGACAGCTGCAACCTTACCGTGAACGGAGGTATTCTGTTAACAAAAGGCAGTAATATGTACATCTATGCGCAGTCCACCGAGAAAGAAACGATGGGCTCTCTGACCGCCAACGGCACGGACGCTGGTATCAAAGAAATATTACCAGGGACGCCTTCTTTGGCAATTACTGGCGGCAAGATATCAGCGAGCGGCAGCGATGTGGGAATCTCTGCCGGTTCCCTTACTATTACGGATGGTTATGTAAGTGTCTTGGGAACCGGCTATCATGGTACAAGTATTTCTGTTATGACCGCTACTATTTCCGGCGGATTTGTGGATCTCCATGGGGACTTTATTGGAACTCTTTCCACTGGCACAGACGGTCATGCAGTGATTTCTTCCACTGGTGAGATTAACAACATAGCAGAAAATTGCAAAGGCTTGTTTTTAATACAAAATGAGGGAAAAATCTACGGAGATACATTTACTTTGACACAGGATCTCAACATTGCGGCTAGTAATATTAGGGTGACTGTGGGGGAAGGTCAAACCCTGACGCTCGATAATGGAGTGACCTTAACTATTCCCCAGTACGCAACTTTAACGAACAATGGCACTTTGAATAACAATGGAACCCTGAACAACACCGGCACCCTGAACAACACCGGCACCCTGAACAACACCGGCACCCTGAATAATGCTGGCTCCATTATCAACAAAGGTACGCTGACCGGTGAAGTGGGCGGCAGCGGTACGGTTATCACCACCCCTACTATCACCACCCCGCCCACAAGCCAGACTGTGACCGAGGGTGAAACTGCTATCTTTACCGTGGAAGCTGCCGGTGGGAACCTGTCCTATCAGTGGCAGCAAAGCACCGACAAAGGAAGTAGCTGGACAAACATTGCCAGTGCGACCAGTGACACCTATACCACAGGGAAAACCACAATGGACATGAGCGGCACTCAATACCGTTGTGTTGTGAAAAACAGTATAGATAAAGTGACAAGTGACGCCGCCACATTGACCGTACAGAAAGCAACGACACCCATTGACCCGAGATATGTGCGTTACATTGTGGAACATTACAAACAAAACGCCGATGGCAGCTATACCCTTACAGACACCGAACAGCCGATTGATGAAATTGGCAAAACGGTAACAGCTACCCCGAAAACCTATGAGGGCTATACATACAATCCCAATGCAGCGGGAACGGTTGTCAGCGGAACATTGAAAGCAATTTCCAGCCCGGACGATATTGTAACCTTGAAGCTGTATTACGACATTACCCTCTATACCGTGACGGTAAATGGCAGCTATGCCCAGACCACCGGCGCGGGCAGCTATGCCCAGTGTGCGACCGTTACCATTGACGCGGGAACGCGGGACGGCTACACCTTTGACGGCTGGACAAGCAGTGACGGCGTGACGTTTGCAAACGCGGGCAGTGCGCAGACCACCTTTACCATGCCGGATCAGGCTGTGACAGTCACGGCAAACTGGACGAAGACATCCACCGGCGGCGGTGGAGGAGGCGGCTCCAGCTACGATTACTACACCATTTCCGCCACAGCGGGCGAGGGCGGCTCCATCTCCCCTTCTGGCAATATCAGTGTTCGGGAGGGCCGGGACAAGGCTTTTACTATTACCCCGCACAGTGGTTATGTTATTTCCGATGTGCGCGTTGACGGCGTGAGCGTAGGCGCAGTGGCAAGTTACACCTTTGACAACGTGCGAAGGAGCCACACCATCGAGGCCACTTTCGCAAAAGAGAACCCGGACACGGGCAACCCGTTCACCGACGTTCACCCAGACGACTGGTTTTATAACGATGTGATGTTCGTCTACCAAAACGGCCTGATGGCAGGCACCAGCGCCACCACCTTCAGCCCCAACGAGGCAGCTACCCGCGCACAGGTGGCGGTGATCTTCTACCGCATGGCCGGAAGCCCCACCGTGACAGGAGACAGTCCCTTTACCGATGTGGAGAATGGCCCCGGTACCGCCTGGTATTACAATGCGGTGCTTTGGGCGCACCAGAACGGCATAGTGGCAGGCTACGGGGACGGGACATACCACCCCGGCGACCCTGTGACCCGTGAACAGCTTGCGGTGATGTTCTACAACTACGCAAACTACAAGGGCTATGACCTGTCTGCCACAAGCGACCTGTCCGGCTTTACCGACGCCGGGAAGATTTCCGACTGGGCGCTCCCGGCCATGCGCTGGGCTGTGGGAAGCGGCCTGATGAATGGCTATGGGGACGGCACCCTCAATCCACAGGGCACCGCCACCCGCGCCCAGCTTGCGGCTATGCTCCACAACTTCATTGAACATAACAAACTGGTACCGCCGGCCGTTGCTCCCGGAGGGGACAGCGGCACAGGCGGAACAGGCGGCACAGGCAGTGGCGGGGGCGGCTGGACGCAGCAAGTCACCAGCCCACAGACGGGCGACAGCAGCAATATCGGGCTTTGATTCTCCCTTATGCTGCTCTCCCTCTCCGGCATTGTCGCTCTGCTTGTGACCGAGCGAGTACGGCGGCGCAGAATGGAGGACGAGGAAGCCCCCAACCCGCTGATGATTTAATAACTTCCATATAACCGCAAACGGCGGCGAGGCATTATTGTCTCGCCGCCGTTCACGTTACCGCTCCTGTTCAGGCTTTCGTTTGCGGGGAGGCAGCGACATGGATTTATACTTTTGCTTCGCCTGTTGACGGGCAGCGTATTCCTCTGCCGTATCGTTGGTCAGGCGCGTCTGTGCCTGTTTGGCGTCCACCCACCGCAGCGGCGAATATTTCTCGCCAAAGACCTGCTCCAGTTTTTCGTTGGCTGCTGCTTCATATCCGGGTCGGATGGCCTGTCGGGCCTCGTACAGTTCCACCGGGTCAAGGTCGGCGGCCTGCGCTTTTGCCTCGGCGTACTCATGCAGCGCAGTTTCCAGTTCGGCAGAATATTTCTGCTCCTGCTCGTCTAATTTTTGCAGGTTAGATTCCAGCGCGGCGATGTCTTTGCGGAAGGTCTCGGCCCCGGCGTCCTCGGCATACTCAAACTGCTGCAACAGCAGCGCCTTTTCGGAGCGTAGTTCCTCCAAATCCTCGGTCAGCTCCGCAATCTTAGCGGCCAGTTCTTTGTGCTTGAACACCTGCCACACAGGCAGAGATTTTTTCTCGGCTTTCACAGTTTTGCGCTCCCTGCTTTTCTCCTTGATCTGTTGCGCCAAATTGGTGAACCGTGTCAGCTGGGGCTTGTACACATCAAGGGCTTTCTGACAGCTGGCACGGCCTGCACGGATATGGGACAGCTGATAACAGAAAATTAAAATCCTGCTGCGTAATTTTTCCAGACTCTCCGCTACGGCGGGCACGGTGTGGACAACCAAAGCGGCCAGCTTTTTGTATCAGGATGAAATACACGGCTCCATTCTGGAACAGATCGACAAGATAGTGGAGCTGGTGTACCTCAAGTACATGAGGGCCAAAATCACATATGAGGGGATGCAGCGAGCGGTACTTTGTGCCGGAAGAAGCCCTGCGGGAAGCCTTGCTGAACGCCCTGTGCCACAAGCAGTATCAATCCGGCGTCCCCATTCAGATCAGCGTGTATGAAGATAAGCTGTATATTGTCAACTGCGGATGTCTGCCGAAAAATTGGACGCTGGAAAACCTGATGAGCAAGCACGCCTCCAGCCCCTACAACCCCAACATTGCCCATGTGTTCTATCTGGCGGGCTTTATTGAGAGCTGGGGCCGAGGTATTGAAAAAATCTGCTCTGCCTGTGAAAAGGACGGTGTGCCGCAGCCGGAATATACGATTAACCCCGGTGACATTATGATAAAATTCACCGCACCGGAAGATCGGCTCATCCGTTCTGTTACCGGCAGGGTGACAGAAAAGGTAACAGATAAGGTGACAGATACGTTGGATGAGACATCACTGAAAATTCTGAATCTCCTTGCCGTCGATCCGGCATACACAACGACGTTCCTTGCCGAAAATCTGTCTCTGAGCCGGAAAACCGTGTCGCTCAGATTAAAAATGCTTAAAGATGCTGGCTTGATTGAGCGTATCGGCTCCGACCGCAAAGGATACTGGAAGTTGCTGAAATAACGCAAAATGCCCTCACGGCAGGCTGACAAGGCTTGCTGTGAGGGCATTGCTGCTTATTCTGCGTACACAAGTTCATGCAGGACAATTTCTTCGGCCCGGCTGTGGATGCTATTTCTCCGGCGCACCCACTCCATCTGATCGTCGGCTTTCAGTGCTTCGGTCACGCCTAAAATTATGACCATAGTCAACAAATGCATTCTGCAATAAGAACGTGCTGCA
>CALUOB010000147.1 GCA_944322175.1 uncultured Coriobacteriaceae bacterium
AGAATATTTAATGTGTAGCGATAGTTGGAATAGGTGGACTCCTCTACCTGTGTGCGATAGGCGATATACCAATTTTGAGCATAGTCTGCAAACAGCGGCATTTTCGAGGTGGCATCTGTTGGAGTTTCCTCTTTGTGCAACAGATATTCTTTCATTTTATTCAGGGCTTCTGCCCGTGTAGGCGCTGTAAAGCTGACCACATGACGCTTGCCTTCGTCCGTATAACCGTCCATGACCTGACTCTGCCAGCTTCCGCTGGCCAAACGATGAACAGTACCTTCGCCTTTTCCTCGCTTACCCGACATACAAGGTCACCTCTTTGTTTGCAGAAGCCAAATCGGCCGGAATATGCGTATGTTTTTCAACCCATGCGAGAAACAACTGAGTAGGAATTCGGATGGAAGATCCAAGCCTACAGACAGGGAAGTCCTTCCGATGGGTAAGTTCATAAGCAGCAGTTGTGCTGATGCACAGGTAACTCTTGATATCCGCTACAGTGAGATAATTCTTTTCAAACGAAATTTCCTTTTTCATATCGGTTCTCCTTATATATTTTACAAACTGCCCAGCATCAGCTTGCCTAGTATAGGCGGTTATGATATGATAAATGGGCAGAAGGGATTGTTTGAGAAAGCGGTTCATTTTGCGTTTGCCGTATCCAGGTTGCCGCCTGGATACGGCTTTTTATTTTGAGAGCATCCAAACTTTCTGACGGCCATTTGGCAGGGGCAACAGCCAAAGCGGCGGCTACGATGGTCCGGGATATTGTCCGTGCAATAGATGAATGCATTGATTTGATAGATTCGACGGTAGATTAGGCTCATAATCGGCCCTCCTTTTTTTGTTGACTGCGAGGTGTTTCCTTTCGACACTTAAATTATATCATATTGGTACCAATATATTCCATACGCAACCCGCCTAAATATATTGGTACCAATATATTGCGTTTTGTGCATTTTGACTATTGGTACCAATAGTCAAGTATGATATACTTAAAATTAATTATAATTTGTAAAAAAGTGGAGGTTGTGCTACATGATGCCATATACAAAAGCTGGTGGGCAAGCTGTAAATCGGTATTCCAAAAAGGCCTATGATGATGTTCGCCTTCGTGTCAAGAAAGGTCAAAAGGAAATCATTCAAAAGCGGGCAGAAGAATTAAATAAGAGTGTGAATAGCTATATTGTCGATTTAATAGAAGAGGACTTAAAAAGAGATCAGGTAGAGATTTGAGTGTGGCTGGTTTTTTGTCGATATAGAAAGGGCCACGGGATCGGAACATTCAATAAGGCAGACGTTGGGAGTAGATGCGGGTAATGGAACTCATCAATAACATAAATAAAACGCTGAGAGATGACTTGGCATCTGAAATCAAAGTGGGCAGCCGTTTATCTATCGCTGCGGCCTGTTTCTCTATCTATGCTTTTCAGGAATTAAAATCTGAACTGCAGGGGATCGACGAGCTTCGTTTTATCTTCACATCTCCCACATTCACCACGGAGAAGACAAAAAAAGAAAAGCGGGAATTCTATATTCCGCGCCTCAATCGGGAACGCAGCCTTTACGGTACAGAATTTGAAATTAAGCTTCGCAATGAGCTGACCCAGAAGTCTATAGCCAAGGAATGCGCCGATTGGATTCGCCAGAAAGTAACATTCAAATCCAACGTCACCAATGAGAATATGCTCGGCTTCATCAACCTTGATGACAAGAACTATATGCCGGTCAATGGATTCACCACCGTAGACCTCGGCTGTGAGCGTGGAAATTATGCATATAACATGGTGCAGAAAACGGAAGCTCCTGTCTCGACTGCATACATGGAGCTGTTTGACAGCCTTTGGCAGGACGAAAAAAAGCTGCAGGATGTTACCGATGAAGTGATTGAGAACATTTCTGCTGCCTATGCCGAAAATCCGCCGGATTTTATCTACTTCGTGACCCTGTACAATATCTTCAATGAATTTTTGGAAGATATCTCGGAAGATGTGCTACCGAATGAAGCCACTGGCTTTAAGCAGAGCAAAATCTGGGGGATGCTGTACAACTTCCAGAAGGATGCAGCGCTTGCCATCATCAACAAGCTGGAAAAGTACAACGGTTGCATCTTGGCAGATAGTGTTGGCTTGGGAAAAACCTTCACTGCATTGGCCGTCATTAAGTATTACGAAAACCGTAACAAGTCTGTACTGGTGCTTTGCCCCAAAAAGCTGGCCAATAACTGGAATACATATAAGGACAATTATGTCAACAATCCGATTGCCGCTGACCGGCTTCGGTATGATGTTCTGTACCATACAGACTTGAGCCGGACACACGGCTCATCCAACGGTCTGGACCTGGACCGCCTGAATTGGGGCAATTACGACCTGGTTGTGATTGATGAGTCCCACAACTTCCGCAATGGCGGCAGACTGTCCGGCGAGGATGACGAAAGAGAAAACCGCTATTTGCGGTTGCTGAACCGAGTGATTCGCCCCGGTGTCAAGACTAAGGTCCTTATGTTGTCTGCCACGCCGGTCAATAACCGCTTCAACGATTTGAAGAACCAGTTGGCCCTTGCCTATGAAGGTGACTCTGCCACTATTGATGAGAAGCTGAACACGACCCGGGGCATTGATGATATTTTCAGAAATGCACAGCAGGCATTTAACACATGGAGCAAGTGGCCGGCAGCAGAACGCACAACCGCAAACCTGCTGAAGATGCTGGACTTCGATTTCTTTGAATTGCTGGACTCGGTCACCATTGCTCGGTCCCGCAAACATATCCAGAAGTACTATGACACCAGTGCCATTGGTACATTCCCGACGCGGTTGAAGCCGATTTCACTGCGTCCACAACTGACGAATCTAAAGCGAGCCATCAACTACAATGAGATTTTTGAACAGTTGATGCTTTTGGATCTGAGCATTTATACGCCCAGCCATTACATCCAGAGCAGCAAACTCGAGAAATACGCGGAGCTGTACCAGGACAACAAGGTCAACGTCGGCTTTACACAGGCAAGCCGTGAGCAGGGCATTCGCCGTCTGATGGCAATCAACTTGATGAAACGAATGGAGAGCTCAGTTTATTCCTTCAATCTGACCCTCCAGCGCATCTGCAAACTGATTGATGATACCATCCAGAGTATCGATGCCTACGACAAGTCGGCCTCCACTACACTGAACCTGACCGACATCAGTAACCTGGAGCAGTTGGATGCCGACGACCAGAGCGAGGGTGACCTCTTCACCATTGGCCGAAAGGTCAAAATCGAGATCGGTGACATGGACTATGTTTCCTGGCGCCGGAGCCTTGCCAAGGACAAGGAAACCTTGGAACTTCTCATTTTCATGGTGGGGGACATCACGCCGCAGTATGACTGCAAGCTGCAGAAGCTGCTAGACGTGCTGAAAAACAAGGTGGAACATCCCATCAACCCTGACAACCGAAAGGTCATCATCTTCACTGCCTTTGCGGACACGGCAGAATATCTGTACAACAATGTGAGCCCCTATATGCTGAAAAACTTCGGGCTGCATACTGCCATGATTTCCGGCAATGTGGATGGCCGCACCACTGTGCCCGGTCTGCACTGTGATTTGAATACCGTTCTGACCTGTTTTTCTCCTATATCCAAGGACAAGGAATTGTTGATGCCCGGTGATACCAGAAACATTGATATTCTGATTGCCACCGACTGTATCTCGGAAGGTCAGAACCTGCAGGACTGCGACTACCTTATCAACTACGACATCCACTGGAACCCGGTACGCATTATCCAACGGTTTGGACGTATCGACCGTATCGGCAGCAAAAATAGCTGTATTCAGCTAGTCAACTTCTGGCCGGATGTGACGCTGGACGAGTACATCGA
>CALUOB010000148.1 GCA_944322175.1 uncultured Coriobacteriaceae bacterium
ATGATAATGCTAATAATTTAGTTCTTTTGCCTCTCATATCCAGCTCCTAATATTAGATAAATTATAGATTTACTTTGTCAATTTAAAAAGTCTTTAGCCACTTTGCTAAAAGTATCACTAAAGACTTTAAAGGTAAAATTATTAAAGACTATTTAAATAGTTTTCTAAAACACTTATTGAACTTGAACCGATTTCCTTAAGTGAACTGCCTATGAGTGTCATGTTACCGCTAGAATTATAAGCATATACATTCATTGTGACATCTTCTTCTTCATAATTTAAGGTCAAAGCAAAAGGAGTATAATTTCCGTTTACTTTAATAAAATTATAAAATTCATTAAAACAAGAGGTGTCAAACATGGTATAACCGCCATAATAAGTTGTGTAATAAAACTTCGATAAATTGCTTTCTTCAATAGCATCATAATTGAGTAAATTATATTCGCTTTCTTCAATTGAAGTATAATCACTAACTTCATCACCTAAAGTTACAACATTATTTTGAAGTCTAAATTCAAATAATCCATCATTAGTTTCAATAATTCCATTTCCTGAAGTATCACCATTTTTGCCAAAGAAAACATATCTATCAGTTACAACATAGTTATCGCCTTTACTAGTTAAATCAATCGTATAATTTAAAGGCTTAAGTAAAGATAAATAAGAAGATAGTGTTGAATCAACAGTTGTAGAAACCACTGAGTTTCTATCCAAAAAGTCTTCTATTAAAGGTTCATATGTTGAATTTACATTAAATATGGAGCCAACAAAATTAAGAGCAACACCACTACTTAAACGAGCTTCTAAAGTATAACTTATTGCTCCGTCTTTATAGGAAAGATATAAAGCATTCCCAGTTCCGTTTAAGTTAAATGTTCCACTCATGAATAAATCTAAAGTTTCGCTATCCGTAATAAAATAAGCATCACCAATTACTTCTGCGCTATTTAAAACACTTGTATCAAAATCAACTAAACCAGTGATTCCACAATATGTTTCAAAGACTTCTCCTAAATCAGTTGAAACTTCATTATTTAAAGTAAAATATCCATTACGAGTAACAACTCCTGTTCTTATTCCAGAATTATCGGTTGAATACTCATACTTAAATACGCCAGTATCATCTTTAGCAAAATAGTATTCGCTAAATTCATTGATAACATAATTTGGATTAAATATTGTATCGCCACTTATTGCATTTACACCATTCATCTCAGCATCAAAAGTAATTTCATAATCATTGCTAAGTTTGATAGCGTTAAATACATCACTTATTGCGCCAAGTTCGCCTTCATTAACTGTAATTGTAAAACTTGTATCGATAAATTCTTCGTTTTCATAAGTGCCAACATTAACTGTAAATTCGCCTGCTTCAGTTAATACTTCACCATTTTCTAATGAGTAATATAGTTGATCTGGATTTAATTCAAAGCCTGCAATTAAATTATTGTCTACATCATATTCATTTAAAGTGACATATATTTGAGAATAGTAAAAATAATCGCCAACATCATAAATCAATTTGCTGGTATCGTTAATTTCAAGTTCATAATGAGAATTTGAAGAAGAGTTAACTACATTAACTAAAATTGTTTTGTAGTTATCATTAAATCCTTCATAAAAAATTCTTACTCGGTCAACGCCTTCATTAATTCCAGTGATTGAAATTTTTCCATCACTTAAAGAAACACTAACTAAAGAATTTTCTGAAGCATAAGTTAAAGAAGAGATATTCTCACCACTAACATCAATTTCAACACTTTCATTTACTTTTACTTCAACAAAACTACTAGATAAAGTAACTCCAAAAATAGATGAAGCATCTATAGTTGGAGTAGCACAACCTACTAGCGCTACTCCACTAAATAATATAAATGAAGAAAATAATATGATTTTTGCAGGCTTTTTCATAAATTTAGGCTCCTACTACGCCAACTGCATCACTTGTTTGTTCATATAAAACATCAAATGAACTAGCAGTTGTATTATTAAATGTGATTGCATTCCATTCTTCTTCAGTACCTTCATAATAAATGACAAGTTTGTTATCAAGTTGGAATGCATATTGCTCAATTAAGGTAACTGTTTTTGGAATAAAGACTTGAGCAAATTTAGTTCTGCACCAGCCAAAGGCACCATAACCGAGAGTAGTTACTCCGCTAGCAATCTTTGCCCAAGCCATACTTTCATTACTTCTGAAAGCCGTTCTACTAATTGTTCCGCCAAGTGTTGATTGAATATCTAATGAAGTGATACCTAAATAAGCTAATCCGCTTTCACCAAGATAAGTTACTGATTCTGGGACGACAAGATGGCCAGTAATGTTTTCACATTCTTCAAAAGCATAGTCACCAATATAGGTAACACCAGTTAAATCAATGCTTGTAATATTGGTATTTCCTTGGAAAACATAATTTCCAATTCTTGTAATACCAAGTTCGGCAAAATTTAAAGTTGCTGGTATCGCTGTTTCATCATATACCATTGAAATGGTTGCTCCACCATCTGATAAAAGCATTCCATTAGAACGACTGTGTTTAGTATCAGTTTCACTAATTACAATTCCATCATTACTAATAGCTGGAGTATTTAAGAAGCAATCTTCACCAAAATTAGATGTATTTTCTCCAAGTGTAATTGTTGCTAAGGAGGTGCATCCTGAGAAGCAACGATCGCCAAGAGTAACAACTGAATCTGGAATTGTAAATTCAGTCAATCCAGTGCAGCTCATAAAACAAGCCATTGGGAATTCTTCTACACTTCCACTAAATTCAACACTAGTAAGTAAAGGACAACTACTAAACCAACCGCTAGCATCTTTGTTTGTCTCTATATCGCCTTCAACAACAACTTTTGTTAAGTAAGGCATGCTTGAAGCAAAACTACTTCCAAGTTCAGTAACACTAGCAGGAATTGTAAGTTCAGTAATGTTGGACATGAAGAAAGCGTTGTCGCCAATCCTTTTAACCGTTGAAGGAATTTCTATTGTTTCTAACGCTTCAACTTGATTAAAACATTCATCTGGAATTTCAGTTACGCCTTCATTAAAAGTAACTTTTTTAAGAGCTGTACAACGATAGAACATTCTTGTACCAAGATTGAAAACAGACCCCGCTATTTCAACTTCTTCGACATATTCATTTTCAGCAAATGCTTCATTGTCAATTGTGTCAATTCCATCAGGAATAATAACTTTTTTAACAGTAGTATTTCCTTCTAAAAATCTAGATCCAACCGAATTAACTACACCACCATTAAAGGATAGAGGAATAGTTATAGTTTCTTCACTACCAGCATAGCCGACCATTTTATAAAAGCCATTACTTCCTTCGAAGAAATAATCGCCAAAATCACTTTCGGCATA
>CALUOB010000149.1 GCA_944322175.1 uncultured Coriobacteriaceae bacterium
ATGTGCTTGGTTTTTTGTAGGATAGTTTTAAAAGGAGTGAAAATGTGAGAACTTATTTGATGAAAATAAAAGATAAGTTTATTAATGCAATTGTCAGTGGTCAAAAAATACATGAATACCGTTTAAATGATAATGAACGAAGGAAAATTAAATGTAATGATAGAATAGTGCTCATAAGCAAGTCTAATCCTTCCAATTATATAAGTGTACGCGTTATCAAAATCGAAACTTATAGCTGTTGGAGAAATGCTTTAGAAAGGTATTGGGCGACAGATTTTAAAAACATTTTTTGCGATTTAAATACGGCTATTAAAGAATGCGACAAATTTTATGATTCTAAAGAAGTTGAGAAATATGGAATTGCTGTTTTTAGTATAAGACCAACGAAATACACACTTAAAGATAGCAGAATTTTATTAGATACGAACATAATTATAGAACGTGAAAGTTTAATTAGTGACAAAGATAATATTGCTAATAAGGTAATGATTTCTTTAAAACATTTGGGAGATTTAAATTGCAATTTATTTTATTCCGCAAAATCTATTGACGAGATTTCAAAATATAAAAACAAAGTTGTTAGAGACTCAGTTTTAGCAAAACTTAGTAGCAGTTATTGCAGATTACAAGAAATAAATTATGAAATTGATGAATTTTTTAAAAAGTCTTTATCAGATTTCAGTTCTAATGATAACAGTTCAATTGACAATTACTTATTATTTCAGCTCTATAATGACCGCTGTGACTTTTTATACACCGAAGATTTAGGTATTTTAAATAAAGCAAAAAAGCTTTACTTAGATGACAGAATTCTTACATCTGATAGAATTATCGCTAAGATTAATGAAGCAAGCAAATTACTTAAAGAATACAAATCTTCTTTTATCAATCTTATTCATTTTAAAGATGTTAATCTTAATGATGTGTTTTTTGAAAGTTTAAAAGTTGATTATCCAGGATTTGAGAACTGGTTTAAAAAGAAAGCCAACGAATTTTGTTATATCTATGAAAAAGATGACGGGATAAAAGGTTTTCTGTATTTAAAGGTTGAGGATGAAAACGAAAATTATAGTGATTTCGAAAAACCATTCTTTGAGAAAAAGAAGAGATTAAAAGTTGGCACTTTCAAAATTATATCTACTGGGTTGAGGCTTGGTGAGAGGTTTATCCAAATAATAGTTGATAATTGTTTAAGCAAAAAACTTGACGAAATATATGTAACTTTATTTGAAAACAAACGTGAAGAAGTTTCTCACTTAAAAGATTTGCTTAAAACATGGGGTTTTGAGGAGTATACATATAAGTCAAATGGTGAATTAGTTCTTGTAAAGAAAATAAACTGTTTTGACGCATCGAAGTCAATTAAAGCAAATTATCCATTAAATCGTAATAATCCTTCCTATTTCTTTCTTCCTATTAAACCTTCATATCATACTGCTTTGTTCCCTGACTTAAAACTTAAGTTTGAAAATAATGAAAATAAAGAAATGGCTTGCAATTATGCTTTAGAAAAGAAGTATATTACTAAGTTTAATCAAGTTATAAATTGGAGAAAAGGAGATGTACTGCTTATTTATAGAATAGGTGAAGAAGACAGGGCAAAAAAATATTCATCTTGTGTAACGGGGATTGCCGTACTTGATGATGTAAAAAAGTGTGATACAATTGACGAAATGCTTTCATTAGTTAAAAACAAGAGCGTTTTTGATGAAAGTGAAGTTATTAATTTGTTTAACGGCAATTATAGAACTGTAATTTCTCTAATTTTTGTTAAACCGCTAAAGAAAAAAGTTATCCTTAATACCTTGCGCGAAAAGGGGATAATTGGTGAAACAGAAGGAGCAAGAATTTTAGATAAATTAACTGAAAAGGAATATAATATGATTATTAACGAATCAGAACTTTGATTTAATGATTGGAGAATGAATATGAAGAAAATTGTAATTAGTATTAATCCAATTTACGTTCAAAGCATTATTAATGGCACTAAAAAATTTGAATATAGAACAAAAGTTGGTAAAAAAGACATTCATTCATTGGTTATTTATGAAACCTTCCCTGTTAAAAAAGTAGTGGCTGAAGCTGAAGTTTTAGGAGTAATTGCTTCAACTCCTAATGAACTTTGGAATTTAACACATGAATTTGGTGGCATTTCAAAAGCTGATTATGATGCTTATTTTAAAGATAGAAAGGTTGCTTATGCATATAAATTAGGCAAAATAAAGGTGTACGATATTCCTCTAGACATTAAACTTTTTGGTCTAAAAACTGCCCCACAAAGTTTTGCGTATGTGAAATGAGTTTTCTCATTAGATTTTTTTACTTATAAAATATATTTAAAACATCAAGCTTATTGAAGCAAGTATGAGTGATCAATTTTAGTAATTCTTATCTAAAAAAGTAGAGCTAGTTACAGCTTCTATAAATTTCCATTATCTCCTCTTGCATCTTTTTACTTGCTTTTAAATATCCATCAAGAACATCTTTATAATATTTTTTGTATTCTTCATTTTTAAT
>CALUOB010000150.1 GCA_944322175.1 uncultured Coriobacteriaceae bacterium
TCTAAGCCTTAATTGTGGCTAATTTATAGACACCATTGTCTAATTTTTTATTTATTCTTCAATTTTTATTAATGGTTTGAAGCCCTGCATTATCAAATAATGATTGGCTTCATCAACCGATTTATCATACATATAGCAAAGTATAGTCCTAAACGCATCACCTTCTGGCGTTGTTCTAATACCTCCGCAAGTAAATTTTATGAGAATATTGGAAAGCTTAGGAGGAAGGTTAAAAGATAAGCAAATTGAAACAATACATCTTATATCAAATTGCTTTTCTTTGCTTTTTTCGTCGAGATACCTAGATATGGTCTTTTCACTTAGCTTGCTTCTTCTAATAAGAGAAGCTTTATTCATCTTAAATTCTTTCATAAGATACTCGAGTAGTTCTCTGAATGTGTTATATGTCGAAATCTCTCTTATCATCCCAGCAATCCTAGCTTGCGATTCTTCCCTCGCTTTTTTAATGTCAGGTATACTCTCTGGAGCTTTAACCGAAACAATTTCATAAGTCATGTCTTCTCTTATTTCGCGGCACAAATAGCAAAAAGTTACAAAAGACGAAGAAATATTATTAAAGGACTTGTCTTTAGCTACTATTTTGAATTTTATGGCACATTCATCAAGATGAACCCTAGCGTAATCCGTTAATTCTCCTTCGTCCGTTATGTACTTTTTATCATTAAGGATTAAGTGGTTTTCGATAAAACGATAATCACCAGAAAACATCAAAGCCAGCAAACTTGCTGAGCTTGATTTAGATAAATCATTAAAAGAAATGGTATAAGTTTCCCCTTCCTTTAATGAATCCTTAGCAAATAAATAAGGTTTGACATATGCGTTATCTGCATAATCAAATACGCCTTTAGCGCTGTTATAACCTAAATCTATTAAGCGCTTCTTAACGGCATATTTTGTAACTCCATATTTTTCAGCCAAATTCTCTATAACATGAGGTGCATAATCTTCAAATTTTGAACCGTGTAGCCTTTGTGCATCAATTAGCTCAGTTTCGTAATTTTTAATAAAAGAATCTTTCGGCATTAGAACACAGGGGGCAATTCCGTTAGCCTGTATTTCCATCCATTTGGAACGATCGTCATCACTGGCATCAATAATTCCGTTCATTGAACACGCTATTCTAGTTATATTTTTGTTGTAAATTTGAGAAAAAATAAAAGCTCTTCTATGAAGATAGTAATGCAAACACTCATGGATGATAGTAAGACCTATTGTTCCAAAAGAATAAAAGCACATCGCTAAGTCATCAATCACTATGGTATTAGCTTCTACTTCTTCCTCAACATACTCATTGTTAAACGCATCATAAAAGGAAGCCTTAGATTTTTTAAAAAATATTTCGCCAAAAATCGTATCTTCTTTGTTAATTTTTCTTCTTATGAGTTTCAATCCCATCGCCTTAACTATCTTGTAAGGGTTTGGTATGTCATCTTTTAATGCTGACGGAAAATAAGTCATTAAAAATTCAGTTGCTATGTCATCATATTCTGTTTTGCTGACGATTGGCACTAAATCGCCGTTAAGTGGTTTGTCGTATTTTTTATATTGATACTCATAAACGTCCAAAACATTAAAATCGTGAATCGTTTCTTCGAATTTAGCAGAGCATTCGATTATAACCTTGCCTAAGCGCACTATTTCGCTTTCATAGGATTTATATTTCCCTGCATGATAAACTGAGACTTGAACATCTGGCATCGCGACAATATCAATTGATATGCTGTTACCTTCAGTTGGTTCAACATGGGCGCCCATTTCATTGAATTCAATTTCAATATCATCATCGATTTTTGTGGCATCATCAAATTTATCAAGAATCAGACTCTCATGATTGTTTAATATGTATTTTCTCAGTGCTTTGTATAATTGATTGTAATAGTTGTCCAGCACATATGATAAAAAATTGTTCTTCTTCACTATAAATCGCTTTCTCCCTTACTATAAGTTCCAGTTTTGATATGGAATCTTATATTGTTTTTCTTGCAAAATTCGATGACCGTCTCGCTACATTCATCATAGAAAGTCTTATGGTTTTTATATTGAGAGACTAGTTTGTTGTAATGCCACATGCCAAAAACTATGTAATCTACAAATTTTATCCTATTAAGCAGCTTTTTCAGGCTTTGCTCATTAATGTTTGGCGTTGGGTATGGTTCTATGCTGACCCAGGTCTTGCATCCTTTTTCGTGAAGGTATTTCAACGCTTTGATTCGATCATCATATTTGCTTGTGTATGGCTCATATTTTTCCCTAAAGGATTCGTCCGTAGAGACTAATGTTATGCCGTATTGATTTATCTTTGAAAGCTTAGCAAGTTCATGAGGGAGAGTGCTCTTTGTCAAAACAACGGCTGGAACATCATACTCATTTAATTTATTTATAATGCGGATTGTCATTTCCCCTACTTCTGGATAATCAGACATAAATGGATCAGTCGTAAAACATAACTGAACACTTTTAATTTTGTCTTTTAATCTTGGCAATTCTTTTTCAAGAAGATCAATGGCATTAATAACTAATTTTGGCTCTAACCATTCCTGATAAGATTTGACATTTCCAAATCTCTTAGCCATGTTAAATGCATAACAAGGAAACATGCACCCATGGGCGCAGCCTTGCACATGATTTATGGTATAGTCGCCATATTCAACTCCAGTTTTATAAAGAAGTGATTTTCTATCTATTGTTTTCATTAAGCCATACCTCTTTTAACTTGCACCGTTTGCTTCTCTTTTCCACTTTTTTCAGACCAAAAATTACTGCGCTTTCCTTTCTCTGTGAAGGCAGGCTCTCTTACGACAACAATATCACCGTTTGTTTCAAATTCTTTTAAAAATAAAATTAATTTTTTTTCGTCGCATAAAACCCCATTGTTTGTGAAAAAATTAGCAAGAATATTTTTAAGATGTATAAAGCCATCAGGAATCTCTTTTATTATCTTTTCTTTTATTTCCTTATCATCAATTGCTATATCCTCAACTGTAAATTCAAAGAAAGACATTTGCCCACCATGCCTTACATTCCTATGTTCTAAACTTCTTTTATACATATTATTTGCCATAAGAATACAACCATCAGTATGATTGCAACAATGAACTAATCTATATTTAGTGCCTTCTTCATCCTTTCTTCTTATAGGCATATTAAGAACATACTTATATCCATTTTTTAAGGTGTTACAAAAAAGTTCGGCTATGTTTCTCTCAGCTTCTCCAGCACTAATTTTATTTTCCTTGTATTTTAAAACTATATCAACCCATTGATTACATCCTATAATGTTAGTTAATGTATCTTTTGAATCAATCGGAGTTGTATCATACTCTTCTAAAATATTAAGTATATGATTAATTGCATTGTCTTTTAATTTTACATTTAAAACGCGGCATGCATCTCTAAAAAATCCATAGGAATTGAAATTTATTAATAATTCAATGCTCTTGAAATAGTTTGCGTAATTAACAAAATCTTTAGCATTTAAAGCTTTAATTCCATATGGATCAATATAAAGAAAAACGGAACTTTCCTTATTTTTGAATAATATATTTTGAATATTTTCTTCAAACGTACCATTGATTACATGCAAATTATATTTTTCATAATCTATTAAATTATTTTTTAAGTCCTTTGCATAATTAACGTCGATAAAGTAGCAATTTATGATGGGTTTTGTAATTGTGTTAAAATGTTCAAAAGACTCATCTATTGTTTTCATTGCAATTCTTGGAGATCCATCTTTCCCATCATCAAATTTGCCTTTGCCAGCAAAAGCATCTATATAACAAATTGGTTTTTTTCTATATTTAATTTTCTCAAGATAGGGTTTCAAATAACAACCTAAAAGAGCATCTTTAGTTTCAGACCATATTTTCTTTTTAACAAAAAAGTCATCATTTCTCTTGGACATAGTTATTTTTCCCCTTCTCTTGCTTCATTTAGATAATAAATAAGCAAACTATTAATGTCCGCAAGTGGTCTTCCCATTCTTAAAGGACAAACAAAGTATAAAGCCTTCTCAGATTTGCCTTTTTGTATTAATTTCATTAAACTAGCATTTTCATAAAAAGTTTTTTTGTCAACCCATCCCATAATAATAGCTTTACGAGCATCTTCGTCTATAAAAACTCTGATATACACGTCATCAGAATTCTCTTTCTCTATTTTTAGAACATCTTTTTTCAAGTCGTTATCAATAGAGCTAAGACCTATTTTATCCTTGACAAACTTACAATAATTTTCAATGTTTAAATCCCCTTCTCTCAAGAAAAACGGATAAGTTAGAAAATCTAGTGAATCTAATTCGCTAAAAAGACTTTCAACTTCTTTTGGGTTGTTATAATCAGTAAAATGAGCTCTTTCTTTATATTTTTTTGCTAATCTTGTAGATTTTATTTCCACAGTGAAAGCATTAAATTTTCGAATTTGTTTTCTTACTTCAGGGCTAAGTTTAGGCCCATTTTTCTTAACAGAACTATTAATTAATTCTACTAAATCATCTTCTAAGCATTCACATAAAAGAGCATCAAAAGGGGCATGTAATTTAAAATTATCTTTTCTAAAAGAATCATATGGATAATAAATAGGTATATTAAAAATTCTAAACGCAGTAGCAACCGCAAATTCAGCAATTTTGCCAATATTTGTGTCAGATTCCTTTTGATACGTAGTTCGGCCCTTTTGCCAGGTGTTGAATGTATTAACTACTAATTTATGAATATTAAGATTTTTATCAGCAATAATGTCATCAAAATTTATAATTATTGCATTATTTATTAATTGCAAATACATTTAAATCACCTTTTTGATATTAATTGGACAAATTGATCAAATGTTAGCGTGCTTTCAAGCCCATTAAAATAACAGCTAATTTGCCACGAATCATCTTTCTTTATTGGTAAATAAAAATAATATCCAGTTAAGCGGGATGCTTCTTTATAACATTTTTTTAGCTCAGCTACTTTTGCAATATAAGAGTCTCTATCAATATTAACTTCAGACGAAATATTAACACTTTTTACTTCAAAAAGATGAATTCGATCATAGCTATCTTTAACAATAAAATCAGGATAAGAAAAATGACTACCTTTTAAATAATATTCATATTTAATCTCAGAGTTTGAAACGTAGTTTTTTGCCCATAAAAATTTATTTGTAGCATTTAGATATTTTGGCTCTGGCTCGTCAAGTAATGTAGGCTGACCATATCTAGGATTTTTACGACCAAATAGTCTACACTTCACAATAGTTTGTTTATTTGAATTGATCTTAGAAGTAAGGTCTTTTAATCTTGAAGCCCAGTCCCATTCAGCTTCACTATCGAAAGAAAACTTAACTTGTCCATCTTTTCTTTTCCAAAGCCAATCATCTATAAGTAAATAGTTTCCGTTATCGGTGTAATAAGATTCAATTGGAAGACTACTTAAAATTATTCCTGTGTCACTTTCATTTAAAGTCATGCTTTTCGAATAATCACATAAAAATTTATTTGCTTCGGTTTCAATTTCCTCTACGTGAGAAGTAAATTTGATCCATTTTTGAATCGAATTTGAATATTCATAGCACATATTTTTTACATGCTCATCCGATTGCATCAGTCTTCTATATAACGCAAAAATAGATTTGAAATTATCGTCTTCATTTTTTGTTGCGATAAAACTATCTATTGAAAAATTTGCCTTCTTGGATAAATTCTTAAGACGAGTTGTCTTTATTGATATTTCACTTTTAACATCATAGTATTCATCAATAGGCTTAACGGCAAATGTTTTCTTTTTACGTATAGGCAATATGCCCCAGATCCATGCAGTCATTGCTAGTTTTTGTGCGTCAATATTTAGATTTTCAAAATCTAGTAATCGTGGATTCCTTCTTACTCTCCCTATAACTTGTTCATCAAGTTGATCACTTTTTGTATCTCTGACTTGATAAAGCATACACGCTCTAGGAATATCCCATCCTTCTGTTATAACCATTTTAAAAATGATTATGTCTATACCCGATGTATTTTCTTTTGCATAGTCTTTCCATTTTTTTACTGGCATTTTTTTAGCCTTGAAGACATCGTTCGTGTTACATTTCTTTTCATCATCAACAATAAGCATCCATTTTAAATCTTGATGCTCTATTTTATTTAAGGTTGGAAATATAATATTGTTTAGTTCGTAATCTGCTTTATCTTTATTTGAAATTTGTATTATAAGGCAAGGATTTACACCTAATAGATTTCTATAGTTATCTTTAATACTTTCAAATTTATTTATTGCAGCTTCAACAGTGTCGTTTTCATCACCAAGAACAACTCTTTTAATCAAACATGAATTAACTGCTTCTTCATCAGCAATTTGTACATCAGGATTTTGTCCTCGTCTTAAATTTGGCGTAGCTGAGAAATTAATTATTTTTTCAAAGTATTCATCAGAAATACTGTCAAGATTATTGGTTGCAATGTGACACTCATCTTTGATTAAAATAAAGCGTTTACCAAGACCACCTAAAAAAGGATTGAACGTCATTGTGTTTAAAAAATTTTGCATAGCACCTTGCATTAACCTACCACCTTTTTTGAAAAGATCTCGAGGCAGTAAATAAACATTATAAGTAGTCGGTATAAATAGACTTTCTTCGCCACTAATATTTGTGTTTATAAGATATGTGTTAAGATTAGGAAATTTCCCTGAACTCTTATATTGTTCAAATTTTTCGTAGTTTTGCTCCGCTAAATTACCTTTGGATAAAGTAGAAATTAGAAAAACTATATCTTTGTTCGCAGAGATAATTCGATTTATTAAGTCCGCCATCATGAAAGTTTTTCCGCTTCCTGTAGGAGCACGAAAAGTGAATTCGTTTTTCTTTGAATTACTATTTTGTAAAAGAGAATATAATTCGTTAACAGCTCTGTTTTGTAAATCAATTGCATCTTGAAGCATATCTATTCGTTCTCCCTTTTGATATATGACTCATCACTTTCAATGATTATTTGTGTAGGTTCAAAATTGTTACAAACCCATTGTATTTTGTCTTTCAAATAATCAAATTTCTTTAATCCGTAAAGCTCTTCGTCAATTACATCAAATGCAGTTTTACCTTCGGTTTTTTCAAAATTGGCAACACTGTTTATTTCATACACATCCAAATTTTCTTTGTATGGAACAAAACCATCTCTGGCTAACTTAAAATCTTTAGTTCCGTCATAGCAACAGCCAGTCATAATTCTCTTTAAACGCTTTGCCGTAACATCATATGCAATTCCGTTTGGTGTTGTATCTGTAACTTCGTTTAATTGACAAAGGATAAATTGCCTTTCACCGCCATCCTTAGAATTTAATTCAAGTACAGACTGAGCAGTCGTCCCTGAACCCCCAAAAAAGTCAAGTATAATAGCGTCTTTTTTACTACAAACCATATTAATTAAGGATGTAGTTAAAGAAGATGGCTTAGGATTCTTAAAAATAACACTCCCATTATCAAAAATGGAATCAAGTTCTTTTTTTCCATTATCATTGGAATATTTATTGTCAATAAATGAAAGAGTAGTAAAAGCTTTAGTAGGATCTATAAACTCAATTTCATTTTTGCCATTTTTCTTTCTACATTTAAGGTATGATTTTGTATAAATTCTATTATTTTTAACCACAAGAAAATCATTTTTTATACCCCATTCAACTGCGCTTTTAGACCATCTCCATACCCAGTCAGTTACACCATGGATGCCATTATGTCTTTTCTCCATTTCTTCTTTGCTACCGCCAGGATAAAACTTTTTCCCTTCAAACTCGATTTCGTAGTCCATGCCTGTACTATATTGAAGCGAATCATAGTCCAATGTCTGTGTGAGAGCATATTTGCCCCTTGTCTCGACATATTGATCTTCGTATTTATATTTTGATAAATCAGTTTTTTCTTCTTGGCTAAAAACAATATCAGAAGATAAAGTATAACCCAAAACATAGTCGTTATTTTTTGCAATTGTTTGGGTGGATTTTCCACCTTTCTTAGTAATGCGTGGAACATTAAGAAGAAAACTTGACTCTCCGAAAACCTCATCCATTAAGCATTTAATATATGCTTGATTTCTATCATCAATGCTGACGAAAATGACCCCACTAGATGATAAAAGTTGTTTAGCTAATATGAGTCTCGGATACAGCATTGATATCAAATTATCACGAGTTAAAGCATTCTCATAATTAGTCTGAGCAAATTCACCTAAACTATCCTTCCCATAAGGAGGATCTATATAAATAACATCTATGCTATGTCTATACTGAATTAATAAATTTAACAGTGCTGGATAATTATCACCAATAATTAGTTTATGAGTTGTTTTTAATTGGTTTGTGACAAAGCTTAAACTATTATTTTTCTTAAAATAACTTATAGTATTGCTAGGTTTCTCTAATCTTTTATCAAAATGAAGTCCAGTTCTTTTATAGGTTGTCCCAAGTTCAGCTATACTAATTGCTTCAGTCAAAGATTCTGATTTAATTATAAGTTTTTTTAATAAGTCAGCATTTGATTTTTCTAAAATTTTATCTGCTACTCTTCGATCTAATTCAGCAATAAGCATGTCTTTACTTGCGTTTATTTTGTTTTCCATTCTCTTCACCTCTATTATTAATTATCTAATTTCATGCCTATCTCATCAAAGAGAGCGACAAGTTTCTTTTTGGTATCCATAGT
>CALUOB010000151.1 GCA_944322175.1 uncultured Coriobacteriaceae bacterium
TCTTATTTGTATGATTTAATAAAAACATGGTAAGTAGTGGGCTGAAATATTATTTTGTATTTCACCAAATCACCGAATAAAATTTAGCCAAATCACCGAAAATTCTTCTTATATAAGAATAATAAAAAGAGTTTATCAATTGATGAATCAATTAAAAAATCTTGAAAATAGTGCATTCAATATTAAGCCATTTCTTCGATTAATTGCTCGCCATTTCTTCGATTTTGGGTGTTAAAATAATTGTTTAAGTGTGAAAAAAGAAATGAAAAGTGCTGCTTTTGCAGGTTTATTTGCTAAAACAAAGGAATTTTCTTTAAAGAATAAAGGTACGGTTTTGATGCTGACTTTTTTAAACTCCTAAAAGTGTTCATTTACAATTTTGAGGTCATTTAACTCATTTTGTAAAAAAATCGATACTAAGTCACTATTAGAGACTAGAATAGTTCGCACTAGTTTAAAATGGTGTTCTAATTTATACTTGTGCAAACTTTTGGTAATCACTAGTACGAACTTTCCTTTGTTCTATTAGGTTTACGTGCTAGTAGAAGGTGTATCGATGATTAATAACAAGCATTCAGCTGAGCGTGAGTTAAATTAAGTTTGGCGAAACTGAAAAAAGTTATTGAAAAATAGTTTGCGTTTGGCTAAACTTAAATTGTCAAAAGTCAAAACAAATTTTGAAAGGAGATATTAAAGTGCCATACACAAATGAAAACTATAACAACATTAAGAACTTAGTCTTGCAACAAAGCATGATGAATACTGATTATATTCAGACGTTTATTGAAGATGTTTATTCTATATTAGTAGCCTCGAAGGCAATTAAAAATCCTAAAATTGATTTAGAATCAAGAGACTTAAAATCTGTACCTGAAGCTTTGCATAATGCTTTGATTAATTTATCGCTATGTGAATTAAAGAATATAGTAAAGGAAGTCTTGTATCAGAGCGCTTTTAGAAGATATGAAGCGTGCGAACACACAACACCGCAACTTAATGAACTCACTTATCATTTATTAGAATTAGATAAAAGTGGTAATAACGAAGTATTAGATTTATGTTCAGAAAGCGGGACCTTTATCGCTAGAGTATTAGATTCAGATGCTTCTGATCATGTTCAAAAGGCCATTTATGCAAGCGAGATTAATAACAAACTTGCTTATATTGCAAAATTGGTATCAGATATATTTGGTAATGGCTCCACAAAAGTAGATATAGCTGTTGGAGACATTTTTAAAGAAAATCTAGATGTTAAATTTGATAAAGCAAGAATCTTTACTCCATTAGGTGTAAGAGTATTTATGGACGAAGAGACTTCGTCAAGCATGTTTGAAGATGTTCCTTTTAAAACCATAGCCAATTCCGAGTGGGCATTTATTGATAAGGCTTTATCTAATAAAAAAGAAAAATTCAGAGCAGTAGCAATGGTGCTCGGTAAGAATCTACGGGAAAATCAAACATCTCTATACAGAAAACGTATTATTGAAAGTGGATACTTAGAGGGAATTATCGAGTTACCAACAAAAGTCTCACCTTGTACAGGCGTTCAACTGTATCTCTTAGTGTTTAGTAATGATAATAAAGAAGTAAAATTCCTAGATGCGTCATTATTAACAATTAAAAATAAGAATAGATTTAGTGAACGAGAAAAAGTGGTAACACTAGATGTAGGTTCCATTTTAGATTCTTATTTTGATTGTAAAAATACTAAGACCATTGACGAGACGGTAGAACTTAAGAATCTTACACCATCGTTAGTAAATGCGAAAAAAAGAGAAATAAAAAATGGTGTTAGTTTAAGTGAGCTAGCAGAGGTTTTTACTGGAAATCAATATACTTTAAAGAATTTTGAAGGAATGATTAGTGAGGACGAGACTGGTTATTCCATATTAAGATCTAACGATATTGATGACTATATAATCAATTTAAACAAACTAATTCACATTAATTATAAAGAGACTAAGTTCGATAAATATTGCATTCAATATGGCGATGTTATTGTTACTAGTAAGTCTTCAAAAGTTAAAGTTGGCGTAGTGGATTTTGAGCCAAAAGAAAAGATAATTGTTACTGGTGGAATGATTATAGTAAGACCTGACGTTACTAAATTGAATCCTACTTATTTAAAAGTTTTCTTAGACTCAAAATTGGGGCAACAAAGTATTAAAGCTATTCAAAAAGGGACTGTCATTATTACTCTAAATTCTAGAGATCTATCTGAAATAAAGATTCCTTTTGTCGATATGGAAAAGCAAGAAATTATCGCTAAGCAATACCAAAGAAAAGTAGCCTCTTTATTAGCTTTAAGAAATGAAGCAAGCGAAATAGAGAAACAAATTCTTTCTTTATTTAATGAAGCAGTGGGTGAATAAGGTGTCATATTCAGTTAGTGAGCGAGCCGATATTATTGCAAAGGCATTGAAAGTATTTAGAAACAGGTTAGAAAACGCTATTGATTCAGACAGTTTAAACGACTTTTTGAATAAATTAGGCATCGAACTAGATGAAACTAGTAATCCAGCTTATGCTTCATATAACAGAAGAACTAAAATACTAGTTCTAGGCGCTCTAGCAGGTAAAAAGAAAGACTATATTTTATGTGCTAAAAGACTAGGGGTAGACGAACAAAACCTTGAGTTTCATGATTACGAAGAGATGAAGACTTTTAACACAGAGAAATTAAGATATTCGTCGGCGTATTCAGACATAATTTGTGGCCCAATGCCTCATAAAATTGCAGGAATTGGTGATTATACAAGTTTTATTACACTTCTAAAAGATAATCCAGGCGAGTATCCTAAAGTCTATATAGCAACTGCAAATGAAAGCATCAAGCTGTCGATAAATAATTTTAAACTAGGGATTTTAGAAACTAGATATAAAGAAAAATTTTCATAAGTTTAATATTGCATTCATATATAAGATTTCGTTTTATTCTTTTCAAGAAAAAATCTCGTCAAAGTTCTACGAAAATATCGAAATTAAACCTAGTTTATGTTAAAATAGTGCTAACCATTTGAGGTAAT
>CALUOB010000152.1 GCA_944322175.1 uncultured Coriobacteriaceae bacterium
CTATGGACGACGAGGAGATGGCTACGCGCATGATCGAGCTGCTCGTTCGCATGCGCAACTCTGCTAAGAGGCAGTCGGAGATTCTTCCCGTTGCCTTCAACTACTTTGTTCAGATCAACAACAAGGAGCGAGCCAAGGAGCTGCTCGCCCAGATCAAGGCAGTCAAGGGCATCAACAAGTCCATTGTCAGCGACTGCCAGCTCACCTATGACATCGTGTACTCCAAGAGCTATCAGTACATCGACAAGATGGAGGAGATGCTCAAGATGAGCTCTTCTCCCACCAAGCAGGGAAAGCTTTGCTTCCTGCTCTGGAAGCAGTACTCCAACAAGGGCGACAAGACCCACGCCAAGGCCTACAAGCGCCGCTTTGAGGAGCTTACCAAGACGACAAAACCCCAGAAAGCCGACTAGGCAACTGGTATTATTGTTTTACAATGGTGGTTAGCTGGTAATAACCAGTTAGAGGTCCCCGGCATAGGGGAGAAACAAAGGAGGAAGAACATGGTTGGCTACATCCTTACTGGTCACGGTCAGTTCTCTACGGGCCTCAAGAGCGCCGTGGACATGATCGCCACTCCGCAGGAGAACTTCGAGGCTGTCCCCTTCACCGAGGAGGCCGCCGGCACCTATGGTGACACCCTCAAGGCCGCCATCGCCGCCATGCGCGAGAAGACCGACGGCGTCGTGGTGTTTGTCGACCTCGTTGGTGGCACCCCCTTCAACCAGTCCATGATCGCCTCCAGCACTATCGACAACGTCAAGGTTGTTGCCGGCACCAACCTGCCGATGCTCATCGACGTCATGATGTCCCGCACCGACTCCTCCACCACCGACGAGCTCGTGGCCGAGGCTGTTGAGGTCGGCAAGGAGGGCGTTGCCACGATGGCCCTCGAGGCTGGCGCCGACGACGAGGACGACGAGTAGTCACGAGTCTTTGTCTCTGGCTTGAGCAAGCGATAAACCGCGGAAGGGGGTGCAATGACGGCACGCTCGAGAAAGCAACCGCTCTACGATCAGCTGGTTGACATCCTCATCGACAAGATCGAGCAGGAGTATCGCCCAGGCGACCTCATGCCGTCTGAGCGAGAGCTCTCGGAGCGCTACGGCCTCTCCCGCACCACGGTTCGTCTCGCCCTGCGCGAGCTCGAAGATCTTGGGATGGTCGTGCGTCAGCACGGGAGGGGCACGTTTGTGGCCGACCGCTCGGCTCAGGTGACCAACCTCTCCCAGACGTACAGCTTCACCGATCAGATGCGCTCGCAGGGGAGGGTGCCCACCACCACGATCCTTGAGTTCACCGAGATCAGCGCCGATGACAAGCTGGCAGAGCACATGAAGGCCCGCATTGGGGATCGCCTGTTCAAGCTCAAGCGACTGCGTTCTGCTGACGGCATCCCCATGATGGTCGAGGTGAGCTATCTGCCCGTGAGGAAGTTCCTTACGCTCAAGAGACCGCTTCTGGACACCATGCCGCTCTATGACATTGTGGAGAGCGTCTACCACGAGAAGATTCGCGTGGCCGAGGAGGAGTTCTTTGCGAGCGTGGCAAGGCCCTCGGAGGCTCATCTGCTCGACATCTCGGAGAACGCTCCCGTGCTCGATCTCGTGCGGACCACCTACAACGCCAGCAACGAGATTATCGAGTACACGCACTCGGTTGCCCGCGCGGATCAGTTCAAGTACAAGGTCCTTCACAAGAGGACCGCATAGCGTATCAGATGTCGCCCGCCCATCATCGGTCGGGCGACTTCGAAAAGAAAAGAAGGGATTCAGCAATGTTTGAGAAGAGCCCGGAGGAGCTGAAGGCACTCGGCGCTGACATCACCACCGCCGAGATCAAGCAGCAGCCCGAGCTCTGGGAGGACACCTTCCAGATCTACTCCGACAACAAGCCGGCCATCGAGAAGTTCCTGGCCGAGGCCAACGCCATGGGCGAGGGTCGCACCACGGTGATCTTCACCGGCGCCGGCACCTCTGACTATGTTGGCGACACCGCCGCCCCCTACCTGCGTCACGTGGGCGACACGGACACCTACGACTTCAAGCCCATCGCCACCACGGACATCGTCTCCGCCCCGCGTGACTTCCTGCGTCCCGAGGACCCCACGATCCTGGTCTCCTTCGCGCGCTCCGGCAACAGCCCCGAGAGCCTTGCCGCCGTCGAGGTTGCCCGCAGCTATGTGAAGAACATCAAGTTCCTCAACATCACCTGCGCCCCCGAGGGCAAGCTCGCCGTCGAGTCCGCCGACGACCCCAACGCGCTGACGCTGCTCATCCCGCGCGCCAACGACAAGGGCTTTGCCATGACCGGCTCCTACAGCTGCATGACGCTGCTCACCACGCTCGTCTTTGACGCCGCCTCCCTCGAGCAGAAGCGCGCCTGGGTCGAGCAGGCCGCCAAGATGGGCGAGGCCGTCGTCGCGCGCGAGGGCGAGGTCGCGGCCTTCCTCGCCGGCGACTTCAACCGCGTGACCTACCTGGGCTCCGGCTCCTTCGTGGGCCTCGCCCAGGAGAGCCAGCTCAAGATCCTCGAGCTCGCCCACGGCCTCGTGGCCACCTCCTGGGACAGCTCGATGGGCTATCGCCACGGGCCCAAGTCCTTCGTCGACGACAAGACCCTGGTCTTCGTCTTCATGAACAACGACGAGTACACCCGCCAGTACGACCTCGACATCCTGAACGAGATCGGCGGCGACAAGATCGCGCAGAAGACCATCGCCGTCCAGCAGGACTGCGGCCCGGTCTTTGAGGGCGAGTCCTTCACTTTCGCCGGCTACGACGCGCTGCCCGAGGGCTACCTCGCGCTCCCGTTCATCATGGTCGCGCAGACGATCTCCCTGCTCAACTCCGTGCGCGTGGGCAACACGCCCGACACGCCGAGCCCCACCGGCACCGTCAACCGCGTGGTCAAGGGCGTCACCATTCACCCCTTCACCGCCTAACCTGACAAAAGTGACAGGGTAAACTGTCACCAATCAATGGGCGCCCGCCTGCATGACCGTGCGGGCGGGCGCCGCTGCATAGAAACAGATTGTGAGGAGAACAACTATGGGCACGTTTGCCATCAAGGCCGACAGGTTCGTGCTTCCGGGTACCACCATGCAGGGCGGCTACCTCGTCATCGAGGACGGTAAGTTTGGCATGTGGACGGCCGAGGCGCCTGACTGCGAGATTCGCGACTTCACGGGCTGCATCGTGGGCCCCGGTCTCGTGGACACGCACATTCATGGCTTCTATAACCACGCGACCACCGATCGCGAGGCCGCCGGCATCAACGCCTCGAGCGTCGAGCTCGCGCGTCGCGGCACTACCTGCTGGCTCCCCACCACCTTTACCGAGTCCATCGAGCAGATCGCCGACTCCTGCGCCGCCATCGCCGAGGCGGACGAGGGCCGTGACGAGAGCTTCGTGGGTGCGCGCATTGGCGGCATCTACCTCGAGGGCCCCTTCTTCACGGAGGCCCACGTGGGCGCCCAGAACCCTGTCTACCTCATCGACCCGAGCGTTGAGGTCTTTGACATGTGGCAGGAGAAGGCTGGCGGGCGCATCGTCAAGAGCGCTCTTGCCGCCGAGAAGGACGGTTCGTGCGAGTACTGCGCCGCGCTCGACGAGCGTGACGTGGTGACCGCCATCGGTCACTCCGACGCTCACTACGACGAGGCCGTTGCCGCGGTCAACGCCGGCGCGAGCTG
>CALUOB010000153.1 GCA_944322175.1 uncultured Coriobacteriaceae bacterium
GATGATATATTGATTTCTAATATTCGTCCATATCTTAAAAAGATTTGGTTTGCGGATAAAGAGGGTGGATGTTCAAAGGATGTTTTGGTGTTAAGGTCTGCTGATACAAGTAAATATCTTCCTAAGTATATTTTCTATATGCTTCGTAGGGATGCATTTTTTGACTATGTAATGGAAGGTAAGAAAGGTGTTAAAATGCCACGCGGGAATAAGGATGATATCCAGAAATACAGGATCCCCATACCACCAATTGAAGAACAGGGGCGTATAGTGTCTCAGATAGAGGCATTAGAGTTAGAAATTGCAAAAGCTCGCAATTTGATAAAAAATGCAGCGAGTGAGAAACAGGTAATATTAAACAAATATTTATAAATCATGGATAGTCTGGAAGTTTCGGTTTCGCAAAAAATATTTATAGGAGAGTACGAAGTGCTTTCCTCAGGTTCATTAATTGTTCCATCGTCAAAAAATATAGAATTCATATTTGATAATTTAAAATTTAGAATTGTGTTTGAAACAGAAAAGGATGATAACGGTAATCTAACTCAAGGACATTTTGATTTTAATGTGGAAAAAGATGAAAACTCCGGTTTGGATTTTTTGAAAATTACAATGTATAATCAGAATAATTCTTTTTTCTCCTCATCCAATTCTATGCTTCAAGTCGCTACGTTAAATAAAAGAAAACTATACTTGAAATTCTGTATAAATTCGATAAACAACACACAAAGCAATGAAAGTAAAGAAGATAAAATTTTTTATTATACGTGGTTGCTTGAAAAAATAATAGATTCAACAAAATAATCAGGGTATGCAAGATTCTCAAAATTCATATGAAGCAAATGGCTCAAATTCTTATTTTGTTGGAACTAAACAAATGCAACATGAGCAAATTACCCAAAAAGAAGAACACGAGTTTCAACTAAAGTGCAAGGATAAAGACCAGCAACATGAGAAAGAGTTATTAAATACAAATTTAGGAAGAATAGGACGGCTTTTTGGTAGTGCTGAACATGCCTCAAAAAACATAACCGCATCTATATGTCTATTATTAATATTGGGAGTATCAATTATATCATGTTGGGTATATTACACAAAACAAGACATAGCTTTCATAAAGAGTATGTGGACAAATATTAGTCCTATAATAACTCTTTCTTTAGGCTATTTGTTTGGAAAGAAATGATGATATGCAAAAAGTTCACCCTTAAAAATCAAATACTGATTATACTTTTACGTATTCCAATGAAGATGTAGCTCCCAAAGTTCTTCCAAAATAGAGAAATAATAAAGTCTACATTTTTTAGATTTATCGTAGAAATAAACTAAAAATGTAGACTTTATGAGTCAAACAAAGTAACAATTGAAATGCGAAAGTGTTTTATATTCTGAGGGATAGGGTAATTTATCCCTCTAACTTTATTCTTTTTCGGCACTTTCTTCATTATTTCGCCTGTTCTGAATGGCTTTATATCCGATAGGTGATTGAGGTTTGGAGATTTTCTTCTGCTTGGCGGCCAATTGTGACAAAGCCCAATAAATATCATCAAATTCTTTACGAGTATCTTCTGACAAATCGCTGATAGCAGCCATTGTTTCTTCGCTGATTTCCTCTAAAGACTTCATTCGTGCTTTCAAGTCTTCCAATTCTTTGCTATTACTTACCTGTGGCAAACCTTGCCTGATGGCTACAAATGCCCTCATAATAGAGATATTTACATTGATAGCTATATCGCTATTCAGTACACCTGAAAGCATGGCTAATCCTTGTTCAGTAAAAGCATAAGGCAAATATTTGGTGTGTTCACCTCTGCCTGCTTTTATGATTCCAATTTGGAATCTTAAAGCTTCCCATTCTTCGGCTGTCAGTTGAAACATAAAATCAGGTGGAAACCTTTTGATGTTTCGCTTTACAGCCTTATTTAAGTTACCTGTTGTTACTTGGTAAAGTGCGGCCAAATCTCTATCCAACATTACTTTTGTGCCTCGCACTTCATAGATTTTGCTTTGAATGACTGCTAATTCCATACATTGTACTGTTTAAGATTCCATTTTGGAATATCATGTTCTCAACTTACTTTAGCTAATAATGCAGCAAGAGTTTCAGGGCTGAGGCTTTGAAGCTGCTTTAGCAATGTAGCCTCATCTACATTCGACTTGGTGTCCTCAAAAATATTCTCCAATGCCTTGTCATTTTCGGCTGTATCAAAGTTGCCCATATATCCTTCTGTGATTTTCAGGCTGCTATGCGCCAATAGTTCCTTTACCTTACTGTTATCCACACCTTTTTGTTTGGCTACTTTTGCGAAGCTATGGCGGCTGACATGAAAGGAGATTTTCTTATCAATACCTGCCAATGCTGCAATCTTTTTCAGTTCCTTGTTGATTAAAGCAGTCTTGGCAGATATTTGACTGAATAGCACTTTCTTTAATTCAGCAGGCATGACATCTTTTTCTTCTTGTGTGGTAGCCTTTGCCCACATGGCATTGCTATCAAGCATGGGAAATATATAATCAGATGGTTTAGCATCTTCTTTGTAATAGTACATTAAGATGTTACGAGCTTGGGAAACTAATTTCAAATCCCTTATCTTATGATTTTTGCCCATCTCGTAACAAATTCTACTATCAGAAGTAATGTTTCCCCAACGTAGCTGTATCAAGTCACCCACCCTGATTCCTGCGCAATAGAATGAGAATAGAAAATAGTTTCTGCAATTCCATATTAAGCTGCCTTCGGACAGTTCAAGTGATTCTATCTTTTTAATTTCCTCAATATCCAGTTTATCTTTTATTGTTTTCACTCCTTTGTATTTGAACGTCAGGAATGGATTTTTGTCGGGCTTCATTAATCCCTCTACCTCAATGGCTCTTTTTACCAATGTACGGAATATGTTTAAGACTACTTGAATGGTGTTGGGATGAAGCATCTTTTCAGGTTCTCTCTCGTTGTGTAAGGTGTGGAGATAGTCTTCAAACTTGGCAAGGTAGGCAGGTGTGATTTCCGCAAAAGTCAAATCTCTAAAATGCCCATTCTTGTCTGTCTGATAGGCCTCCAACTTATTACAAAAGCCATTATACTTCTTCCAGTTTCTGATGCCTCCTGCGTTGTATATTTCTTCTGTTCTTTGCCTTGCATACGCCAAGAAAGATGCCGATTTTTCAGAAGCAGTAATTTCATGCTTTATCTTATCGGCAGTTGCCAATCCTTCTTCTTTCAGCTCACGATATTTGCTTTTGGCATTTTCAAGCTCCTTTTCCAGCGCATCATTCCATTTCGCATAGTTAGGTTCTGAACTGCGTACCTTTTGCGCATTTGGATTCCAATCCGATTTTCTATTCAGTTCGATAGAGGTTTTCAACCTTTTATGCTTTCTGTTTTGTGTTATACGCAACATGATAACATACTTGCCAGCCCTATTAGCTGTGCCATTAAGCTCAAAATTGAATGTAGTTGCCATATAAGTTTCTTTTCTAATATCCTGAAACAAAGGTAGTAATTCTGCTGAGAAGCTGTTTTGATTTCATTCGATAAATTTGTTAAGCATGATTTGGATGAATGCAATCTGTACCATAGCTTCT
>CALUOB010000154.1 GCA_944322175.1 uncultured Coriobacteriaceae bacterium
GAAATAGATGGCATAGCGATATAGAAACCGATGCCGGCTACGATAGCCATAGCACCAGCTGTTGCGAAAATAGCGGGCATCTGAAACTTGCGATGTGACCTGGCGTGAGTCGTCTTTTGCTTGTTGCGGGAGCGTTTGGCTGATTTACGACCAGTCATCTCTGCGTCAATATCCTGTGCGTTTTGTAAAATCTGACTTAGTTGGCTTAGGCGCTCGTTCAAGGCATCGTCATCGTAGTTGTCAGCTGTTTGTGCTGGAGTTAGCCGAACAGCTGGTTTGACCTTGACAGTGATATTCTCGCCGGTTCGTTGTTCTTGACGCTGTTTCTCTGCCTTGGCCACCCTTTCGGATAATGATGGCTGATTGGATAATCGATTTAGCCCATCTGCCTGACGTTTGGTTAGAATTGGCACAAAATCTTTATTGGCCATATCGGCTGCATCTAGTTGAGCTTTTTCGGGGATGTCAATTGGGGCGACGGCTTGTTTAGCCTCTTGTCTTAATCTAAGTTGCTGTTGGGCTAGCGATTCAGCGTAGTCGCCAGATTCGCTGAGAGGTTTTTTGACAAAGCGACGATTTAACGTGTTAGATGCGGTGACATTTCGGCGAGCAGACTGTGCGACTGTGCGTGTAGGGGCGACGTCAACAGAAATCTTGTTAACTAGCCTGGTTGATGGCTCAACAACGGAGTGCTCGGTATTATTAGCGTTATCAGTGTTCGCATGGCTGTGAGCCTGGGTGTCGGCCACCTGCCGCGTGGCGCTAACCTTGTCGACATAACTGGCAATCCATTCCGGCATGGTACTGTTGGCTGTTTGCGCTATTACCGGATCGGGTATGCTGGCGGTGTGTACTGACCCCTGATCATTTATCATTAAGCCAGTTACTGAGTCGTATTTTTTACCATTAATAATAACTATCCCCATATCCCTCTCTTTCTTTTCTTATCAAGTATTTTAACGGTTATGTTTGCAAAGCGCAAGTGCTTGAAAATATGTCGTCATTTGTTTAAGATAATGCTAATTAATAGATATATGACTATGACTAAAAAAACATCACCTGAACCTAAAAATATCGATTCTGTGGTCGCTCGTCGACGCAAACAAACTGCCGTTCGCTTCTTTACATATGGCGTAATGGCGCTGGCGACTGTTGTTGGCGTAATAATTTGCATTGGTTGGGCGATGGGATACCGCTTTGACTTACAAAAAGGCTTATCGCAGGTAGCCTTATTGCAATTTAATACCTTTCCGACAGGAGCGTCGGTTGATGTGAATGGTGAGCGACTAACCGCACGAACGCCAACTAGATCCAATGTCGAGACGGGTGAAACGGTTGTTAAAATGTCGCGCAATGGATATCGTGACTGGAGCAAAACAATTACTTCCCTGCCTAGCACGGTTCGATGGTTAGATTATGTTCGACTAGTTCCTAACAATGTGCGAACTGAGTCGATTCACACATTTGCCAGTGTTGAGGATATTATCCAATCGCCTGATCGCAAGTGGGCGGTCGTTCTGACTAATGCTACAGCTGGTGATATGGTTTTAATGAATATTGATGACCCAGAAAATGTTAAATACGAGGATGTTGAGCTTGATTCAGAAAAGTTATCTGACGGAGATAACCAAGTCTATAAACTCCTAGAGTGGGATAACGATTCTCGCAATATCTTGATTGAGCATCGCTATGGTGATGGTCAGGTTGAGCATCTTGAATATGACCGTCAAGATCGTGAAACGCGCAACTTGACGCGCGACTTTGGAATGAACCTGTCGCGGCCACATTTTTCGGGCACTAGCGGTGATGTGATATTTACCCTAACTGGCAGCGATTTGCGTAAAATTGATTATGGCAATAACTCAATTTCGGCTCCGTTGGCAACTAATGTTACTGACTATGTGTTATATAGCAATAGTCGAATTGCCTTTGTGTCGAAGGTGGCTGCTGATGACAAAACAACGCAGACCGTCTCGATCTATGACGATGGTAAGGTTAACGACATTAAAAGTTATGATGACGACGATAAAACGATGATAGATTTTTCCCGCGTTAATGATGTTGACTACCTAGCGATAGCTCGCGGTGAGACAGTAGCGATTTATCCTGATCCACTAGGTAGCCTGACTCAATCGCCGGATAACGTATCGACTGATATTGCTTATCTCAGTAGTCCTGGCGGTATTGACTGGATGGAAATGAGTCGCAACGGCCGATTTGTTCTAGCTGGTCGTGGACACAAGGTAGTTAGTTATGATATTGAAACCACGGAAAACTATTCGTTTGAGATGGAGCGAGAGGGCGAGCCAGAGTGGTTAGATGATTATCATCTACTAGATGTCCGCAATGGTGTTATTACGATGATTGAATTTGATGGGCAGAACGACGAGCATATCGTTAGTGGTCGTTTGCCAGCCTTTCTATCGGATAATGGTGAATATGTTTTTAGTCTAGACGATATTAGCGGTGGTGTTGTACTGCAACGTTCTAGTATGCTAGCAGAGTAGGCGTTAAATGGACGTTCCATTGCAATATATTAACTACTACTCTTCGCCATTGGGAAATATTCTGTTATCGGCAGACGAGGGTGGTCTAACGGGGTTATGGTTTGAGCAGCAAAGGCACTTTGCCACATTTTTGACTGGTTGTGAGCAAACCGCTAATTTACCTGTGTTTAAT
>CALUOB010000155.1 GCA_944322175.1 uncultured Coriobacteriaceae bacterium
GGCACGACGAGGGGATAATGGGGAGAAGGACGAGGGCGAGAGGAGGCAGCGATGTGCGTGAGGATGTGCCCGCTCACACTCGAGGAGGCTCAGGCCGTGCTGGACGCGCGCGCCACTCCCGGTGAGCATGCGATCCGCTACATAGAGCGCCCCGACCCCCTGCGCGACGCCCGCCCGGGCAGCATCGTGCCCGTCTACGTCCCCGAAGGCGGCGGCCTCGCCGTCGCGCGCCTCACGTGGGGCTTCCCGCTCGACGGCAAGCCCAACGCCGTCTTCAACACGCGCATAGAGTCCGCCCTCGAGCAGCTGCGCCTGGGAAGGCGCGGCATGTGGGCCAAGGCCATAGCGGAGGGCCGCTGCCTCGTCCCCGTGCGCGCCTTCTACGAGGGGCACGCCACGGAGAGGGTCGCCAGCGAGAAGACTGGCAAGCCTGTGAAGCGACAGTACCTCTTCCGCCTCCCCGGCGCCAGGGCGTTCCTGCTCGCCGCTGTGCGCGAGGGCGACCGGTTCTCAATCGTCACCACTAGGCCGAACGCGAGCGTCGCGCCAGTGCACGACCGCATGCCGCTCGTGCTCGGGCCCGGCGAGTCGAGCATGTGGTTAGGACCGAGTTTCGCCGAACTCGTGGACCGAGGCAAACTCGCTCTCGAGAGAGAGCCGTGATAATCGGAATCTCTCCCGTGAGCGGAGCGACGATTTATATATCGAAACACTTTGGGCGTTTCGTTTGCAAACCCCAGGTAGAAAAGACAAGGGAAGGTTAATCGAACGGCATTTTCTAGCCGCTCTTGTCGCTATCCACGGAATCACTCTGCAAGCATTTTGTCGGCGAGTGGAGTCGTCTTAATCAGCGGCAGCTCAGAAGCATCATGTTGAGTCATAATATGAGAATACAGATGCGCTATCTTCTGACATTTCCCTGGTTGGGAGGTCTCTACGGATGAGATATACCCTTAGTATCGATACGGTTCGAGCAGCACTGCAAACGCTCACCGCAACGAAGTCGCATGAGCAGCTTGTTCTTTACCTCGCTATCCTCCGTCTCAAGTCTCGAGATGGACAGAACTACGTAGATGGAGATGTGTACTCCGTAATAAAGCCCTGGCTCGAGCTGCCGGGACGTGAGGATTATCCGTACTACCGCCCGTTTGCCTCTAGGGGCAAGCAGTTCTGGATGAACAGCAACCTTGCAGGGAGTTTCGCTCCCAGCTCCCTGCGATCCAGCAGAGATTTGTTCTATTCCTCTGACAGCTCTGACAACGCTCTAAGGCTGCCTTCCGTCGGTGAAATCACAGCCTCCCTCAAAATAAAGAGCCCAGTGCCTCTGTGGGCAGTCACCTGTTATTTTCTAAGAAACGCAAGCTTTATCGCGAAGGATGGCGACTGGCGTGTCGCAGACGTCCTGAGTCTTGCGGATGACTATTTCGGAATCAACCAGGCGGATTACAGCGAAGTGTTTGATTTTAACCTTCCAGATGACATGCAAAGCAGTCTGGAGGCGACAGGCGAGGACAGTGAGGGCGGAGACGCTCTTATCCTGGAAGATGAGTCGTATCGAAAGCTCGATGCCATGGATCTTGGTGTTGAGGTTTCGGAGACCGAGAGCCAACGGAAAAGTGTCGATGGCGCTCAAGGCATTTCCCTTGGCTCGAAGACTATCGACACAAACGACCATGTGCTTGCTGACATTATCACGGCTCTCGAGGCATATTCTGGCGTCATCCTATCTGGTGCGCCGGGAACCTCTAAGTCTTATTACGCCCGGCGAGCGGCGGAAATAATAACTGGCCATGACGAAAGCCGAATGTCCTTCGTCCAGTTTCACCCTTCGTATCAGTTCGAGGACTTCGTGCAGGGGTATAGGCCTTGCGAGAATGGCTCGGGGTTCGAGAAGAGGGGAGGCATATTCCTAAAGATGTGCTTTAGTGCCGCGGCTGACCCCAACAAGGATCCATATGTGATCGTGATTGACGAGCTTAGCCGTGGCGACTCTCAGAGGATATTCGGCGAAGCGCTGACGTATATCGAGAAGAGCAAGAGAGGAATGGAATTCACTCTCCCCTCAGGGGACAGGATGACAGTTCCGGACAACCTGTATCTAATCGCTACGATGAACCCTGTCGACCGTGGAGCCGACGACGTTGACCTTGCCTTTGGGAGGCGATTCGGCACAATTCAGATGGACCCGTCGACGGATATTTTGCGAACTAGGCTTCAAGAGCTCGGTTGTCCGGGGAGCATCATGGGCGGTGTTATCGAATGGATGAACTCCTGCAACAAAACCTGCTCAGAGCTCGAGCTTCCTGGGCTCGGTCATGCGTTCTTTTGGGAGGTCAGCGACCTGTTGACTCTGAAGAGCTCGTGGCGCCTTCAGATCAAGCCTCACCTTCATAGGCTGCTGCGATTCGAAAAGGATGAAAGAGATAGGCTCATCAGGGAATTTGAGACATTCTTGAACAACCAAGAGTCGGAATAGGGTATCGAATGATTGTCCCGGTATCTGAGTTCGAGAGGGTCTCCCTGAGCTCAATAGAAATGGCAGCGCGAGACAATGGAGTGATCGACGGTGGCCGAATCTCCGTTTATCCAGACGTGCTTGCAAAGGGGCTCGTCAGCATCGAAAGGCATGCAGACAACACACGTGGGGGGACAATCGACGACTTCGTTGCCCCGGGACAGCTCGTAGGGTTAGTGCCTCTTGCGAAGGGTATTTCGCTCTGGGTGAACCCCAAGGTTCCAGTGGACAACATAGATTTCATGGCAAAGCGCTACGGCAGCTTCTTTTCACCGAAGATAAAGGAGATTCGTCGGTACTTTCTTTCTGAAGACACCTCAACATCTCTGTGGGAGAAGCTTGCCGGAGCCCTTGTTTCTCTGGGGGAGCGAATCGCTGCAGAGGGCGTATGGCACGAGTACGTTCAGAAGGAGAGCGTCGGAGGAAGTCTGGCGGGCAGGATTAGCCCTTCGAAGACTATCAGCCTGTTCGCTGCAAGGAACATCGGCTATAAAGTGGCAACAACCTTCTTTACTCGCGAGATGGATGTTTCTCCCAACAGAATTCTCCATCAGGCGCTTTGCGTCATATCAAGCAGGGCAACAGATGGCGAGCTAAGAAGAAGGGCAAAGCGAGCAGTCAGGCCGTTTCAATACGTATCGGCAGTAGGCAGAGAAGATTTCGAAAGACTACGCGATAGGTCATCCGAGCTTTCTCGCTCTAGACCGCTCTACTCGCGTGCGCTGCCAATTGCCGAGGCCGTGCTGTTCAACGAGGGACTTGACTCATCGTCGTACGATGGATGGCTTGACATGGATTCGCTCTTTATCAATATGAGCGATCTTTTTGAGAGCTACGTGAGGACGGTGCTGGGTACGATTCTGGGCCTGCCTTTCGAGGTGAAAAACGGCAACAAAATCAGGCCGACAATCCCCTTGTTTGAAGATGGATACGGCAGTCTCTCGGAATCTACTCGTGCGATATGTTCGAACGATCAGAAGAGGACAAGAGGTAACATCGTTGCTCCAGACATCATAATCGAACGAAACAATACAATTGTTCTGACACCCGATGTAAAGTACAAGCCAATCAAGGGCGCCTTTTCCGCCAAGCGTGAAGATATAGAGCAGTCCATCACGTACGCGCAGCGTTTGGGCTTGAAGACTGCCCTAACGATACATCCCTGTACCGAGCCGAGTCAGAAGGGGCTTCATTACTCCGGTCGTATAGGGACAATTCAGGTCTTCTGTTACTGCATGAACTTAGGCACAAAAGACCTACCAACCGAGGAACAAGATCTTGCCAACAGCATTAGGACTCTGATCCAACCGTAAGCAGGGGAAGTAAGTCGGAATCGATAACTGGCTTCAGATCAGACCCTATGGAGTCCCTGTTCATTTCAAGCGCAACTCTCAGAGTGGTGCCAGTCCCGACGAATGGGTCCAATACAACACCGCGAGATAAGCAGTCGTGATCGCAGCAGTCCCATCCGACTGTTCGCCTTTTCGCAAAGGTAAACTCACGAAAATAGCCCCCAAGGGCCTCCTTAGCCTCCATAGCGAGTTTTACGACTCTTTCTGAGCTGCGCCCGGTTCCATTTTGGAACTTCGTAGCCTTTCCGACGTCAGAAATGCCGAAGGATTGAATTGCATCAATGTGCGCCTTTGTAAGGCCCTTTTCCCGGGCAATCTGCATGGCTCTCCGGGCTTGGGGGCGCGACATGTCAAGTTCTGCGGTTCTTTTCTCGATTCTAGACACGGGCCTTCCGCACTTTGCGCAGACGGCAGGGGGACATGCCAGCGTGATGGCCCTCCTGACGAGTTCCTTGGGATAAGGCGCAAGATGCGGAGAGAGGCTCCGGTCCGGCGGAAACTCCCACACGTCACCAGGAGTGGCCTCGACTCCGAGGTGCTCACAATACCCTCTCGTGTCATAGTAGTATGAGTGGCTCATCGTGAGGTGAATGATGTATTCGTATCGATTGGCGAGGCGATCCTTAGCGGGCTCGGGCATGCCAGTAAGTTTCGACCAGATAATACGGTTTCTGCAAAGCCAACCATCAGCAACGGCTGCCTGCTCAACCATACCGGGAATGTTCAGCAAGGTTTTCTTGTAGTAACTATCGCCGATATTAAGGAAAAGCGATCCAGTAGGCCTAAGAACACGCTTCCACTCTGTCATGCAGCGCAAGAGTGACTCAACGAAAGCATCCGGGGTGGGCTCGTTGCCAATCTGACCCGCAACACCATAGTCGCGCTTTTTCCAATATGGAGGTGAAGTAACGATCAGATCGACTGAGTTATCAGGGATGGGCAGAGCATCCGCTGGAGCAACGTATAGTTGCGCGAGCGGATCCCCGGAAAAACTCATATCCGATAGAGACTCAATCAAGTCAGCTCCTCCTGTTTCCGGCATTACATTATAGGGAGAGAATCGAAAATCGTCGAGACCCCAATTTTGGCTTCAATGATTCAACTGAACTGCACTCCTAAGGCAGTTAATTGGGTTAGAAGTCAAGGATCGATGCACAAGAATAAAGAGACTCGCTACAGGGGAAGAAGCCCCGCAATGTCATCTAAGAAAAATAAGAAGCAGAGCTCATCAAAGGATCGATCAACAGGAAAGAAACGAACTATGAAACTCATCATTGACGGTTGCGAGGTAGATTCAATGTCCGTTGCGCTCACGGACGCAGAGGGGAAAACGTCAGAACACGCAATCGCAGCCGGCACGCTCGTCCGAGCACTCACCGGCGAACTCGACACATCCATGCGAGAGGTTTCGCTTACGACAGCACGAACACAGGAGAGAGAAGTCAGAAAGACATCGAGCGCCGACCCACTTGAGAGCTGTGGCGACTTCCTCAAAACCGCCGAAGTCGCCTCGGTCCTCGGCGTCTCAAGTCGCATGGTGACGAGACTAGCGGAAAGGGGCGGGGTCCCTGCGATCAAGATTGGGAGCGTCTGGCGCTTCCCAAGGGAGAGGCTCCGCGAGTACCTGGAGAGATAGAGCAACTCACTGTAGCCGTCCCTTGCCGCCCGCATCTCGAGTAGCCGAGAAGAACGAGAAGAACGTCGGCTCGTCGCCGAGTCCGATTCTAACGACCTGAGACGAAACCATTGTCGTGGAGACCATCCGGGCGCAGCCCAACCCAGCTCGAGTTTCGCCCGCCGCCACCCAGGGGCGCCGCCACCGCCGTCCGCTGCCCATCGAGGGTTGTCCGCAGCCCGCCCGCCTCCGCTCCGTTGCGCGCGCGGCTCGCGCCCGCCCCGCCCCACGCGGGAGAGCCGGTACCACGGCCGCCCCGCCCGCTCCGGCTGCGTATTGCGCCGCGGCTCGCGCCAGCCGGCTCCGCCCTCGCATCGCGCCCGGCTCGGTCCGGCCGGCTTCGCCGTCCGCCCCTCGCGGCGGGCGCATGCTTCGGGCTGCGCCGACTGTCGCTCGCACCGCGCGCATACACAGCCTCCGCGCGCGGCGCGGCCTGATGCTGGGGAACCTTCGCGTGGTGCGGGTCGGTCCCTCGCAGCGGCGCGCACTCCGCTACGGCGTTCGGGCTGCTGCGCCCACGCGCTCGTCCGCTACCGGCGATGTCAGCGCCCCTGGGTGGCGGCGGGCAGGGCGGGGCTCAGCTCGCGATGATGGCGTCGAGCCTCTCTTTGACGCGCTCGATGACGCCCTCCGGATCGGGGGCCGAGCCGTCCGCGCATACCTCTGCGTAGTCCCCCGACGCTATCCCGAGCGAGGGGAGCCCGTCCTCGCGGATCCTCACCACCGCGAATCCCGCGCCGAGCAGCTCCTCGCTCTTTCGCTTGTCGACGTCCTCCTTGCCGAGGTGCCAGTGTGCGCCGTCGTACTCGATGGCGACCATGCGGCCCCGGTAGCGAAGCGAGATGTCGATGCTCCACCTGCTGGTGAAGCCCGGGTCGTCATACCTCGCCCCCGACCTTGCGTCGCCCAGCAGCCTCCGGGTCGCCTCGAAGTGTCGCAGCTCCACGCGGGACTTCCCCGTGCCCACGCACTCTGGGCACTCCGCGCCGGCGACCCGGGAGGAGATCTCCGCCCTCCATCTGTGCGAGGGGTTCTCCGGGCAGTCCCACAGGGGGACGAAGTCGAGCTTGGAGTGCGGCCGCACCCTCCAGGGGGACACGGGATTCGATGCGTCCCACTGCTCGGCGAGCCTTGGGTACGTCCACGCGAGCGAGCTCTGGATCTTCCCGCAGGACGGGCACAGCTGGCCGTCGCGCTTCGACCTGTCGCGGGGCGACGCCTCCCACTCGTGCCCGCACGCGAGGCACCTCCACCACACCGACCTCTTGCTGTTCTGCCTGACGTTCTCCGGCGTCCACCTGCCGTTCCTTTCGGGGGACCACTCGGCGGCGAGCTCGGGGGCGGTGTCGGCGAGGTAGAGTCCGGTGCCCTTCGTCGCGTTCCCCCGGCAGGCCGGGCAGCCGTTCTGCAGGTAGGTGTATGGGTAGGCGTAGGTTCTGTGCCCGTTGGCGCACCTGAAGCGGTACTGCCCGTCGCCGGGCGCCATGGCCCACCACCCGGACGGGCAGACCATCGTCTCCCTCGGGTCCCGCTCGTCGTCCCATGCCTCCATGAGTTCGGGGACCTCGGAGACCGGGGTGACCCTTCCCTGGTCGCGCGTGAGGAACGTCCTCTGCACGTGCGTGGGCTTCGGCTCCGTCACCTCGCGCGTCACGGGCGGGGCGTAGTGGGACGATGTGCTCGGGTGGTTCTGACAGCTGCACCCGAAGGGCACGTCGCGCTCCCGGACGACGAACTGCCTGCCGCACGTCCTGCACCGCACGAGGAGGAGCGCCTCGTGCGCCAGGCCGGGCTCGAGCAGCTCGACGAGGTCGAGCCCATGGGCCCCCGCCAAGGCGCGGGCGGAGGGCTCGTCAGGACATGCACCCGGCGAGGGGAAACAATCGGACCTGAGCCACTCGCGCCAGTAGCACGCCCTGCAGACAGGCTCGCCCGCGATTCCGGCCTTGTCCATCACGTACCTCAGGCGGTAGTCGGCGACGGTGCCGCACGTCTTGCATCTGGTGAGCAGCCAGGCGTTCTTGGGATAGCTGCGCTGCGAGTCGTATTCCTCCGCGAGCTCAAGCCCTGCCGCCGAGAGAATCGAGTCGAGCTCCTCCCGGGTTCTGAGCACCTTTCTTGGCATGGCAACCTCCATGGTGACGGGCGCGCCCGGCCGGAGCAAGGCGCTCGCCATGGATTGTATTTCCACGATAGGAGCCGGGCAACTGCTCGTTCGCCCGCGTCATCCAAAGAGTCCCAAGCGGTAGCAAAACACTTCGCAACACTACGTCTGACCAGCGCTCCGTTTTCGACAACTGACAAGAACATGTCGATAAGAGCGGCGAGAAGGACGGCGAGAAGGACGAGGGGAATGCCCCCGCCGCGCACCCGGCACCGCCTTCGCCAGGCGCTGCCGGCCCCGGGCCCTCCGCGCCGACCCCGCCGCCGCTCCGTCGCGCGCACGGGGCGCCCGTGCCGCCGTCGTGCGCGCGGGAGTCCGCCTCACGGCCGCGCCTCGCTCCGGTCGCGTCCTCGCCGCCGGCTCGGGTCAGCCCGCTGCGCGGTCTGCCCTCGCCCGGGGGCTCGGCCGCTCCCTGCGCTCTCGCGCGGCCTGCCCAGATCGCACGGGCGCGCACGCCGTCGTCACGTTCGCCCGGCGGCGCGCGCCTCCGCGTCGCCGGGCCCGGCGCTGCGCCGTTCTGCCCGCCCGCGCCCGGCGTCGCCGGTGCCCGCGCGTGCGGCGGGGGCGGCCATCCTGCGCGCGGTCGCCTCGTCCTCGCCGTGCCACTTGGCTCGGTACTCCCAGGGCTCCATGAGGCCGGCGGCAACCTCGTCCATGTCCTGGCGCTTCTCGGCCGACGTGTCCGTGATGATGCTGTCGTCGAACGTGACGCGCACCGCGCCCTCGTCCGGAAGCCCCTCGCCGAGCGCCCGCTCCGTCGCCAGCAGCGCGTGGCAGATCCCCGCGATTGCGCCCTCGAGCGCGTGCTCGTGGCGGCGAATGTTGCGCATCAGCGCGCTGTTGTCGGCCGACACCTCCGTGGCCGTCCGCAGGTACCCGGTCCTGTCGAGGTCGAAGTAGTCCAGGCCGAAGCCGCAGAGGTCGCCGAGCGTCTGCAGCGCCACGCGGAACGCCCGCGCCTGCGCCTCCGTTCTCAGCGTCGGCGCGAACTCGTGGATCGTGTCCTCCGTGCTCATGACCTTGCGGAACACGGTGCAGTCGCCCTTGCCGAACGGGATGGACACGCGCGAACCCTTGCCGTCGCGCTCCGTATCGAACATCACGTCCGAGAGGAACACGCGCATCTTCCCGTTGTCGATCTCCGACATCATCGCGTCGTAGCACAGGTCCACCGCCTGGATCGCGTCCACGGCGTCCGCGAACACGCTCTGCCCGTAGGGCGACATGTCCACGCGCGTGTTGTCGATGGCCGGCCTCACGATGGCGAACGTGGGCCACGGCGAGCCCGTGTCGTACACCGGGCACACGCCCTCGGGCTCCACCCGGTTCCCGTCACGGTCGAAGCACGCCGTGACGATCCTGTACGTGCCCTCGCTTTCATCGTCAGTCAGGCGAGAAGGACCCGCCGCCGAAGCCCCTCCAGATGATTCGCCAGGCGAGAAGAACGCGTCGGCAGCGCCCTTAAGGTGCAGCTGCACCTGGTCGACCGCCCGCCCGCGCCAGAACGCACGCGTCACGAACGCGCACTCCGTCACGCCCTCCTCGTCCCACGTGAGGGGCACCACCATCCGCGCGTCGTAGCGCCGCACGCGCACCTCGCCCGCGCCCGCGTCGACCCAGAGCGCCCACGCGCCCGTCCCCAGCCCGAACGCCCGCACCACGCACTCCTGCGCCGAGGCGAGAAACCCGGTCCGCGCCATCCACCCCGCAAGCCAGTCCGTGCACGCCTGCTCCGCGCACGCCACCTGCGTCCGGTCGTTCAGCAGCAGCGACCCCCACTCCCTACACACCCGCATCGCCGGGTGGATCGAGCGCCGGTGCACCTCGTACACGCGCCCGACCCCGTCCGTGTCGCGGTAGTCGTAGAAGTCCCCGAGCGCCCGCATCCACCTATCCCACGCCCGGATGTGCGGCTCCATGTCCTCCAGCGGCAGCGAGAACCCGAGCGACCTCAGCCACTCCCTCACATGCTCCGGCACCCAGTACTCGTCATCCAGCCCCTGCACAGCGCACCTCCCGCCTCGTCCGAACACGCCCATTGAACCCGCCCGTCACAAAGGCCAAAGGACAAGAGCGTCTGGCGAGAAGAACGCCCGAGATTCAGTAGCCAACTGAATTGCGCTTTGGGCGAGAAGAACGCCCGGGCACGCATCGCCACCAGCGGTTTTTCACATTCCTGCGAGAACTTGTCGATAACCTCCCGGCGCTCCGCGCGAAGCGTTGCCCCGTGTTCCAAAGCGTCTCATGCCGAGAAGAACGCCCGGAGGCCCCAATGTGGAAAACTCCCGCATGCCGCCCGTATAATGGCCACACGGGACGGCGCGCTGCCCTCCACAACTGGAGGTTTTCGGCGCCGCCCCGCGATTATGTCGAGGACTCCGCCCGCAGCCAACCTGCGCTCACGCACGTCTCGCTCTTCGTTCTCACGTTTATTTAGCTGCTGAGAAGAACGCTCGCGCCGTCACCCTCTCAGCACGTCGTCCATCATCGCGTAGCGCACCGCGTCGATGCTGTGGTCGTTGCCGTCCGGGATCTCGTCCACCCACGTCCCGTCCCGGTCGCGCTCGTATTCCTTGAGCTTGAACTCCTCGTAGGCCAGCGGCGCCCGCTCCGGGTCGATGCGGATCTCCCGGAGCCCCGCCAGCCACTCGTAGGAGAGCCGCCGCATGTTCGACTTCCGAGCCGGCCGAACGCGCAGCCCCGCCTCGCGCCGCCACACCGCCATCGACTGCTTGCCGTCCGGCGTGTCGTCGCACCAGATCAGCTCGTCGTGGAGGTACGCGTCCTCGCCGGGCCCGTCGGCGTAGGTGAGCGCCGAGACCACCATCGCCGCCGTCTCCGAGGGCGTCTTCCTGTTCGCCGACAGCTCGCCGAAGATCGTAAGCCTGCGCTCCCCGGGCTCCCACCCGCAGCGCACGAACCGCCACGGGTCTGGGAACCAGCCCCAGTCCACGCCGCAGCGCGTGCGCGAGAAGCCCCGGCACGCCGCGTCGGACAGGCGCACCGAGACCACGTTGTTGAAGACAGAGCCCCCGGTCCCCGTGACCTCGCCTAGGTACTCCGAGCGCCACGCCTGCTCGTCGACCTCGCGCAGGTACTCCGCCTCCTCCACGAAGGGCCCGCCCAGCCACTCCGGGTGGCTCTCGACGACGTCGAGGTACGAGCTCTGCCGCACGAG
>CALUOB010000156.1 GCA_944322175.1 uncultured Coriobacteriaceae bacterium
GTCTTCCCTAAGCCACATGAGCAGCGTGTTGCGCGCAATGCCCAGCTCACGGGCCGCCTGATAGCGCGAGAGCTCCTGGCGCCGAATGCGCTCGCGCACCTCCTCCCAGTTGGGCGGGCGGCGTATGCGCGGGCGCCCCAGGTGCTCGCCGCGCGCCCGCGCCGCCGCAATGCCCTCGGCTTGGCGGTGGCGGATGTTCTCGCGCTCAATCTGCGCCACGTAGCTCAGGAGCTGCAGCACGATGTCGGCCACAAAGGCGCCCGTGAGGTTGCTGGGCGTGACGCGCGTGTCGAGCAGCGGCATGTCGAGAACCACGATGGCGGCGCGGCGGGTGCGCGTGAGGTAGCGCCACTGGTCGAGGATCTCGGCGTAGCTGCGGCCGAGGCGGTCGATGGAGGTGACGACCAGCACGTCGCCGGCGCGCAGGCGGCGCATGAGCGCGCGGTACTGCGGCCGGTCGAAGGTGGCGCCGGTCCAATGGTCTATATATATGTTGCGCTTGCTGAGCGGAAACGCCTGCAAGGCGTCGAGCTGGCGGCGCACGTTTTGGTCTCTGCTCGAAACGCGCGCGTAGCCGTAGGCGGCCATAGGCCTCGCCCTCCTTGGGTTTGCCCGCGCGGGGACGCGGGGCTGGAGGTCGGCGAAGCCGTTTGGGCGGGCGTGCTTTGCGGGCAGCCCGGGGCGTGCCGGGCGAGCCGGACGTGTGGCCGCTGCGCCTGCGTGCGGGGAGGGCGGGCGCGCGCCGGTTGTTGCAGCGGTGCTTCTCGCCCGTGCTCTATGCCCGCGGGTGCGAGCGCAAGCAGGCTGGCAACGATCCCGTACTTGAACGCTGCCGGGCGCTAGGGCGTGCGCGCGGCATGCGAGAGGGTCACCGTGGCCAACGGAGCGCATGCCGCGCCGTCAGCGGATGTTCGCAGCGACCCCCGACGTACAAACTGCAACCCCGCGCCACGCGCAGGGCTGCTGTTGTTATCCCCCATTTGCGCCATTTTACGCCCCGGGGGTGCGTTTTTCTCGATCAACTGCCTTTTCTGAGAGAGCGCCCCGGCGGGCGTTGTTGCTCCGCCGGGGCGCTGGGGCCGTTATGGTTATGTGCGATTGCGCTTACTCCTTGGCGCCGTACTGCTCGTAGTAGGCATCGAGCGCGGCCTTGACTGTGTCGTCAATGACCACGCGGCCAGCGACCTCGTGGTTGTAGAGGTGCTCGATGACCTCGGCCATGCTCACGATGCTTGCCACCGGGAAGCCGTACTTCTCCTGGATCTCGGCCTGCGCGGTCTTGACGCCGCCCTTGCCGACCTCCATGCGGTTGAGGCTCACGATGAGGCCCTTGACCTCCACGTCGGCTGCGGCCTTGAGCTTGGGGTAGGTCTCGTCGATCGACTTGCCCGAGGTGGTAACGTCCTCGACCATGACCACGCGGTCGCCGTCCTTGAGCTCGTAGCCCAGCATGCCGCCCTTGTCGGCGCCGTGGTCCTTGACCTCTTTGCGGTCGGAGCAGTACTTGACCTCCTTGCCGTACAGGTCGTGCATGGCAACGGCGGTGACCACCGACAGCGGGATGCCCTTGTACGCGGGGCCAAACAGCACGTCAAAGTCCAGGCCGAAGTTGTCGTGGATGGCGCGGGCGTAGTACTCGCCGAGCTTCTTAAGCTGGTAGCCGGTTACGTAGGCGCCGGCGTTCATGAAAAACGGGCTCTGGCGGCCGCTCTTGAGCGTGAACTCGCCGAACTTGAGCACGTCGGACTCGACCATGAACTCGATAAACTCGCGCTTGTAGTCCTCCATGAGGCTCCCTTCGCTGTGGTAGCAAGTTGCGAACTGTGGCTGCAACCATTATACGCGGCGGGTGGGGCGCAGGATGCGGGCGCGGAGGATGAGGCGGGCGCAGGGGGGGGAAGGCGGCTGCGGGGGCGTTCCGCTGCGCCGGGATGAGGCGGGTGCGGAGCCTGAGCCGCCGCTTCGTAAGAGAATCGTGAACGAGCCCGGGGTGCTTGACTCAGCCGTTGAACAGGCCATAATGAGGAATGGCCTACGCTGCGGGCGCTTATGCGCTTGTCGGCAGGAGGCGGGTCTGCACGGACGCCTCCCCTCGCCCATCAGCCGCGTACGCCCTCAGCCAACCCAGACGCAAGGAGGTGCCTCATGGACAGCGGTCACAGTCGAAGAACCACCGATTCCGCAAGCCCGCGATTGTCTTTGAGGACGCCCCGCGCATCTGAGGTTCTTCTCGCCGAGCGCTAAGCTCTTGGTACCCGGCCTGCCCTGGTAACCGGCACGCACGCCGGCAGCTCATGGGGCATGCGCCCGCGCCCTCTGCCTTCGCAATCGCATATCTGCGCGACCCTGATGCAGCTTGTTGCTCACGCTGCCCGCGCTTTGGGGCTTGCAGCCTTGCTCTGTTCGCCGCCGCTTTGCGGCATGCGTGTAGGAGGTGCAGCCATGCTTTCGTTCAGCGCGTTTTTCGCTTTTGCGCATATTGCGCGCCCGGCAAGCGCCGCGGCAGCGCTCATTGACCAGCCGGTCTCGGATCGGATCGCCTTTGCGGCGGCCGCTTCGGTCGGCGACTTGTTCTACCGGTTCCATACCAGCGAGCGTGGGCTCAACCGCGAAGCCGTGCTGCTCTCGCGCGAGGACCACGGACGCAACGTGCTCAGCGCCGCTGAGCAGGGCGCGCTGCGCCGCGCGCTCAGCCTGGGCCGCGGACCGCTTGCCATGCAGCGGCTGCTCGGCACCAACTTGTCTTCCTACCTGCAGCGTCTTGTGGGCACCACCTGCCATGTAGTGCGCTCCGCGAGCGGCGAGAAGCCGATCCGCGCGGCCGAGCTTGTGGCGGGTGACATCGTGCGCCTGACCGCCGGCGACATTGTGCCCGCCGACGTGCGTCTCATCGAGGCCACCGACGACCTGCTGCTCGACCAGTCGGTGCTGGCCGGCGAGCGCGACGTGCAGAAGAAGGAAGCCGAGCGCCTGGAAGATGCCGCTGCCACTCCGGCCGACTGCGTCAACATCGCTTTTGCCGGTACGCGCGTTGCCTCCGGCGAGGCGCGCGGCGTTGTGGTTGCCGTGGGCACCGAGACGCTCCTCGGCAGCGCCTCCCAGCAGGGTGCCGCCCCCGCCGCACGCGCCGGTCAGCCCCGCATGGCGCTCCAGATCTCGTAACGAGCCGCCTGCGGAGAGGTTTTGACGGGAAATGGAGGTTCTTTCGTGGCATCGCTCCTAAAGCAAAAACCCGCAGGCCGTTTACCTGCGGGTTTCTTGTTTTAGATGCCGTGTCTACTCGGCGTTTCCTAAGAGAACCGCCATTTCCCGTCAAAATGTGTCCTAGCAACGCCGTTGAAGCTTCGTCGGGCAAGCGTTGCGCCCCACTTAGCGTGCCGGCGGGGTCCAGCGGCTCTCGCCGGGATGGATGTTGTCGCGGAACTTGCCCACCATGTCGGTCACAACGAGCCGGTAGACCGTTGTAGCGGGCACCGTCTTGGGGTTGTAGGTAAAATCCTCGGCATGATAGTGGCGCATGAGGATATCGAGCCCGTGCGTGCGCTCCTCGTCGGGCAGAATCTCGATCAGCCCGTGGCCGATTACGCTGCGGTACCCCATGGTGCAGCTCATGCGCTCGTCGTAGAAAATGAACTGGTGGTCGCAGTCCATCTCAAACGTGGCGCGGTTGTCCTGCGCGATGAGGTCGAGCTTGGTGCCGCGGCGCGCGCTGTGAAAGTACAGCGCCACCTGGCCGTTTTGCACGTCAACGCCAAAGTTCAGGGGTACCACGTACGGAAAGCCGGTCTCGGGATCGTTGAGCGCGATGCGGCAGACGTCGCACGCATCGATGATGGCAAGCTGCTCGTCAAAGTCGGTGATCTCGCGATCTTTGCGCAACATGGGCTTCATGAGGCCCCCTTCGGGCGGGCGTTGCCGCAGCTGGCACGCAGGCACTGACGCAGTTGGCACGCGGATGCTCTTCTCGGCAGCATTGTAGCGCGGAGATCGCTACCTGTTCGTACAACGTGGCGCATTCGGCGGGAACCGCCTATTGAGGACGGGCCAAAAGCCCGGTCTGACGGCGGCGTTATATTGGGGACGTCGAATAGTACAAGAGGCGCGGGGCGGGGCGGCGAAAGATCACGTGTTGGCGCGAGCACGGCAGCGCTGCGGGAAATCGGCATGACGCGGCGGCTCCACGCCGGGACGGCACCGCAAGTCAAAAAGCGGCGACGCCCCAGGCAGAGGCGCCGCCGCTCGCAAGGCATGCATTGCAGCCGGAAGGCCCAGGCGGGTTGCCGTCGTTAGCAGATCTCGACAACCCAGCCCTCGGGGCCCTCGATCTCGCCGGCCTGGATGCCGGTCAGGGTCTCGCGCAGCTTGCGCATCACGGGACCGACCTCCTCCATGCCGCTCGCAAAGACAATCTCCTCGTCGCCGTTAACGACCTTGCCGACCGGGCTGATGACGGCCGCGGTGCCGCACATGCCGCACTCGACAAACTCGCCGGCCTCGACCTCGGCAAACTTGACCGGGCGCTCAACGACGGTCATGCCGAGCATGTCCTGCGCCACCTGCACGAGGCTGCGACGGGTGATGGACGGCAGGATGGAGTTGGTGGCGGACTGCGGAACCACCAGCGTGCCCTCCTTGTCGACAAAGAGGAAGTTGGCGCCGCCGGACTCTTCCACAAAGGTGTGGGTCTGCGGGTCGAGGAACATGTTGTCGGCAAAACCAGCCTCGTGCGCCTGCACGCTCGGGTAGAGCGACATGGCGTAGTTGAGGCCGGCCTTGATGGCGCCCGTGCCGTGGGGCGCGGCGCGGTCGTACTCGGGAACCTGCAGCGCCACGGGCTTGACGCCGCCCTTGTAGTACGGGCCCACGGGCGTCACGAGGATGCGGAACTGGTACTCGGTAGCAGGGGCAACGCCGATGACCTCGCCCGTAGCCACCATGAACGGGCGCACGTAGAGCGTGGCGCCGGAGCCGAAGGGCGGCACCCAGGCCTCGTTGGCCTTGACGACCATCTTGACGGCCTCGATGAACTTGTCCTCCGGGAAGGGCGGCATCACGATGCGGCGCGCGGAGTCGGCCATGCGGGAGGCGTTGAGGTCCGGGCGGAAGCAGACGATGTCGCCGTCCTTGGTGGTGTAGGCCTTGAGGCCCTCAAAGACCTCCTGGCAGTAGTGGAAGATGCCCGCGCACTCGGAGAGCGTGAGGGTGTGGTCGGTGGTGAGGCCGCCCTCCTCCCAGGCACCGTCCTTGTAATTGCAGACGTAGCTGTAGTCGGTGGGCTGGTAGGCAAAGCCGAGGCTGCCCCAGTCGATGTCCTTCTTCTCGACCGCCATGGCGATCTCCCTCCTGTTTGCGCGGCGCACCGCCGCGGGTCTGCGTTAACGCAACGCCGGCAAAGGCTCCAAAAAGGCAGCCGGTCAAAGGCCGTAGCCGCCAGGGGCCACGCCAACGCGCACGGTGTTAACCATAGCTCCTCATCTTACTACGCAGGGCACGCCCCGCCCCAGCTCCCCCGCGATGTTGCCGAGGCGTTACGCGTTGCCACGGCGCGGGACGCCTTACAGAGACGGCGGCACCGGCCGCCCGCCTACGCTTCGGCCAAGGCGAGCGAGAAGCGCTTCTCGAGCCAGGTTTCGGCGAGCGGGACCCATTCGGCCACGTCGGGGCATACGTGACGCGGCGCGCGGGCGGTCTCCTGCGTAGCGAGCGAAAGCCCGTGGCAGCCCTCCTCAAACATGTGCAGCTCGTACGGCACGCCGGCGCGCGCCAGCGCAAGGCCCATGCGCAGCGTGTTCTCGGAGGCAATGAGCGGGTCGGCCGCCGTGCCCCACAAAAACGTGGGCGGCGTGAGCGCCGACACGTGGCGCGCGGGCTGCACGAGCGCCGCCTGCTCCGCCGCGACCTCGGGCGAGCCAAACAGCACCGTGCTCATGGTTGCGCGCACCTCCTCGGTGCTGCGCGGGCGAGAAGAACCCTCGGTACCGGCACCGCCAGCGTGCTCACCCTGAGCGTGCTCCGCTGCCTCCCCTGCGGCGTCCTCGGGCTCAAAGCACTCGTCGGCTACAAGGTAGCCGAGCACCGCCGCTGCCGGCCGCAGCTCCTCGGGCGAAGCGGCGCCCACGGCCTCGGCGAGCCAGGGCTCGTGCCAGCGCGTGGCAAAGAGCGCGGCGTTGTTGCCGCCCGCCGAGAACCCGCACACCGCAATGCGCTCCGAGTCGACGTTCCACTCCCCCGCATGCGCGTTGATAGCGGCCTTGGCGCGCGCCACGTCGAGCAGCGCCGCCGGGTAACGGCACGCCGGCCGCTCGCCGTACTCGCCGAGCGAGCCGCGGTCGGACTTCTCGCCCGGCGCAAAGAACGTGGCGTACTGCAGCACAAACGCGTGGAACCCCATGGAGGCAAAGCGCAGCGCCACCGGCTCGCCCTCGCGCACCGAGCACTCGCAGTACGCGCCGCCCGGGCAGATGAGAATGCCCGGGCGCGGCCCCGCGATCAGCGCGTCGGTCTCGTCTTGCAGGTACGCCGTGAGCGTGATGGTCGGGTCGCCGGACCTGAGCCCGATCTTCTCGATACGCATAGGTGCTCCTTTGGTTGAAGGGCAGCGTGGCTGGGGGGTGGCTGGGGCGGCGCCGCGCCTAGGAACGTTGTACGCAAGCGCGGTCGCTCTGCGCAGGTGCGGTCGCTCTGCGCAGGTGCGGTCGCTTAACGCAGTTACGATCGCGTAGCGCGCGATTTGGGCCCGCAAGCGATCGCGGATGCGTCAAGCGATCGTGGTTGCGCACAACAATAGCAGGTGCGCGCAAACCCGGCGCTAGCGCTTCTCGTGCTGCGGGGCAACGTTGCCGGCGAGCACGTCGAGAACGGCAGGCACGTCGTCGGCAATGTAGTCGGCGCCGTCCTGGCTAAAGCCAAAGCGCTCCTCGCGCTTGGCTATGACCGTGAGGCCGGCCCGGCGCGCCGCCGTGATGCCGGGAATGGAGTCCTCCACCGCCGCGCACTGCTCCGGCTCAAGGCCGAGCTCGGCCACGGTGTGCAGGTAGATCTCGGGGTTGGGCTTGCTCTCGTGAAAGTCGCCGCCGCTCACGATGAGCTCAAAGGCGTCGGTCAGGCCGCAGACGTCGAGCACGTGGCGAATGTTGCCGATAAGCGACGACGAAGCGAGCGCCAGGCGGTAGCCCTGCTCCTTGAGCTCGGATAGCGTCTCGGGCACGCCGGGGTTCAAGATGGCGGCGTAGTCGAGCGGCCCCTCGGCGCGGTTGAACGCGTCAACCTTGCGGGCCAGCTCGGGGCCGGGAACCTTCTCGCCCTTGCCCCGCTCCCACCAGGTTTCCAAAAACGCCAGGTAATCTTTGTGCGAGGCGCCGACCTGGGCGTTGAGCGTGTCGATCGAAAGGTCAATGCCGTTGGCCGAGAAGAACCGGCCGATCTCGTCGCGGTAAACGTACTCGCTGTCGATAAGAACGCCGTCCATGTCGAACACGACGGCGGCGATGTTGCTCAGCTGGGACATGGGAGGGCCTTTCGTGAGGAGGGCTAACGGGATGGGGCGGCTGCTCGCAGGAGGAAGTGCGGGCAGCGCCTGCTAGTACAGCGGCAGCTTGCCGGTAAGCGGATCGATCTGCTCGGGGAAGAGCGGCTCGAAGGCCAGACAGGTGTAGGTGGGCTCGCCATGGAACTCGGTGTAGCCCGCGTCGCGCACGAGCGCCACTACAAAGCCGCGCTCGCGCCCGGCCTCGGCAAGGCCGAGAAGCTCCTCCTCGGAGTCAACGTACACGCAGATCTTGGCAACGCCCGCGTCGAACCACGCCTGCAGGGGCGAAACCTCGGGCTCGTCGGTGTCCTTCTCGGCGGCGTCCTCTGCGGGCTGACCGGCGGCGGCCACAGGCGCCGACGCGCCCGTGCGTACGGCGGCAGCGCGCTGGGCAAGCGCGTCGTCCATCATGCCACGGCCGAACATCCCCATGGCAAGGTAGGCGAGCGGGCCCATGGGCTTGTCGGCGTCGGGCGCGCCCTTGGGCTTGGACCCAGCGTCTGCGGCCGGCTGCTCCGAGGTCTCCGCGGGGTCGGCGAGGCGGATCCAGTCGTTCTCGACCCGCACATCGCTGAGACGACCGTGGCGCACGAGCGCCATGAGCACCGCCTCGACGCAGGCATGGCCCGCCTGCGCCGCGATCTTGCCTTTGCGCATCTTGAGATCACGCCGCATTACAATGACTTGCTTGGCCTTGTACATAGTTCGTTCTCTCTTGATCATGTGCTAGAAGCCGCGCGTCTGCCGCGCGGATCGGGCCAGATCAGCCGGCCCTGCGGAGCACAAAATACCACGATCAGGCTGTTGCCCGCTCCGTCACCTGCAAATTCCACGACGCCCCGCGCGAAGAGGACTTAAGCCTTGCTGGATACCGCGTCGCATGCCCCGCATGCACACGGGCAAGCTGCGCAACGCCCCCGCTCGGGAGAAAAACAGGCATCAGAGCCGGCTCGCCAAGTTCTTCTCGCACAACGTCTCGGCTTGGGAGAAAAGCGAGGGTCAGAGACGCTAAGCCCGGCATTTCTCGCACAACGTCTCGGCTTGGGAGAGATTAGGGTGCGCAAGGTCCCGGCTTGAGAGAGGCTCCTGATACCGCACCTCTCTGACCAGGGCTTTTATCAACCACGCCGATTGACCAAGAGCCCTCGACTCTCCCAAGGCGGGACGTTGCGCCGTAATCTGCGCGCTTTGTCTCGGCTTGGGGGAGATGGGCTGCGCAAGGTCCCGGCTTGGGAGAAAAGCGAGGGTCAGAGACGCTAAGCCCGGCATTTCTCGCACAACGTCTCGGCTTGGGAGAGATTGGGGTGCGCAAGGTCCCTGCTTGGGAGGGGCGCCGAAAAAGACATCGCCTCTACCTGCGGGAACGCCGCCGTTCATCCGTGCTCGAATGGGCAGGTTTCTCCCAAGGCGGGACGTTGTGCAAATTCCGGCGCCATCCCCGCCTCCAACCGGCAGAACTCTCCCAAGGCGGGACGTTGTGCAAAGCGCAGTCTATGCGCGGGCCTCATCTTCGTAGGCGGCGATCTCGGCCATGAAGGGCTCGCCGTAGCGCTCGAGCTTCTTGGCACCCACGCCGGGCACAGCCAAGAACTCGTCGTCGGTAGCAGGCCGGCGGCGGCACATGGCGCGCAGCGCGGCGTCCGAAAAAACGATGTACGGCGGCACGTTAGCCTCGTCGGCAAGGTCCTTGCGCAGCGCGCGCAAGCGCTCGAACAGCTCGGGGTCGGACCCAGGGCGGTCGCGCTTGGCATCGGCGTCGTCGAGAAGCGCGTCCACGCGCGCACGGCGGGCGCGCTCCGCCGCACGGGCAGACTCGCGCGCCGAGCGCTTGAGCGTGAACGTGAACCCCTCCTGACGCGCCTCGTCGGCGCGCGGCCCGAGCCCGAGCACCGGGTACTTGGCGTCGGACAGTGCCAGAAACCCGCGGCCCGCGAGCTGGTCGAGAACCTCGCGCACGCGCGGCATCGAAGCGCTCACCGTGCCGTAGCTCGGCAACGCGTCGAGCCCGAGCGAGAGGACCTTCTCAGACTCCGACCCGGTGAGGACCTCGGCCACGCGCGACTTGCCAAAGCGGCCGCCCATCTCGGCCACACAGCGCACGGCCGCCTGCGCAATGGGCGTCACGTCCTCCTCGGAGAAGCTGCCCAGGCAGTTGGAGCAGTTGCCGCAGTCAGAACCGGGGTTCTCGCCAAAGTAGCGCAGGATGTACGAGCGCAGGCACCCCGTGGTGCGGCAGTACCCCTCCATCTGCTTGAGCAGACGGTAGCGGTTGGCGCGCGCCTGGGCGAGCTGCTCCTCCGAAAGCGCCTCGCCGTCAGCACCCGTGGCACCCGCATCGGTGCGATCGATAAGAAAGCGGCGGATCGCCACGTCGTGGCCGTTCCACAAAAGCAGGCACTGCGCAGCCTCGCCGTCGCGTCCGGCACGGCCGGCCTCTTGGTAGTACGCCTCGATGCTCTCGGGCATGTTGTGGTGGATCACGTAGCGCACGTTGGACTTGTCGATGCCCATGCCAAAGGCGTTGGTAGCCACGATCACCGGCGCGTCGTCGGCCACAAAGGCGCGCTGGTTCTCGGCGCGCTCAGCAGCAGAAAGCCCCGCGTGGTAGCGCGTTGCCGGCACGCCCGCGCGGCGCAGCTCGTCCCAAAGCTCGTCGACCGCCTTGCGCGTCGAGCAGTACACAATGCCCGACTCGCCTGCATGCGCCTGCGCGTACCCCACGATGCGCGAGGTCTTGGCGCCCTCGCCCAGCTCCTCCACGCCAAAGTACAGGTTGGGCCGATCAAAGCCGGTGACCTGCGTAAACGGATTGCGCAGGCCGAGAAGCTCGATGATGTCGGCACGCACGCGAGCCGTTGCCGTTGCGGTGTACGCCGCCACCACGGGCCGCCGGGGCAGCGCCGCCACAAACGCGGCGATGCCGGTGTAGGAGGGCCTGAAGTCCTGGCCCCACTGGCTCACGCAGTGGGCCTCGTCGACCGCCACGAGCGGCACGCTGAGGCTCTGGGCAAACGCCACAAAGCGCGGATCCTGCAGGCGCTCGGGCGCCACGTACATGATCTGGTACCATCCGCGTCGCGCGCGCTCGAGCACGACCTCTTGCTGGCGCGGCGTGAGCGTTGAGTTAAAGAATGCGGGCCGCGCGCCGGCATCTTTGAGGGCACGCACTTGGTCGCCCATAAGCGAGACGAGCGGCGAAATCACGAGCGTAAGGGTCGCCGGCGCGTGCGCTGCAGACACCGCGGCCGCCCCTTCGGCACCCGGCGTACCCGCAACCCCGGCCGAGAACAGCGTCGCGTCGGCCGCGCACGCGGGGCCCGAGCCCCCTGCGGGAGCGAGGTGCTCAGGGTCAGGCGCACCGCCGGCCGCCGCCCGCTCGGCAGCCTCGAAGAGCACAAGGGCGGGCACCTGGTAGCACACCGACTTGCCGGCGCCCGTGGGCATGACGCCCAGCACGTCGCGCCCCGCGAGAACCGCCTCCACCAGCGCCTCCTGCCCGGGCCTAAACGACTCGTAGCCAAAGTAGCGCCTCAGACAGTCCAGCGCGTCGGTTCGCATGTGCTTCTCCCCTACGTTGCGGCGGTTGGGCAGCCGGCTGCGGCATGCGCAGCGCACGCCGGCAGTGCGGCCGCCCTTCTCGTGAATGAAGCCAGTATACGCCCCAGCGCGGACACCAACCGACCGCCGCGCACCTCCGCAAGATTACGCAAACACCCGGGGATAACCGCAGATTACGCAGCCAACCGCATCTACAAGCCGTTGTTGGCCCATAAACGCGTTCGGCTGCGTAATCTTGTGGTAAATGCGGGTGAATGCGTAGTCTTGTGGCCGCTACCCGCCCGAAGCCCGATGACGGGGCGGGCCGGCAGGCTCGGCAGGAGGCAGGGAAGACTCCGGAACGGGCGGGGCGCCGAGTCCCTGGCCCGCCATCGCTCACACCGCCCGCCACGCCCCTGTCCGCCGCGCTCCGGACTGCCCGCTAGAACGTGCCGCCGCCTCCGCCGCCGACGCCGCCTCCGCCGCCTCCCGAGAAGCCGCCGCCAAAGCCGCCCGCCGAGCTGTCGGCGCTGCCTGCAAGCTCAGAAATCGACGCCGTATACGCGGTGTGCAGCGAAGCCGCGGGCGCGCCCAGGCGCGCGTGCGGATAGCACCACCAGTAGATCGGGTAATAGTACATGCCGGCGTCGTTCATGCGCCGGTCGACGGGCACCGCGTCGGCAAGCTCGCGGAGCACCTCGTCGGACACGCCGAGCGCCACGGCCATCACGAGCAGCTTGTTCCACAGCACCAGGTCGCCGGGCACGGCCTCGCCCAGGCGCGTGAACTCCTCGAGCCACTTCTTGAGCGCACGGCAGCGCGCGTCGAGCTCGGCGCCCTCGGGCGTAAGCCGGCGGAACGTAAAGCCGAGAACCACGGCCGCCGCCGTCAGCACAAGCCCCGCCACAAACCCGATCACGTTGGGCACAGCGGCATCGGTAAACACCAGCGCAATGAGGGAGCCGATGGCGAGAACCACGCCCGCCGTTACGGCAGCGCCCCTGGCAGTGCTCCCGTCGGACGCCACCAGGTTGCGCGTCTCGAGCCTGCCCTCGATGGTGCCCTTGAAGTCATCGAGCGCGTTGCCGAACCGCTTGCTGTGCCTCTTGGCATACGCCTGCAGATCGTCGAACGAACGCGACCGCTCGTCGCGAACCAGGACATCATCCTCATGCGCCTGCTCCCACGGCACGCCCACGAAGAAGAACTTAAGCGCGGCCCGGTCGATCGCGTCGGTCACCGCGTCCCGCGCACTGCGCGCAATCGTGAGCGCATAGTCCTCCTCGACCTTGGAGCCAAACAGCCGCTTGCGCTCGCGCCGCTCGGACTCGAGCTCCACCACGCCCTCGTCGGTCAGCTTCATCAGCGTGGCCACCAGGGCCTTGTCGTCAACCGTGCCACCGTTCATAAAGGCTGAGATAACCGCCGGATGATCGGCCGACGGCACGTCGCGGAAGTAGGTCTCTTCAAACACGGGCCGCGGCTTGGGGTTCTTGAGCTTTGCTGCCACAACTACGGCGAGAAGCACCGCCGGCAGCGCCACCTGCGCCACTGCCAAGCCCAGAGAGGTCTGGCGGGCGCGCTCGCGCTGCGCGTTGGCCTCCTCGGCCCACGCGCGCTCCTCGTCGAGCACCACCGGCAGGCGCTCAGTGCCCGCCGCAGACTCAGGAACGGCAAGCCCGGGCACCCACGACCGCGGAAACACCGCGCGCACCTCGGCGTACTGCTCTGACCGCACGCGCGGCGCGGACGCCTCCACCAGTGCCTCGTTTCCCGAACCGCCCACGGTAATCATGCCGTCGAGCGGCCCGTGCGCCCAGGCGCGCAGGTTGGCGCTGTCCGTGCCCGTGCTGGCCGCCTCGCCCAAGCCGGCGCCCGCAAACGTCACCGCGAGCTCGACGTTCTCGGAATCCTCAGCCCAGTCGGGCCCCACAAACTGCCAGTACAGCTCGGCCGTGTCGTCCCAGGCCATCACGGCGCCCGAAAGCTCGTACTCCACGCAGAGCACCGCCTCGTCGCCGCTCTCGTGCGGCGCGTACAGCATAAGCTGCGTGCCATCGGCAACCCGCGCCGCGGTGTACACGCCCGCCTGGCCCTTCTCGGCAGACTCGACCTCGGTAAACGCCCGCTCGCCCGAGCTGCTCTTCTCGGACACCGAGCGCACCGCCGCAAGGCGCGATCGGCCGCCCTGCTCGTTGGTGGCAATGGGAACGGTCCAGTACACGCCGTTCACGTCGTCGTCAAACGAGAAGGTCCGCTCCTCGCGCACCGTGAGCGTGCCGTCCTCCTGCACCACGGCGCTGATGCTCACGCGCGGCATACTGTAGCCGTCGGCCCAAGCCACTGGCGCCGCAAGCATGAGCGCCACCCAAACGCACAGCGCTGCCGCCACCGCGAGCCCAAGGCGGCGCATACGACCAAGACGCATGGCGCCCTCCTAGAACTTGACCTGCGGAACCTCGCGCGCGGCAGCGTCGGCCTCAAAGCCGTGGCGCTCGCTGAAGTGGAACATCCCGGCAAAGACGTTGCCCGGGAAGGTCTGGATGGCGTTGTTGTAGTTGAGCACGCAGTCGTTGTAGCTCTGGCGCGCGTACGAGATCTTGTTCTCGGTATCCTCGAGCGAGCCCTGGAGCTGCATGAAGTTCTGGTTGGCCTTGAGGTCGGGGTAGGCCTCGGCCACGGCGAAGAGCTGGCGCAGCGCACCGGTGAGCATGTTGTCGGCGGCGACCTTCTTCTCGGGCGTGGCGGCGGTAGCCACGGCGTTGCGCGCGTCTACCACGGCGTCGAGCGTCTCGCGTTCGTGCGCGGCGTAGCCCTTGACGGTCTCGACCAGGTTGGGGATAAGGTCGCAGCGACGCTGCAGCTGCGTGTCGATGTTCTGCCATGCGTTGTCGATGCGGTTGCGCAGCGTAACCAGGTTGTTGTACAGGCTCACGGCCGCAACGACCAGCACGACGACGATCACGATGCCGATGATGACCGGGATCATGGAGGGTCCTTTCTGCCAGAGGCGGCCTCCTGCAGGCCGCCCGTGTTGACGGCAGTATACCCATGAACCCTCTGCGCGTTACCGCGTGCGGGCAGTGCGCTCCCTGCCGCTTGCGCCCGCTGCCGGGACTCGCCGCCTGTTGCCAGGGCAAGCCCCTGCCGCTTGCGGCCCGAGCAACCGCCGGCACAGTCCCAAGCCGCCCGCGCGGCGCCGGGCCCTTACGACTCGAAGCGGTAGCGGCTGCCCACGTAGTACTGGCGGCCGATGCACACCGGGCGCCCCTCCTCGTCGCCAAAGTAGGCGTTGAGGTAAAGCAGCGGCGCATGCGCGGCAATGGCCAGCTCGGAGGCCTGTTCCGACGTGGCGGCAACGGCCTCCACCGTGCGGCGGATCGTCGTCGCGGGGCGACGGCCGCCCACGCGGGCGATCTCGTCAAAGATCGAGGCGTCCTCGAGCGGCGCGGTCAGAAGCTCCTGGTAGGGCTCGTAGGGCAAGAAGATGTTCTCCTCAAAAATGGGCTGGCGGTCGGCAGTGCGCACGCGCTGGATATACAGCAGCAGCGCTCCCGGCCCCAGCTCCAAAAAGCTCGCCTCGTCGGGGCGCGCCGGCACGATCTGCCGATTGACCACCTCGGCCCCCGGCTCCATACCGCTCTCGCGGCAGATATCCGAGAAGCTCTGTGCCTCGGCGGTCTGGAGCAAGCGGCGGTTGATGTGCGGCGTGCTCACAAAAGTGCCGCGCCCCTGCTGCTTGACCAGGTAGCCGTCGGCGCACAGCTCCTCAATGGCGCGGCGCACCGTGATGCGGCTCACGCCGTACTCCTCCGAAAGCTCGGGCTCAGACGGGATCTTCTGCTGCGGCACGTAGGTGCCGTTCTCGATGGAGGCCTTGATGTCCTCGAAGATCTGCTGGTAGAGAGGGGTCGCTTTCCCGGCCATGGCCGTCCGTCCTTTCGTGCCCGCGCCCGGGGCGCCCAACGCCCCGAAGGCCCGTCTCGCCGCGCGCTCACATGCGCTCAACAACCTTTCAGATAAACATTATAGATGTCATACGCTTACTCACAACTGTTGCGCCAAAAGATCAGCTGTTGGTTCACCAAGTTACGGATGGAGAAGCGCAGGCCTCCGCTGCGCAGCCGCGAGCGGGATCCACGCTCCAGCCGCACCCCGGCAGCCGCCCCGCGAACGAGAACCGCGCACCCCGGCGCCCGCCGCGCCCACCGCCGTCTAGCACATCTCGAGCACGTCCGACAGATGCTCGATCACCACGTCGGCCCCACTCTGATCGAGCGCCACACCCGGGCGCGGCTTGAGCGCGAGCACGCACGCGCCCGACCGCTTGCCCGCCTCGATGCCGAGCGGCGAGTCCTCCACCACGAGGCACTCGTCCGGCTGTACACCGAGTGCCCGCATAGCCCGCAGGTAGATCTCGGGGTCGGGCTTGAAGGCGTGGCACTCGTGCCCGCTGATGGTAAAGTCCAAAAACGCGCCCAGGTCGGCCACGTCAACGAGCTCGGCGATAAGCTCCACGTACGAGGAGCTCGCGATGGCGCACTTCACGCCGCGCCGGTGAAGCTCCTGCATCACGGGGCGCGCCTCGGGGTTGAGAAGCTCCGCGTACGGCACCGGGTGGCTCTTCTGGTACGCGGCGTAGCCCAGGCGCAGCCGCTCGCGGCGCTCGGGCTCAAACGGCACGAAGTACTCCCAGATGGCCTTCTCGTTTGACCCCGAGAGATCGGGGATCTCGTCGAACACGAACCCCTGCGTCTCGAGGTAGGCCACGCGGCGCCGGTTGTAGAACCACTCGGTGTCCACGAGCACGCCGTCCATATCAAAGAGAACCGCCTTGATCATGAGCTTCTCCTTCCGCCGGCCCTTCTCGCCTAGCCAGCCAAACAAAAAAGGGGCAGACCCGCTGAGCCCGCCCCTCCGCACGCATCTCCGAGCAGCGCGCCTCGGCGCTGCGGGCCCACCCCTTAGTAGGTGAGCTTCCACATGTAGCGACGCTTGGTCAGCGGGTGCTGGCGGGCGTCGGCCAGATGCTCGGCGAAGACGCGCATAACGGCGGTGTGGACGATGGGGTTGAAGTAGGTGGCAACGCTTGCGGGCACGCAGCCGGACAGGCCGAAGTCCTTGGCGTCGATCACCAGGTAGCGGGCGTCAAAGCGCTGCAGGAAGGTGAGGGCGCGGGCGTCCATCTTGCGGGTGGCGCCGTCGGCCATGAACAGCACGAAGTTGTGCTTGTCGTCCGTGAGCTCGAAGGGGCCGTGGAAGAACTCGCCGGAGTTGAAGTTGCCGGAGTTGATCCACTGCATCTCCATCATGAGGAACATGGAGGTGGAGTAGGCGACCTTCTCGCTCGCGCCGGAAGCCAGGAAGTGGATGCAGTCGTCGTCCTTGTGCTCCTGAGCCCACTCCTCGGCAACCTTGCCCACGGACTGAGCGGCCTTCTCGGCGCACTCAAAGACGTTGGCGAAGCCCTGAACCATCTCGTCGTAGTGGTCGTAGCCCTCGACCTGCTGGAGGATCTCGAGCGCCACGGCAATGGCGTAGCCCATCTTCTCGGTCTTGGCGGCGTAGTTGGCCTCGAAGCCGTGCACGATGGCGTGGTCAACGCCCTCGGTGAGCGGCGAGCCGGCGGCATGGGTAATGGCAACGACCGGAGCGCCCGCTGCCTTGGCGACCTTGTTGGCCTCGACCGTCTCGGGGGTGGTGCCGCCGAGCGAGCAGGTGATCACGAAGGTGTTGGGGCCGAGCCACGCCGGAGTGTCGTAGTTGAACTCGTTGGCGGTGAAGATCTGAACGTTGAACGTCTTAGTGTTGTTGGCAAGGAAGTACTTGGCCGGGTACAGCTCCGACATCGAGGCGCCGCAGCCCACGAAGGCGACGGAGTCGATCTCGTGGTTAGAGAGCACGTCGGCAACGATCTCACGGGGCTTGCTCAGGTCGATCTCGTACATTGAAGATTCCTCCCTATTGGAATATCTGCAAGCGCGGTATGCGCTCGGCAGCCAGTTGCGGCGGGCGCGGGTCTGCGCCCGTTTGGCGGCGCAGCGCCGCCGGTGGATAAGCGCGCGGCAAGAGTCGAGTCGCCACCGGGTACCGCGCGCCCAGTGGGTAGGCGCCCCGCCGGGTACGGCGGTTGGCGGAGCGCCTGGGAGAAAGGCAGGTCTCGGCGGGCGGCGCTGTCGCTCCGCGAGGCTCGGCGCAGGCCTTAGGCCAGGATGCCGAGCGAGCTCAGGATGATGCCGCCCACGATGCAGATCACGAGCAGCCAGCCGGTCTTGACGCCCTTCTTGATGAGCGCGTACATGGCACCGGTGAGCGCGAGCGGGATCATCTGCGGCATGATGGAGTCGAGGATGTCCTGGATCACCAGCGTGCCGTCGGAGAAGGTCGCCGGGGTGGTGGCGCCGATGAGGGTGGCTACCATGCCGCCCACGGCCATGAGGCCCACGATGCCGCAGACGTACATGACCTTGTCCATCATGTTGCCGCTCTGCAGCTTCTGCAGGTAGGCGTTGCCGCCCTCGTAGCCGAGCTTGGCCGCGAACCAGGTGATGAGCACGCTCGGGATGATCGAGATGACCATGGCGAGCACCGGGCCGAGCAGGCTGCCCTGCTGGGCGAGGCTCACGCCGAGGCCGAAGGCGATGACGCGGATCGTGCCCTGGAAGAACGAGTCGCCGATGCCCGAGAGCGGGCCCATGAGCGAGGTCTTCATGGCGTTGATCGAGTCGGGGTTGAGGCTCGCGGTGTTCTCGGCGTACTGCTCCTCCATGGAGGCCGAGAGACCGAGGACGAAGGCGCTCGTCTGCGGAGTGCAGTTGTAGAACGCCATGTGGCGACGGTACGCTTCCTTCTTCTTCTCGAGCTGCTCGGGGTCGTTCTCGTTGGGATAGCAGCGGTCGAGGGTGGGCACGAGACCGTAGAGGAAGCCCATGTTCATCTGGCGTTCGTAGTTCCACGAGTCCTGGATGGCCCAGGAGCGCCAGAAGAACTGCCAGATCTTCTTGTTCTTGGATACGCTCTGGATCTTGTTCTCAGCCATGTTCTTCTCCTCCCTAGTCTTCGTCGTCATCTTCGAGCGGGTCGTAGTCGGGGTCGGCGCCACCGGCGGAAGCCATTGCCGCACCGGAGCCGTCGCCGTACTTGAGGCTCATGAGGATGAGCGCGAGGACGACGGCGAAGATCGAGACGGCCGTAACCGAGAGTCCGAGGTAGGAGGCAAGCGCGAAGCCCAGGATGAGGAACACGGTCATGCCCTTGTTGATCATCATGGTGAGCAGGAGCGCCAAGCCGTAGGCGGTGAGGATCTTGCTCGCAACGTTGAGGCCGTTGGTGACCCAGTCGGGGATCATGTTGACGACCGCCTGGACCACGTCGGTGCCCACGTACACGGCAACGAAGATGGGCAGGAAGTACATAAGCGAGTAGAGCACGGTGCCCCACACGATGTGCATGCGGTAGGCCACCTTGAAGTTGCCCTTCTCGATGGCGTCGTCGGCGAGGTGACCGAGGAAGACGATGATCGAGCGGAACACGATGCCGAGGAGCTGGCCCAGAACCGCGACCGGGATGGCGATCGTCATGGCCGTCTCGGCGCTGGCGCCGGTGAGGCAGGCGAAGGCCGCGGCCACGATGCCGCCGAGGACCATGTCGGGCGGAACGGCGGCGCCGACCTGCACGAGGCCCATGCTGACGAGCTCGGTGGCGGCGCCGACGGCGAGACCGGTCTGAACGTCGCCGAGCACCAGGCCCACGAGCGTGGCGCCGATGAGCGGCTGCTCAAAGTTCAGGCGGCCGAGCAGGCGCGAGTCGAGCATGCAGAACACGCCGACCAGGCCGACGAGAACCGCACTGAGAAGCGTTGATTCCATAGCTTCCCCTTTCTCATGGTGAGTACGCTTCTGAACCCCTTGCGGGGATTGCTGCCGAAGTTAGAACGAGCTGATGTCGGTGCGCGCCTGGGTGGGCGTCTGCTGCTCGTAGATCTTGACGCCGAGGTCGAGGAGCTTCTGCGCGTCGGCGCGCTCGGAGGCGTCGAGGAACACTGAGCTGTCCTTGCCGCCCACAGCCACCGCGCCGTCATGGTTGGCCGCCGCGCCGAAGTTGACCTCGGGGAACTTGTAGGACTGGCAGAACTCAAGCAGCTCGTGCACGTTGCCGAAGATGAACATGACGTTCTCGCCCAGGGTGTTGAGCTTCTTCATCTTCTTGAGCGCGCGCTCTACCGTGAAGACGTTCAGACGCACGCCCGCGGGCTTGGCGAGCTTGAGGGCGCCCTGCTTGACCTCGTCGTTGGCAGCGGCGTTGTCGACCACGATGATGCGCTGCGCGCCCACGGCGTTGGTCCACGAGAAGACGACCTGGCCGTGCAGCAGGCGGTAATCGAGACGCACGAGCACGATGTTGGCAGGACCGCGGTTAGGCGTGGAGCAGCGAGCGCGCTTGGGCGCGGACTTCTCGGCCTCGGCCGGGTCCTCCTCGGCAACGCCCACGTTGACCATGCCGGCACGGGCCTCGCGGATGAGCGCCGCGAGATCGGCGCCCTTCACGGGCTCGGGCGCGATGGCGAGGCTCAGGATGAGGGGCATGTTCATGCCGCTGATGACCGTGAGGCGCTCGTCCTCGTGCATGAGCTCCACCATGGAGTTGTTAACGGAGCTGCCGAGCATATCGGTGCAGATGTACACCGTGTCCTCGGGAGCGAAGGTGGCGATGATGCGCTTCACGTCCTCGGTGATGGGCTCTTTGTCGTCGCGCGCAAGCGAGACCACGTGCACGTTCGGCACGTCGCCGAGCACCATCGAGAGCGTGTCGCGGGCACCTGCCGCCAACCCGCCGTGCGATGCCAGAATAAGCTGGTTCATAGCACTCCTTTCGTAAGTCGTTATGGTCATTATAGATGTTTGATACGTGTTGTCTAGACGTACTGTATAACCGGTTATATTTGTTGTTTTCTTGCCGTTTGCCGGGAGATACCGACCGTTCACCGCCGCGTCCGGCGGTTGAGGTGGGCTGTAGACAGGCACGACCCGGCAGGTAGTAATTCTCGGGCGCTCATCGGTTGGCAGAGAGTTTCTCCGCCAGCGGGGCCTCGTAACTCGCAGAGCCTGCCGAGGCGCTTCTCGAATGCCAACAGATCTTCGGTCGCCAGCGCTTCTTGGCTGCCCGTGCTTCTCGACTGACTGTGCTTCTCGGCTGCCGCCGGCGATGTTCTACGCAGGCATTAACGCTTTACGCAGGCAATAACGCTTACAAGCCAAAAACGCGCCACAAGCGTTAGCCGCTGCGCAAAGCGCTAGCCGATGTGTAGAACACGAGCCGCGAAAGCCGCCGCCTGCGGGAGCCATCGCCCGCGAGAGCCGCCGCCCGCCGGCGACGCCGCGCTAGTAGGCGACCTTCCACATGTAGCGGCGGGTCATATAGTCCTTGTGCGTGACTTTGGACAGCGCGCGCATGTACACGTTGTTGAGGATGGGCGAGAAGATCAGGTGGTTCATGTACTCGGCAACCGCCGGCGGGAAATCCTCCACGCCGATCTCCTTGGCGTCGAGGCGGTAAACGCGGTCGCCGCCGTAGGTGTTGAGGAAGGTCGTGGCGCGGTCGTCGGCGGGGCGGCAGCGACCGGCGCTCACGAGCTGGAATACCGAGGCACGCTTGTCGAGCGTCTCGAAAGGACCGTGGAAGAAGTCGCAGCTGTTGGTGGTCACCGCGTCGATCTGGAGCATCTCCTGGATGTTGCAGATGGCAAAGACGTAGGCGGCACCGAAGCACGGACCGCTCGCCATGACGTTGACGGTGGAGCGGTCGGCGTTCTGCTCGGCCCAGGCAGCGGCGAGCGGCTGGCAGTAGTCAAAGGCCTTGCGGTACACGGGATCAACGAGGTCAAAGGCGGCCATGGCTTCGTCGTGCGCCGCGTAGCCCTCGGTCTGATCGAGAAGCTCCATGGCGATCATGGTCACCACGGCGGAGTTGGTGCGGCCCATGTTGCTCTCGTCGACGGCGAGGCTCATGTAGCGCACCTGGTAGTCGCACGCCTCGGTCAGGCCCGACTCGTCAACGTACACGGCGATGGTGGCGGCACCGTGCTCCTTGGCAACGCGCGCGGCTTCGATGGTCTCAGGGGTGCCGCGCATGCTCACGGCAACGGCGAGCGTGGTGGGGCCCACGTAGGCGGGGGTTGCGAAGACAAACTCGTTGCTCGTCACCATATGCGACGCAACGCTGCGCGCCTCGTGCTCCATGAAGTACTGGGCGGGGTAGTTGCCGCCGTTGGATCCGCCGGCGCCGATCCACACGACGTCGGTGATACCGCCGCAGTCCTTCTTGTCCGCCAGGATGCGCGCGATGATGTCTTTAACTTGTTCCTGCGTGGTCATCTTGTCCCAGCCCTTTCCTGTGGTTGTGACCTTTACTGGATACAAGTATGGTATAGGTTAGATACAAGCTTTTGAACAGGCATGCAACTGTGAGCGGCAGTGCTTCCCGGCGAACGGCAATTCCATGCCTTTTGGCAGGCAGAGCACCGCCGATGTGCTCTATACGCATACGAGTTGGTACACTTCTTGTGACAAGATACGTACAACTGGGCCACGACATGCACCCTGTCCCATACCGATACCGAGGAACCCATGCAGATCCGCGACGCCCCATCCGAGCCCCTCTATTCCGAACTTGCCGACACGCTGCGCAACGCCATCGCCGCCGGAACCTACGCGGCCGGCTCAAAGCTCCCCTCTGAGGCGGAGCTGCAGGCCGACACGGGCCTCAGTCGCTCGACGGTGCGCAAAGCGCTTGAGCTTCTCGTAAAAGAAGGACTCGTGGTAAAGGAGCGCGGGCGCGGCGCCTTTGTGGCGAGCACACCGCAGGCGCCCACCATCGGCCTCACCTTTGCGAGCTTCACCGCCCAGGCGGAGCGACGCGGCCAGTCGGTGCGCACCCGCACGGTCGACGCCAAGCGCGCGCTGCCCCCGCAGGCGGTCGCCGAGTTTCTCAACCTGCAATCGGGCACCGAGGCGGTCGAGATCGTGCGCCTGCGCTACCTCGACGAGAAGCCGCTGTGCATCGAGTCGTCGTACTTCTCGCCGGCGTTTGAGGCCCTCATTGACGAGAACCTCGACCGGTCGCTCTACGAGGTGCTGCGCGAGCGCTTTGGCAAGCTGCCCGCGCGCGGCCATAAGACGTTCGAGATCTGCTTTGCCCGCCAGAACGAGGCGTTTTTGCTCGATGTTCCGCGCGAGACCCCGCTTATGCTCATCACCGACTTTGTGTACGACACCGACGGCGCGCCGCTGCATGTTTCCAAGCGCGTGGTGCGCACCGACGAGGTCAAGTACGTGGAGCTCATTGGGTAGACGCCGGCGCGCGCACGCCCGTTAACGCACGGCCAGCCAAGCCTCCCAATCATCGCTGGCAAGCAGCGCGGTACGCGACGACACCGTCGTCGCGGGCTCGACGGGCGCTTCTCCGTCCTTGAACGCGAGGTAGGCCGCGTGCTTCTCGGCAGACCAAGCGCCGAGATCCATGCTTGCGGCCTCGCGCAGGCGCTCTGCGGTGCGCGACTGGCGCACGCGCTGGAAGTCGATGTTCATCACGACGATCGATGCGAGTACGCCCACGATGCCGAGAAGCTTGAACACGCCCGCCGGCTCGGCATACACGCCGATGCCCACGACAACCGTGGCCGCGGTCTCGACCGAGGCGATGACGGGGATCTTGGAGGCCTCGACGCCGGTCGAGATGCCCCGGTTGTAGAGGATGTAGGCCGCTGACGTGGGCAGGGCGCCAAACGCCAGGGCCAGGCCTGCGAGCGTCGGGCCGAGGGCGGTGCGCACGTCGGCAAGCGGGAAGGCGAGCGCCGTCATGGCAACGCAGCCGAAGGCAAACTCGTAAAACGTCACGGTGAGCGGCTGGCAGGCGCGGTTTGCCGCCTTGCCGCAAAGCGCCAGCAAGGCGCCGAGGAATCCGGCGAACACGCCTATGGCCGCGCCGTAGACCGAGAAGCTCATGGACGAGAAGTCGCCGTTGGTCACCGCGAGCACGCAGCCGCACACGTTGAGCGCAAGCGCTTCGAGCTTGGCGCGCGAGACCTTCTCGCTATAGAACAGGCGCCCCAAGACGCAGCCGAAGATGGGCGAGGTATACAGGAGCACCGAAGCCGTAGACATGCCGACGGCGCGAATAGACTCGTAGTAGCACGTGTTGCTGAGCGAGAGGCAAAAGACGCCCATGATGGCGCAGAGCAGCGTCTGTTTGCGGTTAAGGCGCAGGTAAGCCATCGGATCGCCCTGTTCTTTGCGGCCAAGCGCCAACAGCACGGGCAGCATGACAAGCGCGCCGGCACCCATGCGCAGAGCCGAGATGCTCGCCGAGCCCAGGCCCAACGCCGAGAGCGGGTTCACAAACAGGCCAATCGTGCCCCACATGAGTCCTGCCGCCAAAACCATCATGTAGCCGTTTGCCGCCGCCATGCGCTTCCTTTTCTCCGAACGACCTGCGCGTCTTCCTCGTATTGATCATTATATACGTCTATAATCTTTTGCCAAGAAGGCGGTGTGGCATGATGCGGCGCGTGCTGACGCAATCACACAGGACGGGCGCAAGCTGGGCTTCTCTTCCCCAGCAAAGCAGGCAGATTCACCGGCACAAGTCACCGGCCGCTGCATCCGAACATGCGCAAGGCATCCTTAGTCGCAGCGCTGCGGGCGCGCCGCTTGGACGATAATGGCAGCATGTAACCTGCCTGGAGGAATCTTATGACCGACCTCACACAAAACCTCGTCGTTCGCACTGCCACGCTGGCCGACGCGCCTGCGCTGCATGCCATTTACGCGCCGTATGTAGAAAACACGGCCATTACGTTTGAGTTTCACGCGCCTGCGCTCGAGGAGTTTACCGCCCGTATGGCACGGACGCTTGAGCGGTTCCCGTACCTCGTTGCGGAACTCGAGGGCGCCAAAGACGCCGGCAGTACTGAGGACGCCCGCCCGGCAAACCGCATCGTAGGGTTTGCGTACGTGAGCCCGTTCAAGGATCGACCTGCCTACAACTGGGCCGTCGAAACCTCAATTTATGTAGCGTCGGACTGCCGACGCGGCGGCGTAGGCCGCGCCATGCACGACGCCCTCGAAGCGTGTCTGCGCGCGCAGGGCATCCTCAACATGGAGGCCTGTATTGCCATGCCGCCGGACGATGAGGATGAACCGCATCTGACCTGCGACAGCGCGAAGTTTCACGCGCGCCTGGGCTACCGGCTCGTAGGGCGCTTTGAAGCATGCGGCAAGAAGTTTAACCGCTGGTACGACATGATCTGGATGGAAAAGCACCTCGGCCCTCACACGCCAGACGCCCCCGATCCGCTCCTCTTCCCCGCCGTTGCCGACGAGCTGCACGCCCAAGGTGTCATAGCGTAGCCGAACAGCGCGAGCCCGAAACGACGTTCAGGTCCCCAAACTGCTCAAAAAAGCAAATAATAGGTCGTTTCGAGGCGGCCAAAGCGGGATGATCGCATATTGCTATATACGCATCCTGCGCTAACGCGCATGCATACATACGAGCAAAGACACGGACGTCCTCAAAAGACCTATTATCTGATTTTTTGAGCACTTCGCCGGAAAACGCTGCGGAGGCGCGCCGCGCCCGATCCGGCGCGGCGCGCGGCGTGCGGACGAGACACGGCGAGGCCCGAGGCGCCGCCAGGGGCAGCTGCAGCGTCGGCCCGCACCGCAGCGTCAATCCCCCGAATCTCCGAGAGCCTCGAGAATGCGCAGCGTCACCGGGAGGAGCTCCTCAGGACCCATCTTGTAGGGGAACGTGAACTTGCGGGTCTTGGGATAGTTGAGCGCACCGTACTTCTGGCGGAGGGCAAACGCCACCTTCTTGGGCACGTCGACGCCCTGGTACACCACGCGCCCCTGCGTAAGCGACACCGACTCCATGCCCAGGCGCTCGCCGCGAATGCGGATGCGCGCGCGGTCGAAGAGGTTGCGCCCGGCGAGCGGTAGCTTGCCGTAGCTGTCCTCGCACTCCTGCTGAAGCTCGTCGATCGTCTCGAGCTCCGTGGCCCCGGCAAGGCGTCGGTACACGAGCACGCGCTTGTCGACATCGGGCAGGTACTCGTCGTCGAGGTAGAAGTCGGCAGGCAGGTTGATGGTAACCTCGGCCTGCTCGAGCGCCGCGTCCTCGTCGCCGCGCGCCTCGGCAACAGCCTGGCCGAGCATCTGCGTAAACAGGTCAAAGCCCACGCTCGAGAGGTTGCCGTGCTGCTCGGCGCCCACGAGCGAACCCGCGCCACGGATCTCGAGGTCGCGCATGGCAATGCGCATGCCGCTGCCCAGCTCCTGCAGCTCCGAAAGCGCGGTCAGGCGCTCGGTGGCCTCCTCGGTGAGCGGAATCTCGCCGGGGAACATAAAGTAGGCGTACGCCTGCGTGGCGCTGCGGCCCACGCGCCCCTTGAGCTGGTAGAGCTGCGCCAGACCGAGGCGCTGCGAGTCCTCGATGATGAGCGTGTTGGTGTGCGGGTTGTCGATGCCGCTTTCGATGATCGTGGTTGCCACGAGCACGTCGATGCGCCCAGTTGCGAACTCGATCATCACGTCCTCGATCTCGCGCGCGGTCATCTTGCCGTGCGCCACGCCCACGCGCGCCTCGGGCACCGCCTCGTGCACGCGGTCAAGCGCGTCGTCGATGGTCTTCACGCGGTTGGAAACGTAGTACACCTGGCCGCCGCGCTGGATCTCGAGCCTGATCGCGGCGCTCACCACGTCGGGGTCGTACTCGCCCACGTGCACCTCGACCGGGCGGCGCCCGGTGGGCGGCGTGGTGATGAGGCTCATCTCGCGCACGCCCGACAGCGCCATCTGCATGGTACGCGGAATGGGCGTCGCCGAAAGCGTGAGAACGTCGATCTGCTCGCGCAGGTTCTTGAGCTGCTCCTTATGCTGCACACCGAAGCGCTGCTCCTCGTCGATGATCACCAGGCCGAGGTTGGCGGGGTTCACGTCAGCAGAGAGCAGCCGGTGCGTGCCCACGAGCACCTTGACCTCGCCCTCGGCAAACTTGGCGAGCGCTCGGCGCTGCTGGGCGGGCGTGCGGAAGCGGCTGAGAACCTCGACCTCCACGTCAAACGGCGCGAACCGCTCGAAGAAGGTCTCGTAATGCTGCTGGGCCAAAATCGTCGTGGGGCACAGCACCATGACCTGGCGGCCGTCGGTCACGCATTTGAACGCCGCGCGCAGCGCCACCTCGGTCTTGCCAAAGCCCACGTCGCCGCAGAGCAGGCGATCCATGGGCTTGGCCGACTCCATATCGGCCTTGATGTCGGCAATGGCCGCGAGCTGGTCGTGCGTGGGCTCGTAGGGGAAGCTCTCCTCCATCTCGAGCTGGGCGGGCGTGTCGGGACCGCAGGCGTAGCCCACCACCGACGAGCGGCGCGTGTAGAGGTCTACCAGGTCAAACGCGAGCTTCTTGGCGCTCTTGCGCGCACGCGTGGTGGCGCGGCTCCAGTCGGCGGTGTTGAGGCGCGTGAGGCGCGGGTTGCTGCCGTCGGGACCCACGTAGCGCGTGATGCGGTCCACCTGCTCGAGCGGCACGTAGAGCTTGTCGCCGCCGGCGTACTCGAGCAAAAAGTAGTCGCGCTCCTTGCCGCCCACCTCTTGGCGCACGATATCGGCAAACAGCGCGATGCCGTGGGTCGCGTGCACCACGTAGTCGCCTGGCTTGAAGGGGAAGGTGATCTCGGTCACGTCGACCTTGCGGCGCACGCGGTGCCGGCGGGCGTCGAGGCGCGCGTTGAGGTCGTTGACCGAGAAGATCGCGAGGCGAGCCGCGGGCACCACGATGCCGGCGGGAATCGGCGCGTCGACAAAGGTAACGCGGCCCGTAGGCAGGCGCGGCGCGCTGGCAGCGGCGCCCTTCTCGTCCAAGGGGTCGGCGTTGAGCGGATCGCCCGCGAGCGAGGCGTCAAACGGGATGCCCTCGTCGCCGAAGGTGAGCTCCATCGAATCGCGCGCGCCGCGGTCGGGCATGGCAAAGAGCACGGCGTAGCGGTTGTTGACGACCGTCTGCACGCGCTCGATAAAGCGGTTGTCCGACCCGGCAAGCGCGGGCTGCTCGACCTTGAGCTCGGCGGTCACCGCACCGCCCGCCCGGATGATGCTCACGTAGTTCAGGCGCTGCTGGCGGCCAAAGTCGAGCTCCTGCGGACGCACGTACAGGCCGTCCAGGCGAGAAATGCCCGCCTCGACTGCGCGGGCGTCGATCTGCTCGTACGCGCGCGAGCAGTCGTCGAACAGCGAGCGCGGCTCGGCGAGCACCACGAGCGCGTCTTTGTGCAGGTGCGCGAGCGGCGTGGCGGTGGCGCCGTAGAGAACCGGCAGCCAGCGGTCGAGCTCGGGGGTGGCCACGTGCGCGTTTGCCAGCTCGAGAAGCGCAGCGAGCTCGGTATCCTCCTGAGCAGGCTGATAAATGGCGAGGCGCAGGTTGTGCAGGGTCTTGTCGGTCAGCGCCAGCTCGCGGCAGGGCGAGATGCGCACGCTGTCGGCGTCGCCGATGGTCTGGCCCGTTGACGACACCATATGGCGGATGCGGTCGATCTCGTCGCCAAAGAACTCAAGACGCACGGGAGCCTTGCTCTGCGCCGGGAAGATGTCGACGGAGTCGCCGTGCACGCGGAAGAGGCCGGCGCGGTCCGCGGCGTCGGACGCCGTGTAGCCCATGGCCACGAGGCGGCGCGGCACGTCGTCAAAGGGGACCTCCTCGCCCACCGCAAAGCGCTGGGAGGAGAAGTAGTTCTCGCCCGCGGGCGGCACGCAGCGCAGCAGTGCGCGGGCCGAGGCGACCATGATGCAGGCGTCGCCGCGGTGCATGCGCTCGAGCGCCTCGCAGCGGCTGGCGATAACCGCGGCCTCGGGCTCGGTATCCTTCCAGGGGTAGTCGCGACGCTCTGGGTAGCGCGCCACGTGCTCGAGCCCCACGTAAGCGGCGAGCGACCGGGCGGCGCGCTCGGCAGCCTCCTCGCCCGAGACGATGTAGACCGTCGGCCGTGGGTCGCGCGCGAACTGCGCCGCGGCGAGCAGCGTGCGCGCCGACTGCGCCACGGCGAGCGTCACGTCGTCGCCACGGCCGAGCGCCGACTCCACCGTGCGCAGGGCATCGACCTTGTAGAGCTGTGCGGCAATGCGATGAATGAGCATGGGAACCTGTTCTTGAGCAGCCGGCTCGCGTAGCCGGGCCTTTGTTTGTGCTGCTTCAGTATAGTTGTCCGCGCGGACACGCGCGCAAGTCCCTACATTCTCTTCAGCTCGCCAGCGTCGGCTGCCCAGGCGATAACCACCGCCGTCGGAGTACGCCGCGGGGCGCAAGGGCCTCAAAAAGAAGAAGCGGACCCAAACGGACACCTGTGCTAAAGGTACGGACCCAAACGGACGTTTTGCCCGTACAGAATGTCCGTTTGGGTCCTTATCAAGAGCGCTCAGCCAAGAGCAATCAGTTGAGAACCGCAGGCCCGGCGCCTGCCAGCAACAGCAAAGCGCCCGCTGCCGCAAGAGGCAACGGGCGCTTGGAAAGGGGTGGCCTGTGATCATCTTCAAGCCGGCGATAAGAACGCGCAGCCTGCTGCAGGCGCGCTCAGAGGGCGTCTAGATCCCAACGCGCCACGCCGCGAAGGCGCAGAGAGCCGAAAGCAAAAACACCGCGAGCGCACCCGAAATATCGAAGAGCACGCCGCCGACCTTGCGCTCGCGCGCCCAACCTGCCATGGCGCCGTTGGGGGCCTTGCGCCACACGCGCCACACAAGCAGCAGGCAGCCAATAATGCCCACCATGTTGCGCAGGCAGATCTCGGCGCAGAGAAGCCCCACCAGGTTGCCAAGCGCGTAGCCGTCCTCGCCAGCAGCGTGGTGTTTGTACACAAACCGCAGGATCCACGCCACAAAGGGCTGAACCATGGCCATGAGGAAGCTCACGGCAAAGACGGCGTCCTCTTGCATGACGGTCTGAATGTCGCCTCCCATGAGGCCGTTAAAGCCCAGAAGCGCAAACGGGATAAGCACAAGAACGACCTGGACCGTGGTGAACATGCGCTTGGTTAGGCGCTCGGACTTGGTGCCCATGCGGCGCTCCTGGTCGGCAGCGCTGCGCTTAGCCGCGCGCTCCTCGGCGCGCTGAGCAGCGAGGGCCCTCTCCTCAGGCGTAACCTCGCGGCGAGCGGCGGCCTTTTGCGCGGGCGTCATCTTCTTCTTGCTCATGGCATCCCCTCAACAGGTTCGGGCAAACAGATCAGGGCGGCGGCGTGGGAGCAGCAGAACCTCCCACTTGTTCGTACATGTTCAGTATACCTTGCTCGAACAGGTTGGCGCGCGACAATCTCCGAACGGTCGGATTTTACGCCGGAAAGGCAGTGTGCGCGCGCCTTGCGCCCCTCGCCTGAGCGTTCAGTCACGAAACGCCCAACCTCCCGCGCGCCAGCCAGCAAACAAAACCCCGATGATTGCGTTTTGCGCGGGCATCGCAAGGGTACCGCACTCGAGCTGATGACGTTTCCGCAGGCAATGCATGCGTATCTTCCTCTGCTACGCAAAGCGTCTACCCTAAAACGCAATCATCTGCCTTTTGTTGCGCGCCAACTAAAAAAGGGCTGCGGCCCGTGAGGGTCGCAGCCCCAAAGCGCCGGTCAGCGGGTAGGGATTTCCACGTCAGCGAGCCCGTGGCAACCGGCGCTTTCTCGTACGCGATAACGCTTAGTGCAGCTCAGGCCAGTAGTCCTTGTTGGCCTCGATGAGGTCGTCGAGGATGAGCTTGGCAACCTTGGCGCTCGGCACCGTGGCCGAGAGCGAAAGTGCCTGCCACAGCTTCTGGTAGCTGTGCTCGACCCAAGCCTGAACGACGAGCTTCTCGACGGAGACCTGCTGCTCGAGCATGCCCTTCTGCCACTGCGGGACCTGACCCTGGCAGATCTTCTCGTAGCCGTTCTTACCGACGATGCAGGGCACCTCGACCATGGCGGTGGGATCGAAGTTCGACACAGCGCCGTCGTTCGGGACGATCAGCAGGAAGCGCTCCAAGGTGTTCTCGGCGAGCGCGCAGGCAAGGTCCACGATGTAGGTGGCGTGCGCGTCGGCCTCGAAGCCGCAGTCCTTAGCGGTGCCCTTCTCGATAACCTCGCGGCAGGCGCCGAAGACGCGCTTCTCGCGGCCGTCCATAACCTCGTTAGCACGGGTGTACTCGGGGTTGGAGGTCTCGACGACGTAGTCCGGGAACACGTAGTACTTGAGGTAGGTGTTGGGGATCGTGTCGGGATCGAGCGCGTAGACGTCCTTGGCCTTGCCGAAGGTGTGGATCCAGGACTCGTCGATGTGCTGCTCCTGGCCTGCCTCGTGGCTGATGCCGTCGAGGTAGCCGTTCTTGGCCATGTGCTTCTTGATCTCGGGCATAAGGTCGTTGCCGTCCTTATCGTAGATCTTGGTGAACCAACCGTAGTGGTTCAGGCCGTAGTAGCTGTACTGCAGCTCGCGACGGTCCTTGATGCCGCACATGGTCGCCATCTTGTCCATCAGGTCGATGGGCATGTCGCAGATGTTGATGATCTTGCTGTTCGGGCGCAGCACGCGGCAGGCCTCGGCCACAATGGCGGCCGGGTTGGAGTAGTTGAGCATCCACGCGTCGGGGCTCCACTTCTCCATGTAGTCGAGGATCTCAATGACGCCGCCGATGGAGCGCATGCCGTAGGCGATGCCGCCAGGTCCGCAGGTCTCCTGGCCGAGGACGCCGTACTTCAGCGGGATCTTCTCGTCCTTCTCGCGCATGGCGTACTTGCCGACGCGGATATGGGCGAGCACGAAGTCGATGCCGGTGAAGGCGGTCTCGGGATCGGTGGTGTAGTTGAACTCGATCTCGGGAGCGTTCTCCTTGAAGTAGATCTCGCAGGCCTTGGCCACGATCTCCTGGCGCTCGGCGTCGTTGTCGTAGAAGGTGATCTTGTTAACCGGGAAGCGGTCATGCTCCTCGAGCAGCATCAGGGCGATGCCAGGCGTAAAGGTGGAACCGCCGCCGGCAATAGTAACTGCATACGACTTCTTGGACATGATGAGTCAGTCCTCCTTGTTCCTGGTCGCAAAGTTCAAGAGAAGCGCGCCGCTGCGACCGGTAACAGCGCACCTGCACTCCGAGAGGAGGCGATCCGCCCCCGGAGGTAGTGCCAAACGGCTGGCGAGAAGCTCGCCGGGCGGGCCCAAAGGCCCGGGTAACACGAAGACGAGAAACTCGTCCGGCGCCAGCGCAGGGGCTGGCAAGAGGCTCGGCGCGCCGCCTGTGCTTTGGTTGCGGCAGGCAGATCGCATAAGGAGGCGCCGTATGCGAGCACGCTGACGGCGCGCCGAGCCGGAAGGGGGCGAAGCTTAGAGCAGAGCCTCGAAGCGCTCGCGGACCTGGGGAACCTTGAGGCCGATGATGACCTGCATGTTCTTGCCGCGCTTGGCGACACCGCTGGTGCCCACGCTCTTGAAGTCGGGGTCGTCGGCCACGAGCGTCTCGTCCTTGACGTTGACGCGCAGACGGGTCACGCAGTTGGTCACGTCGACGATGTTGTCCTTGCCGCCCAGGAGCTCGAGAACCGCAGCGGCGATAACCGCGTACTTGTCCTCAGCAGCGCCGTTGCCGTCGCCCGAGAAGCCGAGCTTCTCCTGACGGAACTCCTGCTTGGTGCGGAAGGTGATCTCCTCGGCGTCGTCCTCACGGCCGGGGACCTTGAAGTCGAACTTGAGGATGAGGAAGCGGAAGACCACGAACCAGATGCCGGTGAACACGAGGCCGATGACGAGACCGGTGAGGAAGGTCATCCAGTGGTTCGCGAGCAGCGGGATGATGGTCAGCGAGGAAGCCTCGATGAGGCCGCCGGTGAAGACGCCCACCACGCCGAAGAGGTTCATGACCGCGGCGCAGGTAGCGGCGAGGATGGCGTGAACGATGAACAGCGGAGGAGCGACGAACAGGAAGGTGAACTCGATGGGCTCGGTCACGCCGCAGACGATGGAGGTCAGGGTCGTGGGGATGAGCAGGCCGGCGAGCTCAACGCGCTTCTCGGGCTTGGCCGTAGCGTAGAAGGCCAGGGCGATGCCGGGAACGCCGAAGAACTTGGACCACGAGGTCGCGGTGAAGGAAGCGTAGGGAGCGAGCTCCTTGATGGACTCCTTGGAAGCGGCGATCTCGGGGAGCGCCTTGGCGAAGGCAGCGTAGATGCCGCCCTGAACCGCAGCGTTGTCATAGTAGAACGGGCTGTAGAGCAGGTGGTGCAGGCCGAACGGGATGAGCAGGCGCTCGAGAAGCACGAACACCCAGACGCCGGCAACGCCCGTGGAGGTCACGAAGCCCTGGAAGGCACGGAGGCCGTCCTGGACATGGGGCCACACGAAGCAGCAGAGAAGCGCCATGGGGATCATGACAAAGAAGCCGATCATGTAGATCAGGCTCGAGCCGGAGAACACGCCGAGCCACTCGGGGAGCTCCGTGTCGAAGAACTTGTTGTGGATCATGATGGTGATGCCCGAGATGAGGAGGGCGCCCATCATGCCCATGTCGAGGGTCTTGATGCTCGCGATGGTCGTGAGACCCGAGGAACCGCCGGCCTCGGCGCTGAAGTCAACGCCGAAAGTGGGGCCCCACTGCGTGAGCATCGTGTTCATGAAGTACTGGAAGGCCAGGTACACGACCAGGGCCTCCATGCAGCAGCGCGCGTGCTGCTTCTTGGCCAGACCGATGGGCAGCGAAACGGCAAACAGCAGCGGAAGCTGGTTGAACACCGTCCAAGCGCCCTGCAGCACCACGTTCCAGCACTGGTACCACATGGTCTCCGGAGCGGCGAGCGCCCCGAAGATAGCCTGAGTGGTGAAGAGCGTGCCAATACCCACCATGACGCCCGAGAAGGCGAAGAGCATGACGGGGGTGAACATCGCTCCACCGAACTTTTGGATTTTCTCCATCATGGTAGAAAGTCCCCTTTCCCCTGGGCGCGCTGCGCGGCGATGCACAGCGCACTGTGAAGCAGATCCTTGCAGTCACGATTACCGACCTTCTCGCGCGGCGCCTCGCAATCTGGCCAGCATGTTCGTACAAGTGCTGGGACCATAATCGCTTTGTTGTTCGTACAAGTCAAGCATGTTCGTACAAGTATTTTGCAGATAGGACGAGCGGTAGTATATCGGCGGCAAACGGCGGGTTAGGGCGGTGAGCGTACCGCGAAAGACCGGTGGCGAGAGTTTGGGGTTCGCTCGCGCTGCCTCGGGTGCGCAGGGTCCAAAAAATGCGATGGGCGGATTGCGTTTTACGCTTGCTTTAACCTGGTCTTCAGGGGGTATGATGATCAGAGCTAACCTGTTCGAATAACTAAGGAGGTGCCCTGTGCCCAAAGCAGTATTTCAGGACATCTACCGCGACATTCGCGAGAACATCGAGAACGGCACGTACCGCTACCAGTCGTTCTTGCCCTCCGAGAACGAGCTCACGCAGCTTTACGGGTGCTCACGCAGCTCCATTAGGCGCGCGCTCGCCATGCTGGCGCAGGACGCCTACGTGCTGCCGCAGCAGGGCAAGGGCGTCCGCGTGATCCGCAACCCCGCTATCACCGACCCGCAGGGCTACAGCGGCCTCGAGACCTTCGGCGAGATGGCCAAGCGCCTGGGGTTTACGCCCAAGACCACGGTGCTTAAGTTCGAGAAGGTCGTTGCGGGCGACGCGCTCGCTGCGCTCACCGGCTTCGCCGTGGGCAGCGACCTTACGCACATCCTGCGCTCCCGTGCCGCCGACGGCGTGACTGTCTCGACCGACGAGAGCTACTACCTGAGCGAATCGGTGCCCGGCCTCACGCCCGAGATCGTTGCCAACTCGGTGTACGCCTATCTCGAGGGCACGCTCGGCATGAAGATCGCTACGAGCCGCCGCATCATCACCGTGGAGGGCGCAACGCCCGCCGACGAGCAGATCATGGACCTCGACGGGTTCAACGCCGTCTGCGTCATGCGCTCGCATACCTTCGACGCCGACGGCATCATGATCGAATACACCGAGACCCGCCAGAAGCCCGAGGCCCTCTCGTCCGTCGACACCGCCGTGCGACCTGCGCGCTAGGCGCGCCGCCGCCCCGCCGCCGCTGCCCCGCCGCCGCTGCCCCGCCGCCACTGCACCGCCGCCACTGCACCGCCGTCCGGTGCTAAGCGCAAGAAAGGACCCTCATGCCACGCGAGACCAACGCCGCCAAGACCGCCCGCGCCGTCGAGGTCTGCCGCCGCCTGGAGGAGAAGTACGGCCCAGTCGAGTGCTTCTTGGACCATGCGACGCCGTTTCGGCTGGTCATTGCCGTGCTTCTCTCCGCTCAGACCACCGACGCGCAGGTCAACAAGGTGACTCCCGCGCTCTTCTCGCGCTGGCCCACGCCCGAGGCCATGGCCGGCGCCACCCCAGCCGAGATCTCCGAGGTTATCCGCAGCCTCGGGTTCTATAAGACCAAGGCGGTGCACTGCGTTGAGGCGGCGCAGATGATTATGGCCGACTTTGGCGGCGAGGTGCCGCATACCATGGCCGAGCTCGTGCGCCTGCCCGGCGTTGGCCGCAAGACCGCCAACATCGTCATGAACGTCGGGTTCGGCATCGTCGAGGGCATCGCGGTTGACACGCACGTCAACCGCATCGCGCACCGCCTGCGCCTCTCGCCCAAAACGCACGCCAAGGAGCCGCTCAAGACCGAGCAGGACCTTCTCAAGATCATTCCGCGCGAGCTGTGGGGACCGGTCAACCACCAATGGATCCGCCACGGCCGCGAGACCTGCACGGCGCGGAGCCCCAAGTGCGCCACGTGCCTTCTGGCCGACATATGCCCCAGCGCCGGTGCGTGCTAGTGCGGCGGCGGGCGACCCGCGGCCTCTAAACATGCAAAGCGCCTCGCCCGGCAGTTGTGTGCAACCTGCCGGGCGAGGCGCTTTTAATGCTATGCGGCGCCTGCCTATGCGCGCGGCGTTTGTCTACGCGCCCGCTGCGGCAAGCAGGGCGTCGACGTCGTAGTCGGTTATGTCGGCGCGCACGCAGGCAAGCACCCTGCCGGCGCCAAAGGTCACGCCAAAGGCGGCAAGCGCGTCGGTGGGCTCCTGGCGCCACGACACGCAGGCGCCCTCGCGCGCCACGCCGTCAAAGCCGGCGGCAAACAGGCGGTCGGCGAGCTCTATGGCCATGGCCTGGTTTCCGTATTGCCCGTACTCGGTCGAGAAGGACCGAGCGCCTGCGCCCGTCGAGCCGGCGCGCATAGGGTCGTCGGCGGCCCACAGATCTTTGACGGGAATGTGGTAGGCGTCGCGCAGATAGGCGGCAACCGCGCGGGCAACCGGGGCGACCGAGGCCTCGAGCGCAGCCGAGAGCCAGCTCCCGCCGCCGCGCGTCATAAGCTCGCCCACCTGCACGCAGAACGTGCGGCACGAGCGCAGGGTCTGGGCGGGAAGCACACAGGCAAACAGGTCGGCAAAGCTCAGCTCGCTCGCGCTGCGGTACCCCGGGAAGAGGTCGGCGGCGTCCAGGTCAAACTCAAACGAGGTGCCCGGCGCGGAGGCGGTTCCATCGACCGCGGCAACCAGCGCGGCACCCTCGCAATGCACGAGCGCCTCGACCGCATCGGCGTTGAGAGCATCTATGCCCACCACGGCCACCTCGCCGCCAAAATCGTACCGCTGGCGCAGGTACGTCTCTACGGAGCGGCCAAAACCGTCGTCTGAAAGACGAGGATTTCCCACACAGACAACGGCGTATTTCATAGCCAACTCCTTTGCATTGGGCATCCAAGAAATTGTACCATGCGCCCGTGGCGGGCCCTGCCTCAGCCGGCGCACTTCTCGGGTCGGTAGCTGGTAATTTGCCGAAATGCGGCAAACGGCGCCGCGCAAGGCCTCGCATCAGAACAGGTTGCCCAGATCGGCCAGAAACGACCCCATGTGGGCGTAGCCGTTGCGCAGCAGCTCGCCCAGCTCCTGCGGCGAGGCGCCGTTCATAACGCAGGTGAGCGCATAGGCGGTCACAAACACCGCAAACAGCGCGCACGGCACGAGAACCACCGTGAGCACCACGCGCAGGGCTCCCATGCGGCGGGCATGGCGCGTGCGCGCCGCATCGTAGGCGCGTTCGGCCTCGTAGGCCCGCGCCGTCGGCGTTGCCAGATGCGCGGCGGCACCGCCCAGAGAAGCCTGCATGCCGGCAACGCGCCCTCCCTCGTGGCTGGACATCTGTGCCGCAGGTCCAAACGCACCCGAGGTCGACGCCCGTGCTGCCGATGGAGCCGTGTTAGGCGTAGTGGCGCCGAAAACGTGCCCTTCTCCCCTGATTGGCGCGTTCAGCTCCTCTGCCGGGAAGACGCGAACCGGAGACGCCGGGGGAGCCGCCCGAGATGCCGCGGCAGCCTCGGCAGCCACCGCGCCCATTGAGCGCGAGAGAGCCGCATCGAGCGCGTCGCGATCGAGCACGGTGGTTTGCGCGGCAC
>CALUOB010000157.1 GCA_944322175.1 uncultured Coriobacteriaceae bacterium
GTCGATATGGGTTGAGCCGCAGTCGACGTTGATGTTGAGGCCATCGGGGCTGTTGTTGATCACGCGCACGTCGGCGCCGAGGGCGTCGAAGACGGGCTTGGCCACCGAGGAGGCGGCGCCGTTGGCGCAGTCGAGGCCGATCTTCATGCCCTGGAGCGAGAAGTTGGCGCTCGAGATCAGGAAGGCGATGTAGCGGTTGCGGCCCTGCATGTAGTCGATGGTCGAGCCGATGGCGTCGCCCGTGGCGAGCGGCACCTCGTCGCACTCGCCGTCGATATAGGCCTCGATGAGCTCGAGAACGTCCTCGTCCATCTTGTAGCCGTCGCCGTTGACGAGCTTGATGCCGTTGTCGGTATAGGGGTTGTGCGACGCTGAGATCATGATGCCGCAGTCAAAGCGGCCGTCGACCGTCTCGTAGGCGAGGCCGGGCGTGGGGATGACGTGCAGCATGTACACGTCGGCGCCCGACGCCACGAGACCCGCGGTGAGCGCGGACTCGAACATGTAGCTCGAGCGACGCGTGTCCTTGCCGAGCACGATGCGGGCCTTCTTGCCCTGGCGCGCGCCGTAGTACCAACCGACGTAGCGACCGATCTTGAACGCATGATCAACGTTGAGGCCGTTGTTGGCCTCGCCGCGAAAACCGTCTGTGCCGAAGTACTTCATAGCAAGAATCTCCCTTGCTGCGGGATCAGTAAGCATGGGGTATTTTCCCCCAGCCTCAGCACAAGGGCAACCCTGCGACTGAGCGTTGACAAGCTGGTAGTAACAAGTGAGCGGGGGCAGGCGCTTGCCAAGGCTGTGACCAAGACCATGGAGCACGGGCGCTTGTGTGCGCTACCATGCGAGAAAAGCAGGCCGCGGCTTCGCTTCACACCCCTTCGCAAACCCCAAGGAGCCCCCCATGGATACCAGCGCCCAGACCTCCACGCCCGTAACCGTACGCAACGTACTCGTGCTTCTCGACCTCACCGAGTCGCAGCGCGAGCGGCTCGAGGCGGCGGCGCCCCACGCGCGCTTCTCGTACTCCACGCGCACGGGAACGCCGGCGGAGCTCCTTGCCGGGGCAGACGTGATCGTGGGCAACCCCCTGCCCGCGCCACGCCTCGCCGAAGCCGAGAACCTCGTGTTCTTCCAGCTCAACTCCGCAGGCTACGACCCCTACGTCAAGCCCGGCGTGCTTCCGAGCGGCGCGCGCATGGCCTCTGCCGTCGGCGCGTACGGCCAGGCGGTGTCCGAGCACATGCTCGCCATGCTGCTCGGCCTCATGAAGCGCCTCCCCGCCTACCGCGACGACCAGCATGCGCGCACCTGGACCGACGAGGGCGCCGTAACGACCCTGGCCGGCGCGCATGTGCTCGTGCTCGGCGCAGGCGACATCGGCAGTCACTTTGCCAAGCTCGCGTGCGCCCTCGGCGCGCATGTGACCGGCGTGCGCCGCCGCGCGGGCGCTCCCACGAGCGACTTCGAGGCGATGGCCGCGCTCAAGGACCTGCCCGAGATTCTCGGCGATTTTGACGTGGTGGCGTCGTTTTTGCCCAGCTCCGAGGAAACCCGCGGGCTCGCCGACGGGGCGTTCTTCTCGGCCATGCGCGAGGGGGCGTTTTTTGTAAACGGCGGGCGCGGAGACCTTGTTGACCAGAAATCCCTGGTAGATGCCCTTGCCTCGGGCAAGCTGGCAGGCGCCGCCCTCGACGTGACCACGCCCGAGCCGCTGCCTGCCGACGACCCGCTCTGGGACGCGCCGAACCTCTTTATCACCCCGCATGTGTCGGGTGGCTTTCATCTCCCCGTTGTGCTGGAGAACATCACGACCATCGCGGCCGAGAACATCTGCGCGCTGCAGGCAGGCGAACCCATCCGCAACCTCGTGCAAGCCTAGCGCGAGCTCGGCCTACGACCCGACACGCGAGGAATCGTAGTTCACAACGGTTCCCAGCACGTGCGCCCCCGCCTTGCGCAGCTGATCGTACGACGAGCGAACGTCGCCGCGCGCGACGCGCCCTTCTCGCACGACAAGCACGGTGTCATCAGCCGCAGCGGCAATGACCGCTGCATCGACGACCGCGTGGAGCGGGGGTGTATCGACGATCACGTAATCAAAGCGGCGCTTGAGCGTGCGCAGCACCTTCTTAAACGACTGCGTCGCAAACAAGTCGGCAGGGTTTGCGATGTCCGCCTCGCCGTCGAGAAGGAAGAGGCGCGCCTGCCCGGTTGGCACGAGCGCATCGTCCAGCGTCGCATCCCCCACGAGAACCGAACCGATGCCGCACGTCGGCGAACATCCGAGTATACGCCCCATCGTCGGCCGTCTCAGGTCCCCCTCGACCAGGCAGACCCGCCGCCCTCCTTTTGCCAACGCGTTGCCCAATGCCACAGTCAGCGTGCTCTTGCCCTCGTTGGGCAGAGAGCTCGTAATCGCGATAGCTCGGGACTCCCCTGTAGTGCCGGCAAAGCGTATATTTGCCGCCAGTGCTTCAATGGCCGCGTCAAAGCGGTCCTGCGACCCTTTGCTCATCTTCACGTACACCAACATCCAACCCAGCGCCAGCAAACCGTACAAGACATACGTCACCCGGGGTATGGTTTTACCGGCATTCGACCCAAACGGAGCGTACGGCATTCAGGCAAAACACGAGAGCAGCCAGATGCTGATCTTATCGAGATAGATTGCGCCGACCCAAAGAGCGACTTAGAAGCTCAAAGCCGATCCTCAATGAGCTTCATCAACACTCGAAACGTATTTGCGGAATATGCTATAGTACGCCATCATTTCCCGGGCAACCGCATTGTAGCATCTCGAACCCAAATCTAAAGCCGGACCGACGCCCCGTCGCTTAGACGGCAACAATTGCACCCCCCCGCCGTCCTAACCGCAAGACGAACGAGCAGCCGCAACAAAACGCATCCGAAGCTGCTGTAACGATCCGCAAGATACGTACCGAACCGGACGTTCTCCAACAAGATAAGGACCCGAACGGACGCTTTGCCGCGCGAGAACGTCCGCTTGGGTCCTTATCATGGGTGCGCCGGCGAGAAGGACGGAGAGGGGTGTACGGCGGATCTGCAGGTCAGCTGCCCTGACGAGCAGCCACAACGCCGCAGCCAGACAACCAAGCCCCAGCGAGCAGGGAACCCGCAGGTCGGAGCGGGGCGGGCGCGGTCCGCCGCCGGCGACTTGGGAGCGGGACGGCACGGGGACGTACGGCGGATCTGCACGGGGCCGACGAGGGGAAACGGCCGAAGCGCGCATGTGCAGCGCTTCCGCCGGTAGCCCCCGTGCCGACCCGCCCGGCAGGGTAACGGGAACCGCGCCCGCCCCGCCCAACCCGAGGACGAACTCGTCCTTCTCGCCCCCGTCCTTCTCGCTAAATGATGCTGACTCGACCGCCGTTGCCGACGATGCCCATGACCTCGGCGTACAGCGGGATCGACTTGGCATTTACGCGCGCGGGGATCTCGGCGCGCATCGTGGCGCCATTGGACTGCTCGATGAAGAGCTCGACGCGGTCGCCGCCCGGATTGGCCGTGAAGATCGTGGCGAGGCGCGCCATGTTGCCCTGGTTGAAGCGGTTGGAGGGCACCATGATCTCGAAGACCTTTGGCCGATTGGTCTCGTGGTTGAGCACGAGCGGTAGGACCTCCTGTGCGATGATCTGGTCGCCGCGGTCCGAGCGCTCAAGCTTTCCCTTGACGCGCACGAAGGCGTCGGAGAGCACGGCGCCCGTCTCGGGGTCGGTCTCGCCGTAGAGCGAGCTCTCGGCCTCCTTGAAGACCTTGGGGAACATGACCACCGTGGCCTCGCCTTCCATGTCTTCCAGGCGAACGATGGCCATGGGGTCGCCGTTTTTGGTGGTGCGGCGGGAGACCTCGGCCACCATGCCCGCAAACCAGAACGGCTTGCCCTCGGGAATGGCGCGGGCAACGGTCTTGGAGCCGTCTGCCGAGAGCTCCTCGTAGCCGGTGTCGATCTGCGAGAACGTAAAGTCGCGCGCCTGCGTGAGCGCGTACTCGAACGGGCGAAGCGGGTGGTCGGACACGTAGATGCCGAGCACCTCCTTCTCCTGGCTGAGCTTCATGTGGCGGTCCCACTCCTGGCCGTCGGGCTCGGGAATCTCGATCTCAAAGCCGGAGCCCTCCACGTCGCCGAGAACGTCGAAGAACGACGTCTGGCCGCTCGCGCGGTCCTTCTGGCGCTTGGCGGCGGCGTCGAGCACGTTTTGGGGGTTCGCCTTGTCGACGAAGCTCATGAGCTGGCGGCGCGGGTAGCCGCTCGAGTCGAAGGCGCCTGCCTTGATGAGCGCCTCGACCACGCGGCGGTTGGCCTGGCTCGAGTCGATGCGGTCGACGAAGTCGTGCAGGTTCTTGAACGGGCCGCCCTTCTCGCGCTCGGCGATGATGGCGCGCGCCACGCCCTCGCCCACGCCGCGGATGCCCGCGAGACCGATGCGCACGCCCTCGGACACGGCGGTGAACTCGATGCCAGACTCGTTGACGTCGGGCGGGAGCACGTCGATGCCGTCGTGGCGGCAGGCCGAGATGTAGTGAACGATCTTCTCGGTCTTGCCCGTGTAGCTCGTGAGCACCGCCGCCATGTACTCCTTGGGGTAGTGCGCCTTGAGCCACGCGGTCTGCATGACGAGAATGGCGTAGCCGGCGGAGTGCGACTTGTTGAAGGCGTAGGATGCGAACTCGAGAACGTCGTCCCAGATCTTCTGCGCGATCTCCTTCTTGTAGCCGTTCTTGACGGCGCCGTTCATCCAGTGGTCGTACGTGGTCTCGTCGGAGCCGTCCTCCCAGTGGAAAACCGTGGAGGTGAGAAGCTTGATCTTCTTCTTAGCCACGGGCTTGCGGATACGCGAGTCGGACTCGCCGGCCGAGAAGCCGCTCATCTTCATCGAGATCTGCATAACCTGCTCCTGGTAGACCATGGTGCCGTAGGTCTCTTCCAGGATGTCGTGGAGACGGTTGTCGTAGAAGGCGACTTCCTTCTTGCCGTTCATACGGTCGATGTAGTCGGCAACCATGCCGGCACCCAGAGGGCCCGGGCGGTAGAGGGCGATCAGAGCCACCACGTGCTTGTACTCGGTGGGTTTCATGTTCTTGATCGTCGCCGTCATGCCGGCGGACTCGACCTGGAACACGCCGGCGGTGTGACCGGAGCCCATGAGCTCGTAGATCTTGGGATCGTCGAAGGGAATGGCGTCGACGTCGATATCGATGCCGTAGTTGCGCTTGATGTTGGCCTTGGCCTTGGAGATGACCGTGAGGGTGCGAAGGCCCAGGAAGTCCATCTTGAGCAGGCCCATGTCGGCGACCGAGTGGCCCTCGTACTGGGTGATCTCGACGCCGCCCTTGGTGTCGATCTTGGTGGGCACGTGGTCGTTCACCGGGGTGGGCGTGATGAGCACGGCGCAGGCGTGAACGCCTTCGCCGCGGTGCAGGCCCTCGATGGCGAGGGCGCCGTCGATGATCTTGCGCGCGTCCTCGTCCTTCTGGTACGCCTCGGCAAAGTCGGGGTTGTAGAGGTCCTCCTTGCCCTCCACGCGCGTGAGCACCTGCTTGAGCTTGACCTTGGGGTCGGCCGAGATCATCTTGGAGAGGCGCTGGCCCATGTAGACCGGGTAGTCGAGCACGCGCGCGGCGTCGTTGATGGCCTGCTTTGCCTTGATCGTGGAGTAGGTGATGACGTGGCAGACGCGCTCGGGGCCGTAGAGCTGGCGCACGTGCTCCACGACCTCGAGGCGACGCTCATCGTCGAAGTCCATGTCGATATCGGGCATCTCGGAGCGCTGCGGGGAGAGGAAGCGCTCGAACATGAGGCCGTTGTCGAGCGGGTCGAAGGTGGTGATGTCCATCGCGTAGGCAACGATGGCGCCGGCGGCAGACCCGCGGCCCGGACCCACGCCGATGCCGTTGCGCTTTGCCCAGCGCACGTACTCCTGGACGATGAGGAAGTAGTCCGCAAAGCCCTTCTCGCAGATGACCTTGTACTCGTACTCAAAGCGCTCGCGGACGTTCTCGCCGCCGATCTCGAGCTCGCGCCAGTTCTCGCCGTAGCGCTTGGCAAGACCCGTCTCGCACTCCTTGCGGAAGCGCTCCTCCGACGTCTCGCCCGGCTCCAGGTCAGGGAACTTGGGCAGGTACATGTGCGTCCAGTCGAGCTCGTAGTTGCACTTGTCGGCGATCTCGAGCGTGTTGTCGATAACCTCGGGCGCCCACGAGAAGAGCTCGCGCATCTCGGCCTCGCTCTTGATGTAGAACTCGGTGCCCGTCATGCGCTTGCGGTTGGTCTCGTCGAGCTTGGAGGCGGTGCCGACGCAGGAGAGAATGTCCTGCGTGGGCGCCTCGTCGCGCGTGAGGTAGTGGTTGTCGTTCGTGGCGATAACCTTGATGCCGAGCTCATGGCCGAGCTTTAGGATCTGCTCGGAGAGCGTGCGGTCGGTAAAGCCGTTCCACTTGGGATCGGCAAGGCCGTGGTCCTGGACCTCGAGATAGAAGTCATCGCCGAAGATTTCCTGGTACGTGAGCGCCCATTGCCGCGCCTCGTCGAAGCGGCCCTGGAAGTACATGCGCGGGATGATGCCCGAGACGCACGCCGAGGTGCAGATGATGCCCTCGTGGTAGCGGCGCAGCATGTCGAGGGTGGTGCGCGGATAGTAATAGAACATGTCGCCCGAGGCCGCTTCGCTCATCATCTTCATGAGGTTGACGTAGCCGGTCTCGTTCTTGGCGAGAAGCACCAGGTGGTAGCGCTGCTGCTTGGTGCCCTTCTCGATGCAGTCGTCGGTGATGAAGTAAGCCTCGCAGCCGAAGATGGGCTTGATGAGCAGGCTCGGGCGGTTGGCGCGCACGGCCTCGAGATCGTGCGTCTCGTTCCAGATCTTCACGTCGGAGGCCCACTGGGCGTGCACGCGGTCGTGACGCTTTGCGTCCGGGGCGTCCGGGGCTGGCTCCTCGAGCTCCCAGCCCTTCTGGAAGCACTCGAGGTCATGGCGCCACTGGCCCATGTCCTTCTGGGCGTCGTTGTACTTGCGGCACTCCGTGTCGAAGTCGGGAATGCCGAACATGTAGCCGTGGTCGGTGAGCGCGAGCGCGGGCATCTCGAGGTCCACGGCGCGTTTCACCATGTCCGAGACGCGCGTCGCGGCGTCGAGGATCGAGAAGTCAGAGTGGTTGTGCAGGTGAACGAAGGCCATGCGTGCTCCCGTCTTGGTCTTGTCCGGTTGGAGGCGAGGTGCTTACTTCTCGGCGTCGTCCTTGTCGTTGCCGTCCTCGAGGCCCTCGGGCATAACGATCTCGCCCGCCGCCTTGGTCTTGGCGCGCGCCTCCTTCTCGAGCTGCTTGAGCGTCTTCTCGGCACGGCTCTTGACCTGGCGCTCGTAAATGGCGCGCTGCAGCTTGGCCGAAAGGCCGCGCTCCGGGGCAGCGCTCGCAAAGTCCTCGAAGTACGTGAGCTGCACGCCGCCCTCGGGGAGCTCCTCGACCTGGTAGCGAATGGTGTTGGTGCCGCGGGCGTACGTAAAGCGCGCCTCGTAGATCTCTGGGTATCGGTACGCGCGGATCTTGACCTTCATCTCGGTTGCCTGACGCCCGCCGCCGACGGTCTTCTTGTACTTGGCCCCCGCGATCTTGTCGCGCGTGTACTCCTTGCCGGTGGCGCGCCTGAGATCGTAGATAACCGAGCGCTCGATCTGGTCGAACAGCTCCTCCGCCGTAAAGTCAAGCTTCTTTACCAGCTCCACGTGAATGCTCCTTAACAATGCGTACGCTGCCAGCGCCCGGTCGCTCCGGAGGCGGGCAGCGTCTTTGTTTACCGCCGTATTGTACCCGCTCGGCACACCCGTTACCGGATTTGCGCGAGAAGATCACTCGCCCGGTAGCAAACCGTCTGAGGCTCTCCCGGGCACGCGGGGTCGTCTTGCTCCACCCGCACGAACACGAGCTCGGCGTCTTCGTAACCCGCCTGCGCGAGCGCGGCGGCGTACACGCGCGCCTGCAGCCGGTGCCTCTCGGCAAGGGCGGCAGGGTCCTCTCCGGGGCAGCCGCCGGTCTTGTAGTCGATCACCAGCGCCGCGCCCGGGCGCGCGGGGTCAGTGCAGAGCAGATCGATGGACCCTTCTGCGTACGCTCCCTGATAAGAGAAGTCGCTCTCCCCCGCCGAGAAGAACGGGACCTCCGCCTGAACGCGCGGCCAGGCGAGCGCACGCGCCCGCACTGCCGAGCCTTCCCAGCGCGCGAGGGCGCGCTCGAGCCGCGCGCGCTGCGCGTCGTCGAGGCCCCATGCGCGCATCTGCGCGCACACGCGCTCCGGCGGCACCGAGGCAGCTCGCGTCTCGACGAGCCACTGGGCCAGTACATGAAACGCGCTGCCGAAGGCGAGGGGGTTCGTCGCATCGTCCTCGCAGATGCGATCCGAGGTCTCCTGCGTCGCCTCCTCATCGTCGCTGCGGCGCACCTCGTCGTCGACGCGGTCCTCAGAGGCCTCGCCCAGGGCGTGAGCCAGAGAGGTGTAGCTGTACGACTCCCGAGGCGCCGGCTCCGCGGGAACTATCCGCGCATCCGCCTCCCCCGGAACGAACAGCTCAAAGGGCAGCTCCTCCGCGGATCCGTCGGCGCTGGGCGCGGCTACCTCCTCAGCCGCGTTATCCGACGCAGGACAGGCAACGCCCATGAAAGAGACGTCCTTGAGCGCGACGAGCTCGAAGTCGCCTGCCTGGGACCCCTCGTACGCGAGCCGGTCGCCCGCAATGCCCTCCTTGGGCAGGATGCGCGCGAGCACAGGTCCGGTGAGGTCGGTCTCGCGAGACAGCTTGAGCTCGCCCTGCGCACGGGAACCGCTCTGCACGCCGGCATCGAGCACGAGAAGCAGCGCCTCTTTGGCGCGCGTCATGGCGACGTAGAGCAGCCGCGCCTGTTCGGCAAGGTCGAGGCGGCGGTTCTCGTCGGAGAGCTCCAGGTAGCGCCCGAACGCCGTGTCGTCGGCTGCTTCCACCCCCTCCTTGCGCAAGGCGCGCGCGTCGGCCTTGAGCTTCTCGGCGAGCTTGTCGGCATCGCGCGAGCCCCAGTGAGCGGGCACGAGCGCCGCGTCAACCGAGCCGCCGCGGTCGAGCAGGACGAGCTTGTCGGAAGACGAGCGCACCGAGCAGCAGTCGGCAACGGCAACGACCGGAAACTCGAGCCCCTTGGAAGCGTGCGCGGTCATGATGCGGACCGCCCCGCCCGCGCCTCCGGTGAGCGCGCCGGGAGCCTCCTTGGCATCGGCGAGGTACGCCTCGTAGGCACGCGAGACCTGGCGCGGCGAGAGCTCCCTCCCACGCGCCATGCTGTCGACGATACCGAGCGCCTTGAGGACGTTGGCAGCCGCTGCCTGTCCCTCGGCGCCCTGGGCCTCGAGACGCGCAAGCCACCCGGACTCGTTGACCATGCGCCGAAGGATGCAGGGAACGGGAGCCGACCCCGCCGCGCGGGCGGCCTTTTCGAGCACCTTGGCGGCGCGCGCGAGCAGCGGCAGATCGCCGAACGACGGGTCGATAAGAGCCCCCGTGGCGATGGCCTCGACGTTGCGCCGCCTGGTGGAGCCATCTGCGAGCACTTCGGTGGTGAGCGCGAGCAGCTCCTGCGCACCGAGGCCGAACATCGGTGAGACCAGCAGCGCCAGGACGCCGCGCTTTGCGTCGGCGGGGTCGGCGATGAAGCGCAGGGCGGCCCCGACAACGCCAGCCTCGACCGAGCTCGAGAAAACCGAGCCTCCCGCGATAACGCAGGGCAGCCCCGCAGCGCGTATGGCGTCGGCGTAGCGGGAGGCGTTCTTCATGACGCCGAGAAGCACCACCATGCCGCTCGGATCCTGCCCTTGCCGCGCAAGGGCGCAGAAGCGCTCCGCGATGGCGCGCGCTTTCGCCTCCGCCCGCTCGTCTGCCGTGCCGCCTGCCACGAGCACCGCCTGCCTGCGCGAGGCGCCCTGAGCCGCAAAGCCGTCTTTGCGCGAAGGCGACGGCTCGAGCGCCTCGTAACCGGGCATGATGTCAAAGCCGTCACCCTGCTCCTCGAAGACCTGGGTGACGTAGTCGAGAATAGCGGCATGGCTGCGGAAGTTGCGCGCCATCGACACGCGCGTACCCGGCAGCGAACCGCCTGCGATGCGCCGTTCCTGATCAAGGAACACCGAGACGTCGGCGCCGCGGAAGCGATAGATGGATTGCTTGGCATCGCCCACGGTGCACAGCTCGCGCGCATCTGAGTGCATGAGCCGCTCGATGAGACGTACCTGCTGGGTGGCCGTGTCTTGGAACTCGTCGACCATCACGAGCTTGAAACGGCCCGCAAACGCCTCCCTCACTTCGTCGTTGCCCACGAGCGCCTCGTAGGCGATACGGAGCAGGTCGTTGTTGTCGAGAAGAGAGCGCGCCGCCTTGCGCGCGTCGTACGCACAGGAGAGGCGCCGCGCGAGGTCGAAGAGCTGGCGTGCCGCGGGCTCTGCGGTTGCCGCGAGCAGCGAGAGGAACGTCTCGGCGCGCAGCGCCTTGAGCGCCTTGATCTCGGCCTTGAGCGCGCCGGAAGCGCGCGGGCAGGGGCACTGCTCGGCAAGCTGCACGACGCTCGCCGCGCTAAGCGCCTCCCTATCGAAGCCGTCGAGGGCATCGAGCGCCGCCGTGCAGGCGGCAGCCGTGGCGCTCTTGGGCTTCGCATCTTTGAGAACGCCGCGGTAGGCGTTGGCAAGGTCGTCGAGGTCGTACGCGTAGGAGGGCGGCT
>CALUOB010000158.1 GCA_944322175.1 uncultured Coriobacteriaceae bacterium
GGATGTAATATGACTCTCTATTGTAATGCCAACATGGTTAAAATGCATTTTAGGATAAAACTTCTTCATTGTCGTATTCGGTATTATAAATCACTTGGCAACGGATGCTGACGGGCCAGAGCAGTAACTTGGTTATGCAGCTCATTCAACCTGGCTTCATCGTGACGACTAGCAATCGCCTGGTCAATCCAATTGGCAATTTGTGGCATATCCGCCTCACCTAATCCACGAGTGGTTATAGCTGGCGTGCCAAGGCGCAATCCACTGGGACGAAACGCTGGCTCAGGATCATTCGGTATGACATTTTTATTTGCTGTTAATCCAATCTTGTCCAACACTGTTTCGGCAATACCGCCATGAACGCCACGACTTTTTATCATATCTATTAAAATCAGGTGGTTTTCCGTGCCGCCACCCACCAGGCTAAACTGTCGCTGTTGCAGTTCGTCTGCCAGCCGGCCAGCATTGTCAATCACCTGCTGGGCATACGTTTTAAATTCAGGCTGCATTGCCTCGTGCAAAGCTACAGCCTTAGCTGCAATCACATGCATCAACGGCCCACCTTGCGTTCCAGGAAAGACGCTACGATCGATTAATGTTGGGATATTTTCAATGGTTTTAGCAGTTTTCTTTAACGGATTGCCCACCTTACCCATCGACAGAATCATGCCACCACGTGGCCCACGCAACGTTTTGTGCGTCGTTGTTGTCATAACGTGGAAACCATGCTCCAATGGATTTGGGTGAACGCCGCCGGCAATTAAACCAGCCACATGTGCCATATCTGCCATCAACAAACAACCATATCGATTGCCAATTTCAGCCAGTCGATCAAAGTCCGGAATATGTGAATAAGCCGAATAGCCAACTAGCAAGATCTTAGGATGATATTCACGCGCCAACTGCTCAATCTGGTCATAATCAAACAGGCCGGTGTCGGGATCAACCGTGTAATTAACAAAATGGTATATCTTGGCACTTTGGGTTACTGGCGACCCATGTGTTAGATGTCCACCGTAATCCAGCGACAGCCCCAACACCACATCACCAGGCTCCAACCATGCGTTATAAACAGCATTGTTAGCCTGGGCGCCAGAATGTGGTTGAACATTGGCATGGTCAGCGTGGAACAATTCCTTGGCTCGCTCGATAGCCAGAGTCTCTACCTGGTCCGTAAATTCCTGACCGCCATAATAACGATGCCCCGGATAACCCTCAGAATACTTATTTGTAAACACCGACCCCATTGCCGTCAACACCTCACGCGATACATAGTTTTCGCTGGGAATCAGTTCCAAACCGTCACGCTGACGCTGCGTCTCGGCGTCAATTAGGTCAAAAATCTGTTCGTCATACATCCTGTTGTCGCTACCAGCCATAGTCCATCCCTCAATTTAGGTTACGCTATATATAGTATAGCATCCGCGAGACAGTAGCTACACGACTTAATCCGTTGACTTAATTTTAATCTGGTCTTTAGAGCCAATTTTAATTTGATAATTAACCTTGCCGTCATTATCGTATTCCGTGATATCACCATGAACTTCAATCGTTTTATTGCGATAGTCGTAGGCTTCTTGGCGCGAAATTACCTTATCATCCTGCACGAACGCCGAGAAATTACTGCCTTTCTTGTCGCTAATCCAGGCGTAGCCATAATTGGTTGTATTAACGTAATTCACGTAATACTCAACGCATACACCAGCTTGCCCAACATAGTCTGCAGCTTCATCGGGTCGCATACAAATCTCGCCATTAATGATCTGTTCTGATCGGTTTTTATCCTCACCCTGTTCAGCTTGTTCACGAGCAACCCGTTGGTTGTGCGCATTAAGCAGCAATGCGCCAATAACGACAACCAGCAGCACCGCTATCGCCACTACAACATATTTCATATATCGGCTAGCCTGACTAACGCTACTTTCAGCACGATCAACAGCATCCTTTGCATGGGCAACGGTTTGATGCAATTCGCCCACCGACGCATCAACGTTCTTAGCCATAGCACTGGCTTGACGAGCAATTCTGTTAATCTCAGCCACTTCGCCACGATATTTCTCAATTGCATTTTTTAGCTCATCATTCTGTTTCATGCTTCGCAGATCATGGTCAGTATAGTGTTTAAAGTCGTCATACTCGGCAACATTAAATAGCTCAAGATAACGCCTCATTATGTCCACAGATAATGGAAAGGGGTTCTCACTTCGACGGATATTGATATAATTAAAAATTTTCGGTACATAATTGTTAATATCTGCAATAAAGAAACGCTGGCTGTATTTATTGGGAATACCGTTCTTTATAATTGTCATTGTTCCGCCATGAAAGCACACACCAGTTGTTATATCGCCAAAGCCGATACCCAAAGCTTCCTTTAGCAAATTTTGCTGATATCTTAATTGTAGGAAAGGATTCTTGCTGGAACCGCCGCCAACACGTATTTCATGGCCATGTTCGTCCACATTTATCCACTCTCCATGTTCCCAATTGTCTCCACTTGGCAAAATTAGAGAACCACTATATCTCTTAAAATCTATAATGATCACAGCGTAGGGAACTAATAGCAAGCAATCTGGATGCAGCTTCTCAAACCGACTGTCCTTAAGCTTAGGATGACCCAACAAAACACCGCTAAAGTTATTCTCGTCAAACAGGGCTTTCAGCTTACCGGCCAACTCATCAAAGAACTCGTTTTCCGACCCTTGTGAGGCACTGTTTATTCCACGATATATACTCAACGACATAGACTACCCTCCATTTGCATAAATCGTTCTGCAATAGTCACATTTACCCAACCACCATAATGTTTAAAACGTCACCCGAATGATTTAGCATGTACAACAGTAATTAATTTTAACCATTCTAATCACTAGTATAACACTATAGCACAGGCGCCTAGACTGTCATCTGGTAATCCGCATCAATAACCCATTTTTCACTCATGCGAAATGCTGGAATGGTTTGACGAGCTGCTCGATTTAACGCTACATTTGGCTGGATATTATTCTTAGTCGCCCAATCACTTAGTGGAATCAGTTTGCGACTAGTCAGTATAGCAATACGCTTATGTAGCGACTCCATTAGCAGTTTGGCAAATAACTCAGCAAAGCCGTCATATCTGGTACTAGCGCTATACTCGTCGAATAATGGGTAGTATTTCTCGTATTTACTCTTATTACGAATAATAATCGGCGGATAATGCAAATGGCTTAACTGCTGGTTAATTAAAACTCGCCCAATGCGACCGTTACCATCACAAAATGGATGGATTGTTTCGAACTCAGCATGAAAATGCGCTATCTTGTCCAGAAAGTATGATTCAGCATCAACATTATAGTTGCGGACTAAATCGCCAACTAAGCTGTTGGTGAAATCAGGATTAGCACCAATATGCCCGCCAACACGCACCCATTCATCGCCCGAGCGAAAGCGACCAGCTACGCGGTCATTAATATCCGCCAGCAAAACCTTATGTAACTCTAAAATGTATTCAATGGACAAGTTCCGATCCGGTTTATCCATAATTATTTGAATTACTTTTGCTAAATTTTTCGCCTCGTACACTTCACGCACGCTAACGTCCTTGCGAATAGTATCCCGCATTAGAATTGCCTCTGTATCAACTAGCGATAGAGTAGAATTCTCAATTGCATTGGAGTTATAAACCATCTCTGGAATTTCAGATAAGGCAACCTCGGTTAAGCCGTTCCGATAAGTTTTCTCTAGCTCAACGTACCTAGATTGTAATTCAGCAATTTTAGCTCGCGTAGCATGGTTTATCATAGACAATATTATACCACAAAGCGTGAATAATTGCCATTTTTGGCGAAAATTCACGGTAAATGATTGTTGCTCAAGTAGAGGTTATTAACTACTGGTTGACTCTCAGGGTAATAAAGTTCACTAACTTGTCGATCTGCTCGTCAACATTATCCGTGGTATCAATGGTAAAATCCACTAACTCATCGGGGACATGAGCAGGGTAGCGTGAATTTAGGTCAACCGCGGTATCATAGTCAATAACCGAGTATTCACGGGGTGGGTCAAATCGGCGCGCCTTTAGCCTTTGCGTCCAGACATCTCTGTCGCAATCCAGGCGCACAACAATCATCGGAACACCCAAATTACCATAAAAATCCAGCTTCTTTTGGTAATTAATCGGCAAACACTCGTCAATAATTAAGCTGTTGTCATTTGCCAATAGCGCCTTGATCCGTTGATGTTGTAACTCGTGCCATTCCTGAGCATGTTGGTCATCATAGTCATTCAGGCGATAGCGCACCTGGTTATTGCAAATAATTATTGAACCATCAATATCGGCTAGTCGTCTCGCTACATAGCTTTTGCCGTAGCCAATTAGGGCGTCAAATAGCACCAAATAGGGTCTTTCCTTGTCACCCATTACAACGGGGAAGTATTTATCAAAAGTTTCCTGCATATCCATACCGATATTATATAGTTGTCACCCATAGATTAACAGCCCCTAGTTAGGGGCTGTTAATTGACTGTATTAATTAGCGACTATTTATCAGACTTTTTACCATCGCCAATCGCAATCTTGCGAGCTGACGGCAATGGAGTCATTGGAATAGTGACAACCAATTTGCCATCGACCATATCTGCCTTAATCTGATCCTTATCAGCGCGCTCGGGCAGGGAAATAGTGCGGTAGAAGTTGCTAGAACTCTCGCGAATGATGTATTTCTTGCCCTTGTCCTCCTCCTTTTCGTGGCGCTCGGCACTGATGACTAGATTATCACCGTCAACCTGAATGTCTACATCGTCACGGGCATAGTTTGGCAAATGAGCCTCAACCACCAAGTTGCCATCCTTTTCGTAAACGTCAGTTGTCGGAATATTCACAGCGGCATCATGCAGGAACAGATCATCGCCAAAGAAGCGACGCTGCAGAGCATTCAGCTCGGCAAATGGATCGTATTTGATTAGATTACTCATTTCTTCCTCCTTTTCTTACCCCGATAGACTTGAATTCCCTCAATCTATCTATCATTAATATAGTCCGTTAGCACTCTAACGTCAAGAGTGCTAACATAAGAAGTTTCATTTTATTCAGCTAATCACTAGATACTAGAGTGGAGTAGGTGTCGGCGTATTTATCTAGTACCTCATCAACGTCAAACGAATAAACTTTGGTCAAAACACCATCCGATGGGTCAATCTCGCTGCGTAGTAGTCTACCGCCCAATGCCTGCATAGTTTTGTCTGACCCAATGTTTGATGCCTCGCAGCTAATCACACAGCTGTCCAGCCCCAGTTTCTTAGCTTCGATTAAACCGAGATATAGATTAATTTTATTATATCCCTTGCGTCGCTCAGTCGGGCGAATGCTATATCCAATATGTCCAGTAAATTGCAACATCTCGTCAGTTACATCCCATCTGACTTGAACATTGCCAACTATTCGATTATCACACTCCCGAATCAGCAAGAATACTTTATTAGGGCAGCGACCATGTGTCCACGAATAATCGCCATCCACCATCTTTAGACATTGTTCCAGCGCTTCCTCGAAACTAAATTCGGTTGATATTCTAGCTAGCATGCCAAAACCATTTAGGTCTGATTTGCACTTGCGAAATTCGTCCAAATAATCAATAATATCTAGCTTACGTTCAAGCGATGGCATCTCTAGGTGAAATTTATCCATACCTCTAGTATATAGACAACCGTGCAATGATAAAATATATACATGCGTATTATGACAGACATTGACGGTTGCATTGGCGACTTTTGCGCCATGGCCAGCGACTTTATGGGTATCGACAATCTACCAGAGCCAGACGCCTTTGACTTATTCGAAGCATCTGGGTGGAAAGAATATTTTCCAACCGCCAAAGTTTTTGAGGATTTCTACATTGATTTAGTCAAAAATAGCCAGTACCTACTAGAGCCAGCCAACAGCGAGGCAATAGAGGCGCTTAATCGACTACGCAGCAATGGCAATACCATTGTTGTAGCAACGCATCGTGGATTTAAGAGGCTGGTCGGAACACCGGCAGAGTGGGTTAATAAGAAGGCTTATGACGATACTGCCGCCTGGCTAAGGAAAATTGGTTTGCAATTTGATGAACTAATTTTTACCAAGCACAAAACTGACGCTAAAGCCAATGTCTATATCGATGATTCACCGCAAAACATACGTGAAATCAAAAGCTTGGCTAACCCAACAGCTGTTATGATCAAACAAATTTATAACACAGATTGCCACGAAGCCGATCTGGTCACTGACAACTGGAACGAAGTATATAGGTTTATTAGCGAATTATCATAGAGCTAGCCAGAAATGTCCATCTAATAATCGCGCCAACCGCCGTGGCCATAGCATGCATTTGCTCGGCCTCGCGCCGATGGGTTACCAGTCACATACGTTCC
>CALUOB010000159.1 GCA_944322175.1 uncultured Coriobacteriaceae bacterium
TGTGCGCCAATGGATACGAACTGGTAAAAGTGCGGCCTGTAGATCAGTTCCCGATGAGTGTTCATGTGGAGACGGTAGTACTGCTTTCCCACAAAAAAACAGATGGACATATCAACGTAAAAGTCGAGTTTGGTGAAGGTGAGGGAAAAGTACCGCTGGATAATATCGCAAAGAGAGCCGAAGCGTACAAGCCGAAAGAGCGAATTACATATAAGATGATTAAGGAATACATAGAAGCGAAATACGGTTTCAAGGTACATACCGCATATATCGCAGAGGTAAAGAGAAATTTGGGTTTGCCGATGTATGACGCTCCTAATGCGGTAGAAGAATTGAAACATCCCAGGAAACATCCGACAGCGGAGAAAGTGGAAGCAATAAAGGATGCCTTGAAACATTTTGAAGTAATTTAATGACAAAGCCGCTTGCTTATTGAATGGGTAAGCGGCTGCTTTATTATAATTAGTGTAATATAATAAAGCTTGTTCGAGAGTAAAGGGAGAGGATACGTATGAGAAGAACGTTATTCAGGTACAGGTCATTTAATACGGAAAAACTGAATGATTATAGCTATATTCATCAGAGGATAATTAACATTGAAAAATGGAAGTTTGAAGCTTTTGAAGGATTAGTATATCCATCATCACCACTTTATTTCAACGACCCCTATGATTGTGAATTTTCCTTTCAGTCAGATGCATTGGAAGGTGTACTTGATAGAGAAACATATATACATCTTTTGGAAAGAAGATTTTCACTTAAACAGGAAGAAAAAAATAGAATTCTTTATTCTGACAATATTGAAAGGGCGATGCAAATAGTTCTGCAGGCTCATGGAGGAAGGCTTTCTGACTCTTGGATGAATATTTTGCAAAATGGATTAAATGATTGTATGAGTACAATCAAGGATGCTGTAAGAGTTGTCTGTTTATCTGAGGTGTATGACTCTATGCTTATGTGGAGCCATTATGCTCAGAATCATACTGGATTTTGTATAGAGTATGATTTTAAAGAAAGTGATATGCTTTATAAACATTTATACCCAGTAATATATACAAAGGATAGATATGCTGTTTCTAAAGCAGATATGTTAAGTGAAAATACAGAATGGATTTATAAGACGACTTGTCGTAAATCCGATGTTTGGTCGTATGAGAAAGAATGGCGAATTGTGACGGCTAATTTCAATAAAGTAATGCCAGAAAAATTGAAATGTCCAAATGGAAAATATGTCTTGGATTTGAAAGAAAATATAAAAGCGTTTTATTTAGGAGCGAAAATCTCTGAAAATTTTAAAGAAGAGATAATTCAATTTGGAAAAAAGAATAGTATTGATATTTATCAGATGGTTTTATCACCCAGTACATATGAGCTAAATGCAAAGAAAATTATATGATTAATTATGGAATAATGGTATAATTTTCTTATTATACAAACAAGATGGATGGTGAAAGAACATATATGAAATTTGAAAAAGTAGTTATTAAAAATTTTAGAAATTTTGATAATGTTGAACTTGACTTATCAAATAAAAACATATTTTTTGGTCTAAATGATGTGGGGAAAACAAATTTCTTGTACGCTCTACGATATGTATTCGATAAAGATATTCGTAAACAAAACCTTTTAGATTCGGATTTTCATAATAAGCAGCTTGATAAACCAATTGAGATTGTTGTTACTATAGATATTAGTGATGTTGCTGACAGCGATTGTCAAAAACTCCGTGCACAGCTAAAAGGTGCATTGCTAAGTGAGCATAATAAGGTATATATAAAGCTTTTTGCAGAATATAGCAAAACAGAAATGCTCGCTCTACCGATATTATCGTGGGGTGGTGATATTAATCATCTTTACGAAATGAAGCAAAGAGGATATCTATATGAAATAGACTATGTATTTAATGTCATTTATATTGACTCTTATGTTGATTTGTATTCCCTATTTAAAAAGAATGTGAGCCAGCTTGTTAGAAATGAAAAGGACGAAGATAAAGATATTCTGGCAAAAATCCAAAATACAGTTGACGATTTGAATGGTCATATTGCTTCTCTGTCTGGAATTAAAGAATTTGAGGATAAACTTACGCCAGAATATCAAAAATTCCATGATGAAGGGATATCTGTTTCAATAAAATCCGAAATCGCAGTAAAGGGATTGTACTCAAATATCATTCCATATATTAAACAAGATAATGATGATAATTTATATCCTACTGCTGGGGAAGGTAGGAAAAAGTTATTGGCATATTCAATATACGACATACTGTCAGATGAAAATGCGGAAAAGAAAATCAATTTGTTTTTAATTGAGGAGCCTGAAAACCATCTTCATAAGTCTATGCAGATTGCATTATCACAAATACTTTTTACCGATAGCAAATACACATACTTGTTTGTAACAACTCATTCGCCTTTTGTTCTTTATGAAATGGATAATGTAAATTTAGTTCGAATATATAGTGAGCGAAAAATCAATAGTATTAGCACATTTTATAAAGTGCCTGATGCTTATGAGAAAAACAGGAAAATGTTAAACCGTTGTTTATCAGAAGCAATCTTTGCTAACAAAGTACTTTTGGTTGAAGGACCATCTGAATATATGCTATTTAGCAAAGTCCTTTCAGTAGTGCATCCTTTTTATGAAGTAGATGGAATATATATTTTACCAGTTGATGGTGTGGGATTTGAAACATATTTTTCTATCCTGGATGAACTTGAAATTTTTAATGTGGTAAAAACTGACAATGATTTGAGAGCGGTAACGGGAAAAGGTACATATAGCGTTTTAGGCTTTTCACGCTGTAATAATTATATTGGGGAAAAGCGTCTGCCTACTAAACAAATTCAAGAGAATTCTGTTTCTGCCAAGAGGAGTTTATATAATTCAAATATAAATACTTTAGATAAAATACGAAGTGACTTTCATATTTTCTTATCAAAAGTGGATTTAGAAAATGATTTAGACGAGTTTTTGCATGATAGATTATCAGTTTTATTGGATAATGATAATCCTGTTAAATATTTACAAGATGCAAAGCACTATCATATGGTGGAGTTGATTGAGAAACTTTCGGATACAGATTGCAGAACAATCTATAATCATTACAACTTTGCATGTTTGAAGGAGGTTGCCGAATGAAACTATCTCCAATTCAAGAGAAAATAGTAGAAACTCCCGGTAACTTAATAGTAAGGGCAAGTGCAGGAACAGGAAAAACCCATACAATGGTTAATAAAATTGCTAAGGAAATTGATGATAATCATACACATAAAGTTATTGCTGCAATTACTTTTACAATAAAAGCAGCACAAGAAATAAAGGATAGATTGTCTGTCGATGTAGTTCAACATTTCATTGGAACAAATAACAGTTTCGTTATTGAAGAAGTTATAAAGCCTTTTATGAAGGATGTCTATGGTGCTGATTTCGATTTGGACATGAGTACGGACTATTCAGTTAAAGTTGATACTTTTCAAAAAGCTATTAAAAAAATAAGGAATGAAGGTATCCTCTGCTCATATCGAGATAATAAAAGGAACTTTATTTTTGATTTGGCTCAAGAAATTGTAGAAAATTCTTCGGCTTGTAGGCTTTATCTTCAAGCCAAATATTTTAAAATATATATCGATGAATATCAAGATTGCGACAAATCAATGCATAAATTCTTTATGTATTTATGTAATGAATTGAATATCGAAACCTTTGTTGTGGGAGATGAAAAACAATCGATTTATATATGGAGGGGTGCTTATCCAGAGGCTTTTAAAAGCATCTGGAACAAACCCAATTTTAAAAAGATATTTATGGGAGATAATTTTCGCTCTTGTCAACAAATACAGAATTATTCTAATCTATTATGTGATGAGACAAGAAGTCTTTACAATCCTACGGAAAATATAGATAATATTGTGTGGCTTTCTCCTACAAAGGCAAATTGGGCAACAGAAGTATTGTCTAATATTGTTCCCGATAAAAAGTCAGCATTATTGCGGTTTTCTAATGATAACGCACGAATAGGAGCAAGCGAATTAACAACAAACGGTTTAGAGTATGTTTATATCCCACAGACTCCTATTGCTGATATTACAACAGATACAGCGTGGCTTTATACAGCAATTGCTAAATACCTTATAATTGAAAAGTATTCTGCATATGATGTAATTTCGGAAATACCTGTTGAAGGAAATGAAAGTCGCAAAACAGTATCCACCGTAAAAAGATTACTCAAAAGAATTGAAGAGACTATAGATGATGAGCAGTCTTTCGGCTCGTGTGTCGCGGCATTGGCTGAATATCTTGGATATGATACTCGCCCTGATCACATAAACAAATTATTCAAAACAATTTCTGATACCAGTTTTCATGTGGCATTTGAAGCGGATAAATACAAACACATCGCAATTACATTCCATTCTTCAAAGGGATTGGAGTTTGAACAGGTAATTGTATTTGCAGAGGATTATCGATTGTTTGATATGTCGAGTATATACAACCATTATGTAGCGGTTACACGTGCAAAAAGCAAATTGATTATCGTTAAGTTGAACAATTACAATGCGAATTGTTTTCAGAATAATTTACAAAAGATATTTTCTGAAAGCGGTCATAATATAGAAGATATCGTTTTATTTTGAACAAAATAGATTATTTATAAACCAATAATACAGGTAGCTATTACGAATAGGTAGGAGTTCTCTTTCCTTTGAATTACCGCTTAGTTTCGAGCAGACAGCGGCCTATCGAAAGGCTAACGAACAGTATGTAAAGAAAAATTAGTGGAGAGATACCACTGTAAGGGTATTCATAGACCTTAATTAACAATCAAATACGATAAGCGTTGTTAATATTTAATTTGATATATTTTAAATAGTATTGAAGCAGATAAAGGTTATTCTTGGCTTGTTAGACGAAGAAACCTATAAGGAATCGTTTTGCAGAATGCAGTTGTTTCTAAGCCAAAAAGAATGGTTAAAAAATAATCTATAAATGAAAGGTGGTTTTTGATAAGATGAATGTGTCTTTTTATAATGCAATCAAAGAAATTATGATTTCAGCAAGAAATAAAGTCTATCAAACTGCTAATTTTGCAATGGTTGAAGCTTACTGGAATATTGGAAAATCAATTATTGAAGAACAGGGCGGTAATGAAAAGGCGGAGTATGGGACAGGCTTATTGAAAGAATTGTCAAAGCAAATGACTCAAGATTTTGGGAAAGGATTTACCGTTGCCAATTTGAAAAATATGCGACAGTTTTATTTAACATTTCCAAATGGCTACGCACTGCGTAGCGAATTGAGTTGGACGCATTATCGGCTTTTGATGCGAGTGGAGAATGAAAACGCACGAGAATTTTATATGCAGGAAGCTGTAAAGTCTCAATGGAGTACAAGACAGCTTGAGCGTCAGATAAATTCTTTCTTTTATGAAAGATTATTATCCAGTAAAAATAAGGAGCAAGTTGCAGAGGAAATACAGACATTAGAGCCTGCGAAGAAACCGGAAGATGTTATTCGTGACCCGTATGTGTTGGAATTTCTTGGGCTGACACCTAATGATGATTTTTATGAAAGTGATTTAGAACAAGCGTTAATTACACATTTGCAGAAATTCCTTTTGGAACTTGGCAGAGGTTTTTCATTTGTCGCAAGACAGAAAAGAATAACGTTTGATGGACGTCATTTTAGAATTGACCTTGTATTTTATAATTATATCTTAAAATGTTTTGTCTTGATTGATTTAAAGGTTGGAGACTTAACACATCAGGATTTAGGACAGATGCAGATGTATGTTCATTATTATGAACGAGAGCTTATGAATGAGGGAGATAATCCACCGATTGGTATTGTGTTATGTGCGGACAAAAGCGAATCTGTGGTCAAATATACGTTGCCAGAAAATGAAACACAGATTTTTGCCTCAAAATACAAATTGTATTTACCAAGTGAGGAAGAATTGCTACGAGAATTAAATCAGGAATATCAAGCGTTGGAAGCTGGAAAAACGGAGGAAGAGAATAGCGGTGATATGAAAGAAGAATAAATTTTGCATCAGGGTGGTGCAAAATTTATGAAACTAATATTTTGTGGGAAAAGGGATGCATGAGTAGTATTAGTACTGTATAAATATTAGTGATATTTCCGTAGTTTTGTGGGGATATGTTCTAATTTGGTACTCACGCCGAGACGGTTGTACTTTTGTCCCACAAATCCCCGGACAGTGTTATTAACGTAAAGGTAGAATTTGGAGAAGGCGATGATAAGATATCGTTGGATGCGATTGCAGAACGGGCGAAGAAATATCAGCCGAAACCGAAAATCACATATAAGATGAT
>CALUOB010000160.1 GCA_944322175.1 uncultured Coriobacteriaceae bacterium
GACCCGTACCACTGAGCGGCGGCGTCCTTTGCCGTCTCTGAAAGCTCTGCAAAGGTGTAAAGATCGACCTTTTCTGTCACTGTGTACATTGTTAGGCTACCTCCCTAAAGTGCTTGCCCGCCGGGCGCGGGCTCTGCTTGCGTGTCGGCTCGAGGTCTAGCAGGGCCGCGACGTAGTCGGCGGACTCTGTCCCATCGAGCAGGGCCATACCCGCGTATGGCGTGCCCTTTGCGCCCGTGGCGCTGGCGATCCCGTCGCGGATCGTAAGGACCACCGGCGCGGCCTTTTCATCCGCGACGGTCTGCGTCATGTGGACGTCATGCGCCGTGGCGCTTTTGATCGGTACGAGTGCGTAGGACCACGCGCAGGGCTTGCCGTCCTCGCCTATCTCAGTGGCGCAGTTGCGTGCGCGGTAGAAGCGTCCGCCGTAGTAGTAGACGTAATGCGGTTTGCGGCGCTTCATCCCGAAACGGTACCGTGTGATTAGGGCCGGTACCGGATCGGTTAGCAGGGCCGCGCCGTTGGGCGCTGTGCCCTGCAGCAGCGGCAGCTTCCTATGCCGCTTGCAGTATCTAGCTTTCATTGCGTTTCCTCCATTCTCTCCCGTGCGGTTTGCACGCTGTGGCGTCGGACGTGGCCCGGCGCTACAGCGTGCCAACCGGTTAGGTTGGCTGTTGGTTCAACAGCTGTCAGGCTGTCGGTGTTGCTCGATTCTGTTGTCAAGTTGCCCGCCGTTTGGCGTGGCTCCACTATGGCACGACTGACAACCTGCGTTAGGCACAATGTATAAGTTCACATTTTCTACACAACTAGGGTTAGGCGCTCGACCATGCCGGGCGCTGTACTATGGAGGGGACATATACAGCGACACATGGAGGGCGGATCTATGGAGTGCGGCGAGGTCCTGCGATTTATGCTCAGCCGATCGGGCAAGAGTCAGCGCGATATATCCAAGGCGTGCGGCAAGTCTCCCACGTGGGCTAGCGCACTGCTTGCCAAGCAGGTACCACAGCTTGACACGGTCGCACGTATCGCAGACGCGACGGGCCTAGACGTGGTGCTTGTCGACAGGGACACGGGGGAGCGCGTCGCTGTGGTGGACGTGCCTAGCGACTAGGCGCTAGCTACCATACAGCGACGTGTTAGCGGGCCGTTTGGCCCGCTTTTTTTGTGGGCATGGGCTGCGGCGGATCTATGGCGCGGCGTGGGAAAATGTATAAAAGTAATGAGAAAGTGAATAGGCCCCCCGGGGGTCGGTTTATACACCATATGGGGGGACCGGTGCCGGGGGCTGAATTTAAGGCGAGCGCCGCGATTGGTTTTCGAAAAACAGAAATTTGTTGTTGAAACGACAGCTATAATGGATAGATACGGTTGGATATCGGCGGCGTGTGACGGGAGACTAGCTGGCAAGGGAGTTCTCGAGGGCCTTCTACCACTCAAAGGGGTGGAAGACGACCCGTGCCGCCTACATGAGGTCCACCGTCAGGACGCTTGACGGCAGGATATGCCCGCCCGGCATGTGCGAGCGCTGCTTCGAGCGCGGAAAGCTCGTTCCTGCTGAGATAGTCCACCACATCACGCACATAACGCCTGAGAACATCAACGATCCCTCCGTGACCCTGTCGTTCGGCAACCTCATGAGGGTCTGCCGCGACTGCCACGCCGATCTCCACTACGGCGGCAGCGGGTACACGCCGAGGGTCTCATTCGACGAGAACGGGAGGGTGATACCGCTTGCCTAGGAAGAAGAGGGACGAGTTCGCCGAGAAGCTCGAGGCCATGCAGTCCACCGTCGCGGACATGCAGGGCGTGTGCAGGCCGATGGCCGAGGACCTCCTCGCCGCCTACGTGCGCATCTACCGCGACTACATACAGCTCGACGAGATGCTCACCGCAGACGGCCTCCTGATAGAGCAGGAGCGCGGCGGCGCGAACAACCGCCACATCGAGCTGGTCAAGCACCCGGCCTTCGACATGAGGCGCAACTCAATCACGCAGATGGCCGACCTCGCCAACAAGATCAAGCGCTTCGTCAAGGAGGACACGGGCAACGCCGAGGACGACTTCGATGCCTTCTAAGCAGAGTGTGAGGTACGAGCCGCCCGAGCGCGACGGATACGAGGCCAAGCGCTACTGCGAGGACGTCCTCGACGGCAGGATCGTGGCGTGCGACAAGATAAAGAAGCTGTGCAGCATGATGCTCCCGCGCTACGAGGAGGGCTACAAGTGCTGGCACTACGACGTCGACCTCGCGACGAGGCCGGTGCGATTCATAGAGCGCTTCTGCTGCCTTCCCGAGGGCAAGCCGGGGACCCATTTCACCTTGGAGCCGTTCCAGATGTTCGCGCTCGAGACCACGTTCGGCTTCGTGGACGATAACGATTTCAGGCAGTTCAGGGAGCTGATGCTCGTTGTCGCCCGTAAGTCTGGCAAGACCAGCCTGATGGCCGGGCTCAACCTGTACATGCTGACGAAGGACGGCGAGATGGCCCCGCAGTGCTACAGCGCCGCTACCTCAAAGGATCAGGCGTCGCTGCTGTACGGCTCGACCCTGCGCATGCTGGCGCAGTCCCCGCAGCTCTCCCGGCGCATCCGCAAGGGCACCGTCACGAGCCGATCTCAAGACGGCCTGATATGCGACTTCAATCAGGGCTACTTCACCCCGCTGTCCTCGCAGACCCGCCACCTCGACGGCCTGAACGTGCACTACGCCGTCATCGACGAGGTCGCCGCCATCACGAACCGCGACATCTACGACCTGCTCAAGCAGGCCACGCCGTCCCGCGACCAGCCGCTCATCGTGGAGATCACGACCAACGGCTTCGAGCGCGACAACTTCTTCGACGACCAGTACGACTACGCGAGCCGCATCCTCGACGGCAAGGCGGTGGACGACACCTTCCTGCCGATCATATACGAGCTCGATGAGCGCACGGAGTGGACGGACGAGTCCAAGTGGATAAAGGCCAACCCCGGCCTCGGCACCATCAAGAAGGTCGAGGCCCTGCGCGGGTACGTGAACAAGGCAAAGCAGGACCCGTCGTTCCTGCCCACCGTCCTCACCAAGGACTTCAACCTCCCCGAGAACAAGGCGAGCGCGTGGCTGCGCTACGACGAGGCCGTGAACCGCGAGACCTTCGACATCAAGGACATGGGCTTCCGGTACTGCATCATCGGCTACGACGCATCCGACACCATCGACCTCACCGCCGCTCAGGCTCTCATGATGAGGCCGGGGGACGACCGCATCTACGAGACGTCGATGTACTGGATGCCCGAGGCACAGCTCGAGAAGCACCGCAAGAGCGGCCTGCGCAAGAACCGCGACAACGTCCCGTACGACAAGTGGATCGACATGGGGCTGCTGCAGACGGTGCCCGGCAACACCATCGACCACCGCGTCGTGTTCGAGTGGATGCAGTGGCTGCGCGACGAGCTCGACATCTACCCGTTCGCCATGGGCTACGACCCGTGGCACCTGCAGGATGACTCTTGGAAGGACTCCGCGCGTCAGTTCGTGGGCAAGAAGCGCTGCGAGGAGGTCCGCTTCGGACCGCAGACGCTCTCGATCCCCATGAAGCAGATACGCTCGGACTACGAGCACCACCGCTTCGTGGACAACGACAACCCCATCAACCAGTGGTGCCGCATGAACGTCGGCGTGGTCACGGACACAAACGACAACATCAAGCCCGTCAAGGCGAACGGGCCGGGTGGCCGCATCGACGGCTGGGCGGCTGAGATCGCGGCGTACGTCTGCCTGAACAGGCACCTCGAGGACTACCTCGCATCCATCTAGCGCTGGCGGGGGCCGACATCGTACACGTGTACGATTCGCACCCTTGACCAGCGCTTTCCCTGCCTTAGATTAGAGGCATGGGACTTTTGGATAGATTGTTCCCTAAGCACCGCCAGCTCGCTGAGAAGACAGCGACGGCCACCAACTACAAGACGATAACCGAATACCAGACCGTTTTCTCGACGTGGGACGGCAAGATCTACGAGCAGGCGCTCGTGCGGTCCGCCATCGAGAAGACGTCCGTGCTGGCGTCTAAGTTGAAGCCCGAGGTGCTCGGGGACTCCTCACCGCGTATCCGCAGGGCCCTCGACGTGGCCCCGAACCAGTACATGAGCTGGCCCAAGATGATAGGGCGGCTCATGACCATCCTGCTCAACGACAACACCGCCGCAGTGGTGCCCGCGTTCGACAAGGACATGCAGGTCACCGGCATCTACCCGCTCAAGTTCGACACCGCCGAGGTCGTCGACTACAAGGGAGAGCCGTGGGTGCGCTTCTACCTCGGCTCCGGGGACCCCATGGCGATCGAGCTCAGGTGGGTGTGCTTCCTCACGAGGTTCCAGTACGAGAGCGACTTCTTCGGGACCTCAAACAGCGCCCTCACCTCGACGCTCCAGCTCATGGACTATCAGGAGCAGGCGCAGGAGGCCGCTATCAGAAACGGCGCGAACATCAAGTTCATCGCCTCCGCCTCGAGCTCCATGAGGCCCGAGGACATCGAGAAGAAGCGCGACGAGTTCTCGGACCGCAACCTGAGCACCAAGAACACCAGCGGCCTGATGATCTACGACAACACGTTCGAGTCCATGAAGCAGGTCGAGCCGGTGAGCTACACCGTCTCCCCCGAGGAGATGGACCGAATCCAGCGCAACGTCTTCAACTACTTCGGCGTCAACGAGAGCATCCTCCAGTCCTCCTACACGGAGGAGGAGTTCGGCGCGTTCTACGAGTCGCAGATTGAGCCGTTCGCCGTCCAGCTCGGCGAGGGCCTCACGCAGGTGCTCTATACGCCTACTCAGCGCCGCCACGGCAACCGCGTGGTGTTCAGCGCGAACCGCTTGGAGTACGCGAGCAACGCATCCAAGCGAAACATGATCCGCGACATGCTCGACCGATGCGTCATGACGCTCAACGAGGCACGCGAGATCCTGCAGCTCCCTCCGACTGAGAACGGGGACGTGTTCATCGCCCGAGGCGAGTACTACATCCTCGACAGGAACCTGAACCTCCTGTACTCGAGCGGCGGAAACGCCGAGGGGGAGCGCAAGTCGATGCTCGAGGGGGACACGGAGTCGGAGACCGACTTCGACCTCGGCGGAGACGACGACATCTACAACGACGTAGATACGAGAGGTACATCGGAGGTCGATAACTGATGCCCTTCAAGCCGGGTGAGCGCGAGTACCGCAGCAACTTCTCCTCCTTCCGTGCTGTAGAAAGCGAAACAGAAACCGAAGAACCGACCTATATGGTCGAGGGGTACGCGACGACCTTCGATGTACCCTACGACTTCGGAAGGGGCGGGGCCAAGGAGTGCATCAGCTCCCGATCCCTAGACGGCGCAGACATGAGCGACGTCATATTTCAGGTCAACCACGAGGGAACGCCACTCGCTAGGTTGCGCAACAAGTCGCTGGAGCTCATCCGGGACGCGCACGGCCTTCTGGTCCGCGCGTACCTCGGCGGCTCTCAGGCGGGCCGCGACCTGTACGAGTCCATCTCGAACGGTCTTGTCGACCGCATGAGCTGGGGTTTCAGCGTGCCCGACGACGGATGGGCGTACGACCGCGCGACGCGGACGTCCACCGTCACCCGAATCGACAAGGTTTACGACGTGTCCGCCGTCAGCTTCCCGGCCAACGAGGACACCGTGATACACGCGCGTTCCTATCTCGACGGAGTGATCGAGGCGGAGGAGCGGGAGTCGCTCTTGCGCGAGAGGGAGAGCAGGCAGCGTGCCGCTCTCAAACTTCGTCTGCTGTAAAGCAAGTTAGGAAAAGCGAATATGTTTGAACCCATGGACGCGGTCTCCTACCGCGCTCTGGACCACGACGCCTTCGAGCAGCGCCGCGCCTCCGTGCTGGCCGAGCTCGAGAACGCCGAGTCCACCGTCCCCACCGCCGACCTCGAGGCCGAGGTCTCCATCATCGAGGGCGAGGTCCAGCGCCGCAACGCCGCCGTGAACCTCCGCAACCAGAACCTCATGGCGGTCAAGTCCGGCTCCGGCACCGTGATCTCCAACTCCGAGGCCACCGTCAACCACGACGTGCGCGTGACCCGCAACGAGGACCCGTTCGACACCGAGGCGTACAACCGCGCCTTCCGCGAGTACGTGACCCGTGGCATCGAGTACCCAGCCGGTCTCGTCCAGCCCGGTCAGCACCCGGACTACGTGCGCGATGACGCCTTCACCTTCACCACGGACATCCCGCACTTCATCCCGACCACCATCTCCCGCACCATCATCGAGAAGATGTCCGAGTACGGCGAGCTGTGGCCCGAGGTCACCAAGATGAACGTTCAGGGCGGTCTCGACATCCGCGTGTGGGACTGGCTTCCCACCGCGTCGTGGATCACCGAGTCCACTCAGGCCGACTACCAGAAGGCCACCGACGCCACGACCATCAGCTTCAAGTACTACATGGCCGAGGCCCGCGTCGCGCAGTCCTTCCTCGCGTCCCTGACCTCCGAGGCCGACTTCCAGCGCCGCTACCCCGAGAAGATCGCCGAGGCCATGGTGCGCCTGCTCGATCAGGCCATCATGAACGGCACCGGCTCCGGCCAGCCGCTCGGCATCCTCAAGGACACCCGCGTCGAGGCCGGCAACAAGGTCACCATCGCGGCTGCGGACATGGGCAAGTGGGGCACCTACGCCACCATCCTCAATCCGCTGACCCGCTACTACCGCCGTCGCGGCCAGTTCATCATGAACATCAAGACGTGGGACAAGTACATCAACGGCATGGTCGACTCCAACGGCCAGCCCGTGGCCCGCGTCAACTACGGCCTCGCCGGTGCGAACGACACCTCCTACAGCCTCATGGGCTACCGCGTGAAGTTCGTCGAGGACGACATCCTTCCCTCCTACGACGAGGCTTCCGGCCAGTCCGCAGACACCCCGTTCATGCTGTTCATGGACCTCTCCAACTACATCGTGAACCAGCAGGAGGGCATGCGCACGGTCAAGTGGAACGACGAGGAGGCCAACCTCGTCAAGTACAAGATCCAGACCGTGGTCGACGGCAAGATCGGCGATCCCTACGGCACCATGATCTTCTCCGCACCAAAGGTGTCCGGTTAGGACAGGGGTGATGCGCAGTGTCACTGATCGATGACGTCAAGGTGGCGCTGCGCGTCACCACGGACGCGTTCGACCCCGAGGTCGAGATGCTCGTCGAGGCGGCGCTGAGGGACTTGGAGCGAGTCGGCATCCCCGGCGAGCTCCTCGTCGACGGGCCGACGGACCCGCTCGTCCGCGCCGCCGTCTGCATGTACGCGAAAGCCCACTTCGGCTTCGACAACTCCGAGGCCCCGCGCTTCGACGAGAGCTACCGGCAGATAGTCAAGGACGTCCTCAACAGCCCGACCACCTACAGCGCCCCAAGCCTGGTCGGTTCCCCTGCCGTCCCCGAGATGGAGACGCTGTGAGGTGGAACGCCTGCGCCGTCCTCATATCCGACCCCGAACCAGTCCAGAACCCGGACGGCTCGTGGTCCGACGGCGAGGCCGTGCGCACGAGGGTCTTCTGCAACAGGTTCTCGCGCGGGCTCGACGAGACGAGCGACCCCGACGTCGGCCTCAGGGAGCGCGGGCAGATACAGCTCCGCTCCGCCGAGTACTCAGACCAGCCGCTCGTCGAGGTGGACGGCAAGGAGTTTGACGTCACCGACGTGACGGACTCCGGCGAGTTCACCCGCCTCCTCATAGAGAGGAGGATCGGCAATGGCTAGCGACATAACCGTCGAGGCCGACGCTTTCGGCGCGGCGCTCGAGGAGCTGCTGAGCAGATGCGGCGAGGTCGTGGACGAGGCCATCAAGCCCGCCGTTCAGAAGGCGGGAAGGACCGCCAAGAAGGAATGGCAGGCAAACGCCCCTAAGAGGACGGGCCGCTACGCCGCGTCCATCTCCTACACGGTCAAGGGCCAGTCCCACGACACGCACATGGAGGCCGGTTCCAAGACACTCCCCGGACTCCCTCACCTGCTCGAGAAGGGCCACGCCACCATCGGCGGCGGCTTCGTCCCCGGCAAGGAGCACATCGCCCCTGCCGCGAAGGTCGCTATCGAGGAGTTCGAGGGCAACGTCGACAAGGCCGTCGATAGGGCATTGGAGGCGCTATGAGGGACGACGCGAGCGTTTTCAGCGCCCTGAGCGCCTCGGGCATTCCGGGCACCCGACACGCATGGCCGAAGGGCAACGCGCCCGACCTCCCGTGGTTCACCTACGACCTCGAGGACGACGGCCTCATGACGGCAGATGACTCCAACTGGTCGAACCTCCCCGTCTACCGCGCCTCGCTCTACGAGAGGACGAGGGACCCGGAGACGGAGGCCGCGTTCGAGCAGGCCCTATCGGCTATCGGCCCGCACACGCGCGAGGAGTACGACCTCGACGACGAGAAGTGCGTCATGACCACCTACACGTTCACATTCACAGGAGGTAGCAATGGCTAACCTTGTCCGCTTCGGCTTGAAGAACGTCCACTACGCGGTCTTCACCGAGGGCTCTTCCGGTGCCGCAGGCACCTACGGCACCCCCAAGCCCCTCATCGGCGCGGTCCAGATGACCACTACGCCGGAGGGCGATTCCTATACATTCTATGCTGATGACGTTGCTTTTTACGCTACGGAGACCAACGCTGGCTACTCGGGTACCCTCCAGCTCGCTGCGGTCAACGACGACTTCCTCAAGGACGTCCTCGCCTACGAGAGCGACACCACGAGCGGCCTGACCTTCGAGGCGTCCGACGCGGTCCCCAAGTCCGTGGCGCTCCTCTTCGAGGTCTCCGGCAACGTCGAGCAGCAGGCCGGTGTGTTCTACAACGTGACGTTCTCCCGCATGGAGGGCGAGAACAACACCAAGGCGGACACGACCGAGCCCGACACCGTGACCCTGAACTTCACGGCGATCGGCCGCAACTTCACGGTCAACGCCAAGACGCGCAACGTCGTCCGTGCGCACTGCACCAACAGCGGAGACTCGCACGACGCTTACGACAACTTCTTCACCAAGGTCGTGTGCCCCGGCACCGATCCCACCGGAGCTTAGCAGGCAGGAAAGGCACCGAGCAAGGCGGGGGGCTTCGGCTCCCCGCTTTTTTTCTAGGCAAGGAGAGAGATGTTCGTTCGCATCGGAGACGCTGAGGTTGAGGTCATGGCCTCGCTTTACACGCTCGTCGTATACGAGCAGGAGTTCGGCAGCGACCTAATCAAGGACGTGTTCGGCAAGCATCAGGTCCAGAAGGGTGACGAGACGGTCCTGACCATCGACTACACTCAAGAGAACTGGTTTGAGGAGCTCAAGGCGCTGTGGGCGATGGTGAAGACCGCCGCTGACCTCAAGGACTCGAAGGGAGACCTCGCGCCCAACGACCGGGTACCCGGATTCAACACGTGGGCCAAGTCGAACATCGCCTCTCAGGTCAACATGCGCGAGATAGCCGACGCGGTCTTCACCGAGGCCGTGAGCGGCTTTTTTCGAGCCGGAGCCGCCGACTCCGAGTAAACCGGCCAGCGGTGGGAGCGACCTAGCCCACCCGTACACGGCGATGCTCGCGTCGCTCGTATCGATCGGGATCGACCTGCGCAGCGCCCGCCTCATGGGCTTCTCCGAGGCGGCATGGATCCTCACGGCACGCGCCGAGACGTCGGGAGACGGCGGCTCGTCTGACGGCGTGAGGGAAGCGACGCAGGCGGACATCCGCAAACTTTTGTGCGGCTAAGGAGGTAATCCGTGGCCGAGACCTACAAGGGACTCACCATACGAATCGGAGGCGAGACCACGGGTTTGCAGCGGGCGCTCAAGTCCGCCGACTCGGCCATCGCCAGCACCAACACCAACCTCAGAAAGATGACTCAGGCCCTCAGGATGGACCCGTCCTCGACCAAGGCGATGCAGACTCAGGTCGAGCTCATGGGGGACAAGCTCGTCGAGGCTTCCAACAGGGCCACCAAGCTGCGCGATGCCCTCAAGGACGTCAACAGCCAGAAGGTCGAGTTCCAGATCGGCGACAAGCTGTACAGGACCGAGGAGACGGTCGAGCAGCTCAAGGCCGGAACCAAGGACCTGTCGCAGTTCGCAGCCGAGGCGAAGAGCCGGTACAACGAGATTAACGCGGAGCTCGAGAAGCTGTACAGGAGCGTCAACAGCGCCGCCAAGGAGACCGGCAAGTTCAACGAGAACTTCGACCTGAGGAAGTGCGTCAACCAGCTCGAGAACATCGAGGGCTATCTCGTCCAGACCGGTGCCGCGACCGAGGACCAGATAGCGAAGATAAAGGCGTACCGCGACGCATGGGCGGACGCCGCCAAGCAGAACGCCATTGGCGAGAAGCTGACGCAGGTGAGAGACCTCGAGAGCGAGCTCACCAAGGCGAACGCCCTCATAAAGCAGACCGCCACGCAGCTATCCAAGGCCGCTCTCGAGACATCTAGGATCGAGCTGACCGGTGACATCGACGAGAGGTTCAAGCGACTCAGCGCGGCGGCGTCGGAGGCCGACAGGAACGTCGAGAACCTCCGCAAGGCCGTCAAGATGGACCCCGGCAACATCGACACCATACGCGAGGCCATGGAGGGCCTCCGCGAGTCGAGCGTCATCACGGCTCAGGAGATAACCACCCTCGAGACCAAGATAGGCATCCTGCGCTCCAAGGGCATAGGCGATATCGCCGACAAGACGCTCGACGCGGCTCAGGCCGCTGACAGGCTGCAGGCGAAGTACGAGGAGTCGAGCACCGCGCTCTCTCAGGTACGCGCCGAGCTGCAGAAGGCCGAGGCCGAGCAGCAGAAGCTCGAGGACTCCGGCGATACGATGTCAGACGGCTACAAGGAGGCCAAGCAGCGCGTCGCGAGCCTGACAGACGAGGTGCAGAAGCTCGAGGCCGCTAACCGGGAGGCGTTCGACAGCGCCAACACGGCCCAGATGGTCAAGGAGCTCAAGGAGGCCGAGAGCACCCTCACGACCCTGCGCTCCAAGTACAAGGAGCTCAATCAGGCGCAGAGGGACCTCACGTCCCCCAAGGAGATCTTGAGCTCCAACACGCTCATGGAGCTGGGCATGACCCTGTCCACGAGCGTAACCCCGGCCATACTCGCCATGGGGTACTCCGCCATCGAGAGCGCCAACGAGATAGACTCCGCCTACCGCAACATGCGCAAGACAGTCAACGGCACCGAGGCTGACTTCGAGAACCTCCGCGAGGCCGCTGTCGAGTTCTCGGCCACGCACGTAACCAGCGCCGACCAGATACTTGAGATCCAAGCAATCGGCGGTGAGCTTGGCGTCGCGGTCGAGGACCTCGAGACGTTCGCGACCACCGTGTCGAACCTCGAGGTGGCAACCGACCTCGACGCCGAGGACGCGGCTACCGCCCTCGGTCAGCTCGACAACATCATGAGCGACCTCAACGGCGACACCATGCCAGCTTTCAGTGACGCGCTCGTGCGATTGGGCAACAACGGAGCCTCTACCGAGTCCCAGATAGTCGAGATCGCCAAGCGAATCGGCTCCATGGGCTCCATCGTGGGCATGACAACGCCCGAGATTCTCGCGTGGGCATCCTCCATCGCCTCGACCGGACAGAACGCCGAGGCGGCGGGCACGGCCATCTCCAACACCATGAGCGACCTAGAGACGGCTGTGGCCGCTGGCGGCGATGCGCTCGAGGCGTTCGCCCAGGTATCGGGCATGAGCGCCCAGCAGTTCGCCGACACGTGGAACTCCGACCCGTCCACGGCCATGAGGGCCTTCATCGAGGGCCTCGTCAAGATCGAGGACAGCGGCGGCTCCGCAGACGCGACCCTGCAGGACATCGGCATCACGGCGGTACGACAGAAGCAAGCCATCGAGGGTCTCATGCAGACCATAGGCGGACTCGACGACAACCTCAAGATGTCGAACAACGCTTGGAACGGCGTGAGCGACCAGTGGGGCGAAGCGGGTGACGCCGCCAACGAGGCCGAGAAGAAAGCTGAGGGCTTCTCCGGCTCGCTCGCGCGAATGCAGAACGTCGCTCAGGTTCTCGGCGCTGAGATGGGCGAGAGCCTAGCCCCCGCCATCGACTTCGTCGCGGACCTGCTCGGAGAGCTGACTGTGTGGTTCACATCGCTGCCCGACGCGGCCAAGCAGGCCATCGCTGTCATAGGCGGCATCTCCGCCGCCGCTGGCCCGATTTTCATGTACGCGCGAGCCTTTGGGTCCCTGTCCAAGGACCTCAAGGGTATATCCACGGCGCTCAAGGTGATGTCCGGCGTATCCGACGTTGCGGGCGCATCCGTTTCAACGCTGGGAGGCAGCTTCTCGCTGCTCGGACCGGCAATGGGCATAGCGGCTGTGGGCGTAGGTGCCATCATCGCCGAGATGTCTAGGGTTCAGGAGCAGGTAGAGAAGTCCGAGACGTCGATAAGCGAGCTCAGGAAGGCTGTAGGGAACACGTCTGGTGCGCTTATCGACGGCGCGGGGAGCCTCGAGGACTACGGGGACGCAGCAGAGGACACGGCTGTAGACCTCACCGAGGTTTACGACGCGAACCTCGAGCTCGCAAAGAATATCAACGAGACCAACGAGCAGGCGGCTGCGCAGATAGGATCACTCCGAAACGCGAGCTCCATCATCGACGAGTACGCCAACCAGTCCGGCCTGACAGCCGAGGAGCAGGGAAAGCTCAGGGCGGCTATAGACCAAGTCAATCAGGTCTGCGGAACCCAGTACAGCGTCGTGGATGCCGCGAACGGCAAGATAGCCGACGAGGAGGGCGCTGTACTCGACACGGTCGACGCGCTCCACAAGTACATCGACGCGAAGATAGCCGCCATTCAGGCGGACGCCATGGCTACGAACCTCCAAAACGCCATGGAGACCGAGCAGAAGCAGATCGAGGCGCAGCAGGATGCGCTCGACGAGTACAACAAGAAGCTCGACGAGTACGAGGAGAAGTGGGGGACTAGGGAGCTATCCGACAACGCGGGGCTTGAGCAGAATCACGACTGGGGCGAGGTCGAGGAGGCTAAGGACGGCTTCGAGGAAACGGCTGGTGCCGCTAGGGAGGCGAGCGCCGCAGTCGACCAGCTCTCCGAGGACTACGCCGTGTGCCAGTCCGTTGCCGAGGGAGCGGGAACCGAGCTCCAGACGTTCGCGGTCAACAGCAGGCAGATAGGCAAGGGCCTCACGGCGAGCGGCAAGGGCATCGCGTCGTTCACCGACTCGCTCGACAGGGCCGGTGTCTCAGTGGAGCAGCTGCAGCAGCTCAGCGAGGATGAGCTCGAGGAGCTCGCCGCAGACTTCGACGGAACCGTCGACAGCGTCGTCGACTCGCTCGACGGCATGGGGAAGGATCTCCCCGCCAAGGGCCTCGGCATCGTCCTCGGATTCTCCGACGGCATATCGCAGGGAACCGCCGACGCGGTCAACGCCGCTCTCAACGTCAGCAACATGACGGTAGACGAGTTCGGCAAGCACGTTCAGGACTACGGGTTCAAGGGCGAGGAGGCCATAACCGCCTACGCCAACGAGCTCGCTAAGCCCGATGCGACCGCAGCGTCCGCAGCCATAGCGGCATACGGAGGAGTCGAGGGTATCGGCTCCATGCTCGCGAGCTACGGCATCGAGGGCACCGAGGCCGTAAACGCCTTCATAGCGGCGATCCAGAGCGGGGACACGTACAACGCGGCCCTCGAGAAGGCCAACAGCGCCGCGTCTGGCATCTACGACGGCGGCGTGAACATGACCTCCGAGGCGTCGACCGCGAACTCCAACACCGAGTCCGCGCTGACGAGCCACAACGTAGACCTATACGCCGAGTGGAGCTCGTTCGTCGGAGGCATCCAGTCTGCGATCGGAGACGCTCTAAGCTCCGCGTACAGCACGGCCACATGGTGGATTGGACGCATCAAGAGCATCCTATCAGCCGTCCCGTCGACCATACCCGGAATGATAGGCGGGTTGGTCGGCATGGGAAGGAGCGGCGGTGAAAGCACGCAGTCGCTATCAGCCGAACCCATGTCGGCGAGGGCGATGTCCGCGAGGGCCTATACAGCTCCCGCGACGAAGGCAGTTGCAACAACGAGGGCATCCGACGCTAGGGAGCTCGCCGCATCCGCTAGGTACTGGTCTCCGAGCAAGGCGAACCTGCTCAACTCCTCGATGCTAAGCGCCGCAGTGACGGCGTCGCAGCTATCGGTATCCACCGACAGAAGGAACACGGGCGGATACGACCAAGGCATGAACGGAGTGAGGACCCCGCCCTACCCCGGCAGCGGCATCCGCGAGACGGGCAACAGCGCGGTCAACATCACGATCGACGGCATAGGCACGACGGGCAGGGTCCAGTCCATCGCCCTCGACCTCCTTGACGAGCTTGAAAGGGTAGGTGCAATCTAGTGGCAATCCTAGACTTGGGAATATCGACCAACGCGACCACAAGCGCCCATTCGAGCATGGTGCGCTTCACCGAGCATCACGGCATCAACAGCATCTACGTGGTGTTCTCGACAGAGCTGGGAGCGCAGTTCCAAGAGAACATTGACTGCGCAATCAGCTACCGGTACGTGAAGCGCCCCGGAGACGCGACGGGCGGGTCCGATAACGGCTGGTCCGAATGGTCCGGCTGGTATTGGTCCCGCATCCCGTCCAGTCAATGCAACCCGCATCAGACGTACTACAACAGCCGTTGGTACTGGGCGATCGAGTTGAGCCAGATCGGTGAGTACAGCGACCAGACCGGCATGGACCCCAGCCCGTATGGGTCTGTGAAGGAGCAGCTTTTCGGCAGCAGCTACGCGCTCGAAACCCGCAAGTACGACGCGATAGAGATTCAGGTCCACGTCAAGACGCAGTACTACGAGCAGTACTGGGAGTCTCAGGGCGGAGAGTTCTCCGACGTTGCGCAGAACAACAGCATCGTGTTCAGCTACGTTCCGAACTACTACCTAAAGACCGTGCAGCTTCTACCCGAGGGCGTCATACAGGTCAAGTACGACGCCCCCGCGTGGCAGCGCAACGACGACAGGTTCGCCGTCGAGGACGTGTACGTCGAGGAAACCGGCGAGAACCTGCTCAAGAGCGGCAATTGGTACGGCAACATCATGGGTTACAACGGGGGGTTCGGATACGTTCGCATCCCCTACTCGTGGCTCAAGCGCCCTCCGCAGAACAACGAGACAATCCACGTCTCAATCAGGATGAACGCAGGGTTCAACCCCATCGACCAGTGGTTCGCTCATCTTGAGGGAGACGTGAGCGTAGCGGACCACACCAAGTGCTCGACGCCGCTTCTTGAGGTCGTGCAGGTCAACAGAGACAGCGTTCAGATTCGCCTCCACGATCTCAAAGACTACGACATAAGCTACGACCAAGCCTACTGCGGGCTATCGACTGAGATGGCCGACTCAGACTTCCAGATGGTAGACAACGGGGGGCTGTATATCATCAAGTACCCTCCGCTTGAGCGCGAGTTCGAGGTCTACGCGATAGGCCACAAGACCTACCCCGGTTCGGACGAGTACCTTATTTCCGACTTGGCGAGCGTGACCATACCTGCGATTCCCTCGGACAACCGCATGTTCATCGGACCGCTCAACTGGAATAGGTTCCAAGAGGTCGAGATACGCTACAACGTCTCCGAGAACTGGTCGTTCGAGCCTGAGAGCGAAACCGTCAAGTTCGCCACGCGGGACTACGACTCCGTGGCGTTCGGCAACGGCGGCAGCGCCACCGGAACGCTTGAGTTCGATATCGTCACCGAGCACATGTACGGCGAGCAGATATTTCAGGAGCTTGAGGACTTCGAGCGCCTGATGTTCGCTGGTATATGCGTCCTGCGAGGCCCTGACGGCGAGCGCAGGCGCATAGCGGTCGAGGACGTCGAAGTGGGCTGGGACCGCTACCGGCGCTTCCGCACGGTAAAGATAAGCATGAGGCAGGTGCAGTGACGTATGGCAGCAGGTCTCACCGAAGCGGACTGGGGAGCACCGGGCCGCACCACGAGGTACTACGCAAAGATCGTGGACCCCTTCACGCTCATCGACACCTCAGAGGAGATAGAACTCGACCTCGACGGAACATCGATAACCTACGCCTACGAGTCGGACAACCACATGGAGGCCACCGTCACCATCTCCGAGGGCGATTACCACAACATCATCTCCCAAGGGCGCACGATGGACGGCATGATCCGCATCTACCAGACGGTCACGACCGGCAGCTTCGCGGGCGAGTTCTGCATGGGGACGTTCTACGTCAGCAACCTGAGCAACAGCTCCAAGTACGGCATCACCAACCGCAAGCTCACGTGCTACGGCCCCATGTGGGCCATGACGCAGGACTCCACCATCTTCGACTTCATCCGCCATCCGGGAGACAACTGCTGGGATGCCATGCAGTACATCTGCACGGGCGGCGGGCACGACAACGGCCACATCAGGGCGGGGGACGGCTTCGACACGGGGCGCACCCACACGATAGAGATCTTCTTCCCGCTCGGCACCAACCGGGGCGAGATGCTCAACACGTACGCGGGCTGGCTCAACGGCGAGCTGGTCACGGACATGGACGGCACGATAGTGGCGAGGCCCTACATCGACCCGTGGAACCGACCAATCATGTATACCTTCGACGAGAACGAGGGCTGCATCTACAAGGCGGGCATCGAGTTCGAGACCAACCGCGACGAGCCGCTGAACAGGGTCATGGCCTACTTCTCGCGCGAGTCCAAGCAGGACGACCCGAGCAAGGACAACTACGACCCATACCCGCTGTCCGACTCCGTGTACGTCGACCTGCCCGACAGCGCTGACTACAGCTTCGCGAGGTGCGGAAGGCGCAGGACCGAGGTGCTCCACGTGACCGACCCGTGCAGCCACGAGGACCTGCAGGCGCAGGCGCAGCGGTACCTCGACGAGAACTCGCACTCCAACCTGTACATCAACGTCGAGCACGCGGGCATCCCCGGCCTCAGGGTCGGGGACGTGGTCCGCTACATCAACTCCCGCGACCAGTACAGGACCGAGCCCGGCACGTTCGACAACCGCTGCCTCGTGACCGAGATGCGCATATCCAAGCTGTCCCCGTTCTGCATGACACAGACGAAGATGAGGGTGATATAGATGCCGACCATGAGGGAGATAGGCAAGCGCCTGTATTTCAGGAACCCGTCCTCCAACACGGTATCGAGCGCCTCCAAGGTCGGCGCGACCACCTCAACCGGCTCCTACGTGCGCTACGGCACCGCTCAGGCGGACAGCGCCGAGGGCAAGGTACAAGTAAAACTTGATAATTCGGAGGACGTGGTCACCTGCTCGTGCGACAGCCCCATCAAGCAGGGGGACCGCGTCAAGGTCATCGTGACCGAGTCCGGTGCCCTCATCGCAATGCCGATCGGGCAGAACATCGTGGACTACGTGGACCAAGTCGAGGTGGACCTCGCCCAGCAGATCATCGATAAGGGCACGGAGATCCTAGACGAGGTCAACGGCGAGATGGAGGAGTGGAAGCAGGACCACCAGCTCACCGACGCGGACATCCAGCATCAGATATCGACATCCGTATCGGGTGCAACCGAGACGTGGGAGGGCCAGCTCGACTCGTTCGAGAACAACGTCACTACGAACTACGCGCTCAAGACCGAGCTGTCAACCGGAATCGACGGCCTCAGGTCCGAGATATCCGAGACCTACGCCACATCCGAGGGCGTGGAGAACGAGATAAACACCGCCATCTCTCAGGCATCCGGCCAGATTCAGTCGACGGTCGAGCAGAACGTCATGAACGCCGTGGGGGACACCTACGCCACCAAGACCGAGCTGACGCAGACCTCGGATGCCCTCACCATCAACATCAACAGCGCCGTGTCGACCGCCGAGGACGCAAAGGACGCGGCAGAGCAGGCGCAGACCGACGTTCAGGAGGTATCGAGCTACTTCCGGTACACGTCGAGCGGACTTGAGGTTGGACGCGAGGGGGACTCCTCTTCGGTCAAGATGAACACCTCGGGAGCGTTCCAAGTTCTATACAACGGGAGAGTTGTCTCAAGCTTCTCAGCGACCAACATCACGCTTGGAAGCGGAAGCTCAAACGCCATCATCTCGCTAATAGACAGCAACACGAAGTTCCAGCGATCGGGAACGTCGACGTTCCTCGGTCGAGTGGATGCGATAGGCGCTGCTCCACCGTTCTCCTCCAGTTGGTCAGGCAATTACTTCTTGGTCAGTGACATCGCGGACATGTGGACCAACGGGGACTACCTCGTCGAAGAGGGGACGCTGGGAAACGTCCGCTACTGGAAATGGGCCAACGGGCGCAGGGAGGCGTGCGGATCAATCAGCGTGTCAATGAACGCAGGAGGCAGCGCCGGAGGTCATACGATAAGCCTCCCGTCCAACTTCTTCTCCGACAGGTACAGCTACCGCGTGCTCGTGACGCTCAACAGCAACTCAAGCAGCCCTCCAAACGGCTACAACAACGTCGGGTGCCTCGCCTACAACAAGAACAGGAACTACTTCAACGTGACGGCATGGAACGACAGTAGCTTCTCCATGTCGGTAGACCTCAACTTCTACGCCATCGGCGTCGGCAACTAAGGAGGTAGACATTGCCAGACCTGCACATGCACACGCTCGTCGTGCGCGACCACGTGGTATCGTGCCTCGACCCGGACATCATCCAGCACTCCAAGGGGCACGACGCCATCCAGCTCGACCTCGACGCGGAGTGGGACGGCCTCGACGTATCAATCGTCATGGTCGGCCCGGACTACAAGGCGGTCGAGGTGCTCTACACGGGCGAGCCGGTCACCATCCCGGCATCCGTGTGCGAGGACACGAGATGGCTCCCGGTCGGCATCGTCGGCTACGGGGACGGCGGAAACGTCCGAGTCCTCACGGCTAGGGCCGACCGCCTGCTGAAAGTGGTCCCCTCCGGCCCGTTCGAGGGCGGCGAACCCATCCCCGACCCGCCCGACGTGCTGGGGCAGCTCCTTGAGGCCCGCGACGAGGCCCTAGAGGCGGCTGAGAGGGCCGAGCAGGCCGCAGAGCACGCCGAGAGCGTCAAGCGCGGCACTCAGGTCTCCGTCACGGACGGCAGGCCCACCATAGGCGGGATCGAGGGAGACTCCGCCATCGACCCGGTAACGGGTCAGTTCTGGGAGTTCGTGGACGATGGAACGTCCGCGTCCGAGTAGAAAGGCACTCACATGGCACTCACATGGGTAGAGAAGGGCACGCTCAAAGGCCCGCAGGGCGCACCCGGCGAGAAGGGCGCTGACGGCGCTCAGGGCGTAGGCTTCCGCTCCTGCAACATCGCGCTCTCTTCCGGCGCATCGGTACCGCTCACCAACATCACCCCCTCCGATGGGATCAAAACCGGTGACACGCTCGTCGACGTGGACGGCGCTCTGTGGAACGTTGCGAGCGTTTCGGACGGCGCTTCCGTCACGGTCGGCGCGGCCTCCATCGGCTCCA
>CALUOB010000161.1 GCA_944322175.1 uncultured Coriobacteriaceae bacterium
AATATTTGGATGCCCAGGCGACAGTAAAGAAATTGCAAAGTCAGGTGTCTGGGCTAGAAGCAGAACTTCAAAAATATCAAGATGATATCGGTGAATTAGAAGCAGAAATCAATAAGCAAAAAAAGGTTTATGCTGATCGCGGTGGTATTACGATTGAGGAATGGACAGCTTTGCATACCCAGTTGAAAGCCGAAGAGGAAAAGCGTGAGCGATTGAATTGGCAGCGTAAAGCAATTGCTACGGATCTCTTGCCCTTTACATTGGTACCCCGATTGATGGAAAAAATTCCGGATCAAATCCAACAAGAAAAAGACCATCAAACCTATCAAACTTTAAGGAACAGCCTACAGGATAAAAAATTTTATGAAGTTCTTTCGGAAGCTGTAAAAAATATTGGAAGTTCAAATGTTGATCAGGACACCAAACAACTTTACAGTAAAATTGGAGGGTATCTCTTAGATTCCAAGTGGGAAGAGTTCGAACCTTTGTTTGGCTTGTCGAGTGATGATGAAGGCCAGGTACGCGCGGTTATTAGTCGCGTTAATTCCTATGACAAAAATGCCTTGAAGAATTATAAAAGGAGGATTTTAGCTTCAATCGAGAAAAGCAAGAAAATTCGTTCACGTTTGCAGTCTACCAGTATTGAGAACTTTGAGGGCTATATGAAGCTCCTGGCAGATCTTGAGGAGCGGTTAAAAGTATGCTCTGTAAAACAAGATCACACGCAGGAACTGATAGCTATAAAAAAAGAAGAATTAGATCAACAGGAAAGCAAGCTGCGCGTTCTTAAAAAGGAATTTGAGAATCAGCTTAAGCGCCGTTCCGTTTCAATGGTTTCGGGGAAAGTACTTTTATTGCTAGAAGAATTACAAGGAACTCTTTATAGTGGTTTATTACACCAAGTGGAAGAGGATCTGAATCAGAAATTCAGAGAGATGATTCGAAAAGATAATTTCTTTTCCAGGCTTTACATAGATCCGCAGTTTGTTGTTCATCTTCTTCGGAATCAGGCAATAAGTATAGAGGACCTCAGATCATTGCTCAAATCTGGTGATTTTCGTGCAATGAATATGGCTTTAGGGAAAGCTGCTACTGAGCAACTTCTTGAAAAATACGGTATACATACGGCCACTGAGTTGAAAGCGGCACTAGATACAGATGATGCGGAACAACTTGACCTTCCTGTGGAAATTGACAAGGAACAGCTTTCTAGCGGAGAAAAACAAATCTTTGTAATGTCTTTGTATTGGGCAATGATGAAGCAAAGTAAAAACGAGCTTCCATATATCATTGATACCCCTTTTGCCAGAATCGACACAGAGCATCGTGCAAATATTACAGAGTATTTCTTCAAGAACTTGCCGGGGCAGTTGATTATTTTGTCCACTAATGAAGAACTTTCCAGTGAGCATATGCAGGCTATGCGAAATCAAATTTCCCATGTGTACATGCTTGACTACGGGCAAGATCAAAAAACACACATCTATGAGAATCAGTATTTCGAGGGGTGATAATTATGGCGTTTAAACTCAAAACTTCCCAAAAAGCATCGGAAATATTTGACCGCATTGAGGGAAGCGAAAATTTGCCATGTTATACTTTAGTTAAACTAGCTATTGCGTTATCGCTACGATCAAATGCCCCCTTGAAAGATAGTGATTTCCATACCAACACACAAGGACGAGAACTAAACCGGCAAACCATTACTGGAGATGCTGATGCTGTGTATAAGTGCCTTATGGAGCTTTATTCGCATAAACATCTTACGGATGAAGAGTTTTTCCCGACGTATGTAAAAGCGCATATTGATCGAGGCGCCATTCTTTTAGACCAGGAGCAACGGTATAGTTCAGATTTACTGACGCATTTGGCAGATATTGACAGAGGATTATGAACAGAAACAATCCTGTTGTTTGTTAAAGGAGTCAAAATGAGATACAGCTATTTACCATTAACCAATATAATTTCATTTTGCCTTTCTCAAAATAAAGAGGGAGACTTTTGGGATTTCAAACAGGAATGGCATTCAAACATAGAAGATTTGATAAAAGATATCATTTGTTTTGCAAACACTGTGCACAATGAAGACTGCTATCTCATGTTCGGTATAGCTGATGACCATTCGCTGGTTGGCATGAAAAATGCACGCAGAAAACAGGCAGATATTTTGGATACTATTTCAAAGCTCTCTTTTGCTGGAGACATTTTGCCAGAAATTTCTGTTACAACAGTAGATTATGAGGGCGTTGAACTTGATGTTCTTATTATTCATAACACAGATAACACTCCTATCTATTTGAAACGTCAATATGGAAAAATGCGGCAAGGATGTATATATGCAAGAGTTGGTGATCGCAATACGCCAGACGAAGGAAATGCAGAAATAGCTGTAATCGAACAACTTTGGAAAAAACGATTTGGCCTCACCAAAACGCATCTAGAATATATATTTGATGCGTTGAGAAATAAACAGGACTGGTCCACAAATAACGATGGATATTACCATATATATAAGCCTGAATATACTATCGAACATGTTTATGAGGATGATTCATTTTCAGAAAAAGATTCTGATGAGTTCTATTCCTTTTCGCAGAGCAACCCTAATACATCATATTTTATGCTAGACATTAAGGCTCGCGGAACAAC
>CALUOB010000162.1 GCA_944322175.1 uncultured Coriobacteriaceae bacterium
ATCATCTCGCGCGCCTCGGCCATGGGAATGCCGAGCGACTGCGAGAGGCCGTAGGCCTGCTGGCCGTACACGATGCCGAAGTTGACGGCCTTGGCGCGGCTGCGAAGCTCGCGCGTGACCTCCTCGACCGGCACGCCAAAGACGCGCGAGGCGGTCTCGGCGTGAAAGTCCTCGCCCTCGTTGAACGCCGCCACCAGGTGCTCGTCGCCCGAAAGGTGCGCGAGCAGCCTGAGCTCGATCTGGCTGTAGTCAACCGCCACGAACACCTTGCCCGGACCCGCCGAGAACGCCGTGCGCACGGTCTTGCCCAGCTCGGAGCGCGTGGGAATGTTCTGCAGGTTGGGATTGGACGACGAGAGGCGCCCGGTGGCGGTGACCGTCTGGTTGAACGTGGTGTGCACGCGCCCGTCGCGGCGGCGCAGGCCGCCCAGCGTGTCGAGGTACGTGCTCTTGATCTTGGCCTTCTCGCGGTACTCGAGGATGAGGCGCACGATCTCGTGGTCGCGCGCAAGCTCCTCGAGCACGCGGGCGTTGGTGGAGTAGTAGCCGCGCTGCGTCTTCTTGAGGCCGCGCGTGGGCAGGCCCATCACGTCGAAGAGCACATGGCTGAGCTGCATGGGGCTCGCGATGTTGAACTCCTCCCCCGCGAGCTCGTGAATGCGCGCGGCGAGCGCGTTGATGTCGGCTCCGAGCCCTTCCGACAGCGCGTGCAGGCGCTCGGGATCAACGAGCATGCCGTTGCGCTCCATGAGGGCGAGCACCGGCACGAGCGGCATCTCCATCTCCTCCATGAGGCGCAGACTGCCGTCGTTCTCGAGCGCGGCGCGCAAGGGCTCGTGGGCGCGTTGGGCAACCACGGCGGCAACGGCTGCGGGGCGCACGTCGTCGTCTTCTGGCAGCATGAGGCCCAAGTAGCGGTCGGCCAGGTAGCCGGGCTCAAAGCTCGTGCGGATAGAGTCGAGCAGGTACGCGGCGACCGTGGTGTCGAAGATGCGAGACGGCTCGACGTCGAGCAGCTCGATCTGCGCCGGGTCGGCGGAGTCAACCGGCGCGAGCTCGTGGAGAAGCTCCTTCACATCGGGCGACACCACGCGCCCGGTCGAGAAGAGCTCGCCGAGCACGCCTGCGATCTCGGCCTCGTCGAAGCGCATGAGGGCCTTCTCGGACGCCACCCACAGTTGATGCGTGGTGGCAAAGAGCGCGCCCTCCTCCTGATCGTCGTCGAGCACGCAGGCGAGCCACTCGTCTGCCGCCATGGCGCGCACGAGCTCGGCGAGCGCCGCAGAGCCCTCTACGGGCGCCGGCACCTCGAGGGCGGAAGCGCCCGAGCCAGCGGCGTCGCCGCCGTCGACGAGCGCGAGAAGCCGCGTGGCGAGCGTGGTGATGCCGAGCGCACCGAGCGCGGCGCGGGCCTCGGTCGGATCGAAGCTGGGGAAGCGCACCGCGTCAAAGTCGCAGCTCACCGGGGCGTCCTTGCGGATGATGGCAACCTGCTTGGAGATGCGCGCGTCCTCGATGTGGGCGCGGAGGTTCTCGCCCATCTTGCCCTTGACCTCGCCCGCGTGCTCGATGACGCCCTCGAGGCTACCGTACTGCGTGATGAGCGCCGCCGCCTTCTTGGGGCCGATGCCGGGAACGCCGGGGATGTTGTCGGAGGTGTCGCCCTTGAGGCCGTAGAAGTCGGGGATAAGATCGGCCGTGACGCCGTTGTAGGCCTCGATGACCTCCTCGGGCGTGACGATCTTGACTTCGGAGAGGCCGCGCTTGGTGCCGACGATCTTCACATGGTCGGTGGCGAGCTGGTACATGTCGCGGTCACCGGTGACGAGGTACATGTCGTAGCCGGCCGCCTCGCCCTGGGCGCCGAGCGTGCCCAGGATGTCGTCGCCTTCCCAGCCCTCGCACTCCTGAATGGGCACGTTGAGGGCGCGCAGCACGTCGTGGATCATGGGGAACTGCTGGCGCAGCTCGTCGTCCATGGGCTTGCGCTGGGCCTTGTACTGATGGAGCATCTCCATGCGCACGCGCGGCTTGCCCTTGTCGAATGCGCAGACAATGCCGTCGGGGTGGAAGGCGTCTACGAGCTTGAGCAGCATGTTCAAGAAGCCGAAGATGGCGTTGGTGGGCCGCCCGTCGGGTGCGTTCATGGTGGGCGGTACGCCGTGGTAGGCGCGGTGCATGAGCGAGTTGCCGTCGATAACGGCGATGATCTTGCGCGCAGCGTCCTCGGCGGCGGGTGCGGCAGTTGCGGTGGCGTCAGACATGGCGGGTTCCTCTCGGTTGTTCTGCTGCCCACCAGTCTACCCGCCCGCGCGGACACGCGCCACGCCCAATGCCGCGCAGCTCCCAAGTACCACGAGAAGCCCCGCGTCGGCGCTGCGCGCCCCTGCGAGATTACGCATCTCAGCGGACCTGGCCGCTAGATTACGCATCCGTGCGTTTTAACCGCAAGATTACGCATCCTGCCGTATTTATCGGCGTCGCTAGATCGGATAAACCGTTTGGGTGCGTAATCTTGCGGCACATCCGACGCGCTGCGTAATCTTTTGGACAAACTCGGCGCGCTCAGCAATCTCGCGGAAACGCCAACGTATCAATTAGCAAGAAGAGAGCCGCGAGATAAAAAAACAGGGGCTCGCCCGCGTCTTCGGCAGGCGGAGCCTGAACCTGAAGGCGCGTTCGCCGTGGCGAGCCCCTCAACGTGGCGATGCCGGTAATTCCGCCCGGGAAAGGACTGGGCGTTTATCCGGATCAGCAAAGGATCTGCTTCGTTCCTTTTCACGTCGCCTGCGATTATGCCCCCAGAACGTGAACATATCTTGGAGATTCGCCGCAGAATTCTGTGATGTTTCCACCGGTGCCAGTTGCACCAGCCTGACCATCGACCGCCCGAGGGCCAAGAGACGCCCGGCCAAATCGCCGGAAGCCGCCACGACACAGCAGGTACCGCCGGGAGTACCATCATGCACATGGCAGGCTCGCCCCCGCGGCGCGCCGCGCACCGTGCAGAAAGGGACCTCATGAACGACTTTCGGTTTTTCTCCCCCACCCGCTTCGTATTCGGTCGCGGCGCCTGCGACCGCACCGGAGAAGAGCTCACTGCGCTCGGCTACAAGCGCGCGCTCATCGTGTACGGCAAGGGGTCCGTGGTGCGCACGGGCACGCTCGACCGCGTAAAGGCCTCGCTCGACGCCGCGGGCGTGGCTCACGAGGAGCTCTCCGGCGTGCGCCCCAACCCCGAGATCACCTCGGTGCGCGAGGGCATCAGGCTTGCGCGCGACTTCGGTGCCGATGTGGTACTGCCCGTGGGCGGCGGCTCTGCCATGGACGCGGCAAAGGCCATCGCGCTCGGCGCGGTTTACGACGGCGATGTGTGGGACTTCTGGCGCAAGCGCGCGGTGCCCACCGACCGCCTGCCGGTTGCTTGCGTGGTCACCATCCCCGCCTCGGGCTCCGAAGCCTCCAACTCCAGCGTCATCTCAAACGACGAGGAACACCTCAAGTGCGGCCTCGGCACCGACCTCAACCGTCCCGTGCTCGCCATCATGGATCCCGAGCTCACCTTCACGCTGCCGCCCTACCAAACCGCCGCCGGCGTGACCGACATGATCGCCCACATTATGGAGCGGTTCTTCTCGGGTCAGCCGGGCGTTGCGGTAACCGACAACATCGCGCTCGGCATGATCCGCGCTGTGATGGACGCCGCGCCGCAGGTTATGGAGAACCCCGAGGACTACGATGCGCGAGCCAACATTATGTGGGCCGGCACGCTCGCTCACAACGGACTGGCGGGCCTGGGGCTCGGCAACCCGGGCGGCCGCGACGGCGACTGGACCTGCCACGGCATGGAGCACGAGCTTTCGGCCTTTGACGCGAGCATCACGCACGGCGCCGGCCTGGCCGTGATCTTTCCCGCGTGGATGCGCTACGTGTGGCGCGAGCACCCCGAGCGTTTCCTCGAGTTTGGCCGCCAAGTCTTTGGCATAGAGCCCGTTGACCCCGCGGTCGACGATCTCAACGGCATCGACGAGGAGATCACGCCCGAACGCGCCGTTGCCGACGCCGCTGAGGAGACCATCGACGAGCTGCAGGAATTCTTCGTGAGCCTCGGCATGCCCTGCACCCTCTCGGAGTTTGGCATGACGGCCGAGGACGTTGAGAAGCTCCTCCCCGGCCTCAAGATCAACCGCGGCGAGAAGTTCGGCTCGTTTAAGCAGCTGACCTTGGACGACGCCCGCCAGATCTACCTGAGCGCGCTGTAGCTGCCGAGCACGCCCGGGACCGTGGGCGCACCGGCGCGCGGGGTGCGGGTGTGCACGGCGCTGTACGCGAGGGTTTGTGGGCAGATGCGGACCCAATCGGACGCTTCGTAGATTGGAACGGACCCGAACGGACGCTTCTGCCCGCAAAACTGTCCGTTTGGGTCCGTATCATTAGCACCGATGCTGACAGATCGGGAGAAAAACCAGCGGGGATCAGCGCCCACGCGAGAACGGAGGATCGGCATGTGCGTAAGGATAAGCCCGCTCACCGTTGCGGAAGCGCAGGCGGTACTTGATAAGCGCGGGCAAGCAAGTGCGCACGCCATCGAGCTCGTAGAGAAGCCCGACCCGCTCTACGACGCGCATCCGGGATCCACCGTGCCGGTGTATGTTCCCGAGCAGAGCGGACATCTGATGGTGATTACCTTGAGCTGGGGTTTTGCGCTCAACGGCAAAGAGAGCGCCGTCTTTAACACGAGGCTCGAGTCCGCGCTCGAGCAGATCGAACGCGGACGGCGCGGTATGTGGGCGGAGGCCATTCAGCACGGGCGGTGCCTGGTACCCGTGCGCGCGTTTTATGAGAGCCACGCCACCGAGCGCGTGGAAAGCGAGCGCACCGGCAAGCCCGTGCGTCGCCAGTATCGCTTCCGTCTCCCCGGCGCGCGAGCGTTTTTGCTCGCTGGCGTGCAAGCGGAGGGCAGGTTCTCGGTTGTTACCACAGCCCCCAACGCAAGCATAGCGCCGGTGCACAACCGCATGCCGCTCGTTCTCGGCCCCGGTGAGTCGAGCATCTGGCTCGGCGCAGACTTTGCTCGCCTCGCCGACCGCAGCGCCATCCGCCTGATTGCAGAGCCTGAGCGGTAAGGCCTCCTGCGACAAGGGCAACGATTTGACCAAACCTGCAATCTGAATGTAGAAGCCTCGACGGGCTTATTTGCTCTTGCGAGCGTCAGTCACAAACACGCCAACACGGACCTGATGCCACGGGCTGCGCTCGGGCGCAACCTGCTGGACTACGCACTCAAACGCATCAGCATGCCCGAAGAAGATCATGGTCGCAAAGGGCTCGTTGCCGTCTTCGGGAACATAGCCCAGTCGCTTGCCCTCATAGTACAGAGCGATGGCCGACGAATCGTGAGGGTTGTCCGGCTCAGCAACCATCTCAAGATGCACGCCCGGCTTGAGCTTGTCGAGCACCAGGGCGCCCTCCCCAAACTGGAACCCTGCAATGCAAAACGAAGCAAGAACACGCGACGGCTGATACACAACTGCCTCCCAACCTCGTTCGGCCCCGACAGCTGCACATGCTGCCAAGAGAGCCGAAACTACCTGTCGGGAAGAGCGTAAACCCTGGCGCGGACACGAATACGGAGACAAAGACGTCAATCGCCGTGCCCGTAGCCAATCTCCAGAACCGCAGAATAACCACGAATCGGAGAACCGTTATGTAGCGACACTCATCGCATCAAAGAACAAAGGAAATTAAAGGACAACAATGATCGCAAGCCAAAGTAGCGTCGTCCTAAAACACCTCTACGGTCTGAACAGAGGTGAAGACAATGAAGTTCACGAACTAAAGCGGCGCGCCCGCCTGGTCCTGCCAGACGAGCGCGCCGTGCGCGCGGTGATCACGATACCGGCGCGATAGAGAAGCGCAGACGCCCAGGCCTCTAACCCACTGTACCAAGGTGCCTACCCTGCCTTAAGTATAACAGCTGACAAAGAGTGATAACCATGATTGGAATTTGTAAAACGATGTTTAGTTACCAGTCAGAGTGACGCTGCTCCAAAACTACGGTGATGCAAGTACATGGGATAAGTACGGTCTAGTTACCAGTCAGAGTGACGCTGCTCCAAAACTCTTGCCCTTGTTCTGATCGAACGCCGTTCGTCTAGTTACCAGTCAGAGTGACGCTGCTCCAAAACAGGGCTCTCGCGAGCTTCGTCAGCTGCTTGGTCTAGTTACCAGTCAGAGTGACGCTGCTCCAAAACGAGAAGTGCGGCGCGAACATAAGGGCTGGCGTCTAGTTACCAGTCAGAGTGACGCTGCTCCAAAACCCCTTGACGTTGCCGTCCTTGTCAAGTTCAAGTCTAGTTACCAGTCAGAGTGACGCTGCTCCAAAACGATGCTCGTCACGGCCAGCACGTCGCCCGCGTCTAGTTACCAGTCAGAGTGACGCTGCTCCAAAACTCTGGAACGGCTCGCAGCTCAAGACGCAGAGTCTAGTTACCAGTCAGAGTGACGCTGCTCCAAAACTGACACCAAAGGGGTCTTTGCAACGATGTTGTCTAGTTACCAGTCAGAGTGACGCTGCTCCAAAACTGTTCGCCGCGAGGCCGTAGCGCTGCTCGAGTCTAGTTACCAGTCAGAGTGACGCTGCTCCAAAACTCAGCCCCCTCCACGTCGTTCCAGCACTTGTCTAGTTACCAGTCAGAGTGACGCTGCTCCAAAACCCTCTTTCACGCAGCAGTTTCAGGGCGAGAGTCTAGTTACCAGTCAGAGTGACGCTGCTCCAAAACCGAGGACGCCGCGATATACATTGCATTTTGGTCTAGTTACCAGTCAGAGTGACGCTGCTCCAAAACGATGCTCATTTCGTGCTCATCACCGCCTGCGTCTAGTTACCAGTCAGAGTGACGCTGCTCCAAAACGACTTCCCCGCCGGTCATAGCTGGGAGGCAGTCTAGTTACCAGTCAGAGTGACGCTGCTCCAAAACGTCACCTTGCGCGCGATGCTGCGCTGCTGCGGTCTAGTTACCAGTCAGAGTGACGCTGCTCCAAAACATCCTTGATAGGATTCATGCTCCAGTAGTCGTCTAGTTACCAGTCAGAGTGACGCTGCTCCAAAACTTAACCTTATCATTCTTCAGCAGCCTGCTAGTCTAGTTACCAGTCAGAGTGACGCTGCTCCAAAACCTGCGGTCAGGGCCGTCGAGCACGAGGAGGGTCTAGTTACCAGTCAGAGTGACGCTGCTCCAAAACCCGGTACTGGCGCCTCTCGCTGTACACCGCGTCTAGTTACCAGTCAGAGTGACGCTGCTCCAAAACCGTACGGGCTTGATGTCCATCACATCTTCGGTCTAGTTACCAGTCAGAGTGACGCTGCTCCAAAACTTGCCTCCGGCCTTGAACTCCACCGCCT
>CALUOB010000163.1 GCA_944322175.1 uncultured Coriobacteriaceae bacterium
CACCGCCTCGGTCTAGTTACCAGTCAGAGTGACGCTGCTCCAAAACCGACCCCGGCGGACGAGGCTAGTCTGATGGTCTAGTTACCAGTCAGAGTGACGCTGCTCCAAAACTCGGTAAAGCTGCAAGGCTTCGCGCGGTTCGGTCTAGTTACCAGTCAGAGTGACGCTGCTCCAAAACTCGCCTTGAACCGTCTTCGAGCTCTTCCGGTCTAGTTACCAGTCAGAGTGACGCTGCTCCAAAACCCATGACAACAACAACAGCATACCTACCTAGTCTAGTTACCAGTCAGAGTGACGCTGCTCCAAAACGGCTGCACTCCCGTTTTATTTGCCGGTATGGTCTAGTTACCAGTCAGAGTGACGCTGCTCCAAAACTCGCGCTCTCGGTCTGAGAGGGCGAACCTCGTCTAGTTACCAGTCAGAGTGACGCTGCTCCAAAACCACGGCGTTCCAATCCCTCAGAACACGCCCAGTCTAGTTACCAGTCAGAGTGACGCTGCTCCAAAACAACGCGTGCGCGGACGGGCGCGGAATGCGCGTCTAGTTACCAGTCAGAGTGACGCTGCTCCAAAACAAGGTGCCCGCCGTTGGCTAATTTCTGTTGTCTAGTTACCAGTCAGAGTGACGCTGCTCCAAAACTGGTAGTGGTAGTCGTACTGCGTGCACCCGTCTAGTTACCAGTCAGAGTGACGCTGCTCCAAAACGGCGAACGTCGTGATGTACTCGTCGGACCAGTCTAGTTACCAGTCAGAGTGACGCTGCTCCAAAACCCTTAGACAGGCATTTGCTCCACTTTGCTAGTCTAGTTACCAGTCAGAGTGACGCTGCTCCAAAACAGGTCGGCGAGGCGCGAGCACATGCGCTCGGTCTAGTTACCAGTCAGAGTGACGCTGCTCCAAAACTCACCCCATGCGTATTACACAGCGTTATAGTCTAGTTACCAGTCAGAGTGACGCTGCTCCAAAACTGGAACCCCAACGGCGTCGATTGCTACAAAGTCTAGTTACCAGTCAGAGTGACGCTGCTCCAAAACGAGGATACCGTGGTACGGGAACTGGTGCTGTCTAGTTACCAGTCAGAGTGACGCTGCTCCAAAACGATCTTGTCTTTGTCTACACCCAGCTCCCGTCTAGTTACCAGTCAGAGTGACGCTGCTCCAAAACCGGGCAGTAATCGTCCGCTGAGTACGTCGGTCTAGTTACCAGTCAGAGTGACGCTGCTCCAAAACTGCGATGAGTGCTATCGGCGAGTCAAGGACGTCTAGTTACCAGTCAGAGTGACGCTGCTCCAAAACGAGGCTCGCCTTCATTTTCTCGTAGTGTTCGTCTAGTTACCAGTCAGAGTGACGCTGCTCCAAAACTAGTCAGTCGATATGCACGAGTCCCCGCCGGTCTAGTTACCAGTCAGAGTGACGCTGCTCCAAAACCATTGGATGCATAATCCCGCTGCAAAGGACGGTCACTTGACTGGTGCTTCAATGATCAGCCATCGAGTAAGTGCTGGTCAATGCGTATTTTTCTCTCGCTCAAGAACTGCCTCTCATCTCTCCAGGACTCGATCAGAACCAATTGAATTCCGTGAAAAAACGCTTGCCGATAGAGCTCTTGCAGGTCTTTTGTATCAAGAAAACTTTTGAGATTGACCGTTACAAGTGGCTTGTTAAGCCCAATGTCAACACACAGACCAAGAAACTTTATCCATCTATCAAGGAGCGTGTCACATTCATCCACCTCAACGCCAAAACCAAAAGCTTTGAGAAAGGTGGCTGCATCCCAGTTTACTTCAAAGTTGTATCTCCCCCACATGCGGAGGCCTCCACTTTGAATCAGCCCCCTAACCTCACCGCCAACTCTGTCTATCTCAGAAAGCCGCCCATCCATATCCGCTTCGTTTGCCATCTGCTCGAGAAGTTTTGCATAAAGGGCCTTTTCGAAAGATCGGTCATGCAGCGGCAAACTCGGTAACTCGTTCAGAAAAAGCAGCTTGCCTTTTGATGCAACAGAACGCTCGTCGACAAAAAGGTAATACGGCTCAACTGCCTGCTCTCCGAGCTCCGACTCCAATGATTGAACAATGCGGCAAAAGAGGGTTCTATTGTTGACCTCAATCGTAGTTACGGCGCAATCTTCGAAATCGATCAAGGTGTCGAATCTCGCAAACTTTAGTTTCATAGGATCACCAGCGGATCGGAATCATCCAGCTCAAAACCCTTACGGGAGTTTCCCACGATGCAGTCGATTGTCGCATACTGTCGCTCGGTAACCTTAAGCACCTGCACCAGACCTTCAGGAGGCTTGTGCTCTCTGAGCCTGCCCACCAGTCCAGTTGCTATGCGATCGTTTAGCGCAAGCTTGGAATACACCGACTCCTGCATCATAAGGTAGCCGCTTTTTTCCAAATACTTTCTAAACTGTGCGTAGTGCCTCCTTTGCGCAGGCGTTCTGACGGGAAGATCAAAAAATACAATTAACCGCATATATCGGACCCTACCGCTCATGAAGCATCGAGTACATTTCGATCTCGTCAATAGCAATCTTGCGCTCAAGGGCATCGAAGCAGCTCTGTACATAGCGGCTGACCACTGAGCCCATCTTGTAGGACCCTCCATCGAACGAAACGGTTCTATTCATCATGTCAATGAGCAGCCTCCTCATATCTACACCAAAATGAGTAAGCCCCGATTGGATGATCGTCAGGTCGACGAACGGCCTAAACGGCTCCATAAGATCGCAGGAGAGATTCCATTGATTGAACTCTCCCCTATGGTTAATTCCAGCCTGTGTTAAGTAGCCTCTCGACACGACCTCTCGGCTCACTTTTGAAAGTAGGATGGAATAGCCGTAGTTAAGCGCCGCGTTGAGCTCCGAATCTTGATCGCGATTGAACGCCGGACCGAACAGACTCGTGAAGTAGAGACCAGCAGCGGCAGCTTCTCGATTTGTAGGATCTCCGGACCTCACATCCTCAGCATACGACATGAGCACTTTCTCGTCTGCAGTAGCACCAACGGTATGGAGCACCTCTGCCTGAGCTTTAATCTTGTCACGAACGACACGCTGCCAGACACGCTTCTTTGCGGGAGCCGTCCAATCAAGCTGATCGGAAATGCGTGCCGAACAGTTGTGTGCTCCGTAAAGAGGAAGCGACTCTGCAACCGGATAACATTTCTCGTCGCAGAACACGACTGGGATCTTGGACTTTGCAAGCTCGGACATCAGGTAACCGCTTACATAGACGCTCGAGGTGCAAAAGGTCAGCGAAGCTATTTCCGACAGGTGGATCTTGGTCGTTGCGGCCTCTCCCGTAACTACCAAGTAACCACCAGAATACGAGCAGCGACAGCGACTCTCGATGCAGACAGCTCTAAAGCCCATGGATCATATCCTCATAGGTTGTCCGACGAACGTACATGCCTGTAACCGACTCATCAATCCATTTAATATCAGGGAGTCTCGAAGCCAGGTTTACAAGAAGAAAACCAGATGAAGCAGAGCGCCCAAACATTGATAGATCACATCCCTGAAGTTCGCATTTGCAAACACGGACCAGTTGAAGAATCAGTTTCGAAAAGTCTGAATCTTCGAGATCACCGATCTGCTCCTTATGCTTCTCCAGCCCCAAGTTCATCCCGAGGCGCGGGCACGCTCGACGAAGCATGTCGGCGACTATCGCATACAAGCTGACACGATCCCGATTGTTGAGCAGCCCGGGATTATTGGTAGCATGCTGTACCTCAGCAACCAAAGTAACGCTTCCTGCCAGCTCTTGAGCAGCGCGAATTTCATTTGTCTGGTTTGAGCGTCCGTAAAGATAGAACGGCGAACCATCCATGATGAACTTCTGGCGCAGCGGTATTTTAGCTCGCAGCACTTGAGCGCCATGGCAGTGGTTCGCCCGCGCGATCCCTTCGGCGTGTTCAAGCAACGCCGTAGACGACCCCTCAATCTTGTCGACTAGATGCACGGGCACGCCCTCAAAGAAGTTCTTCCAATTGCCCTTACGGTCTTGTGCTCGGAATGCAAAGAAGTACGCCTGCTTAACCTTATTGAACCCGCCGTACTTCCGAGGGTCGAGCACGCGATCGGTACCGTAACCCTTCAGTGGCATTGCGAGATTCTTGCCATTGCGCGCATCCTTGGGCGAGTAGATTGTCTCATCCCAAAGCGCGTCAGTCTGCTCCTCGAGCATCCTCGTCAGGAAAATCTTCTTGTAGCCCATCACCTTGCGAATGCGCCCGATGACTGCATCGGCATCCCAGTAGACCTCACCGGTTTCTTTATCAAAACCCGCTCTGACAAAGCTGTTGACGATAAAGCCCGATCGCCCGGGAAGACGTCCGGAAGCAGAAAAACCGCCGGCAAGCTTCTTTGCGTAGCTGCGAATGATGTTGAGGTCAAATCCGTCCTGCCATTTTGGATAACGGTAGTCGATGAACCTCGCCATCTCGCAAGCGATGTACGCATCATGCGCATGGTGATAGTCATTGAACTCACGGCATTTGACCAACCCGCACTCGTCTCGCAAATCGTGGCCCAACGATGGCCGTACAGAAATCACGCGAGCATCGGGGTACTTCGCTTCGCACATCTGACGAACGAATTTGACAATTTGCCCTGTTTCCACGAGCTGTCGATTAATGAATCCCTGAAGCATGCGATCGCTCAGACACGTACAGGTAAGGTTCTTCATCTTTTTATCCGAGATGAGACCCGCTCTGTTCAAAGAGCTCCACCACGCGCGCTGGGCACGGATGATATTGTCATCCAGCAGCAAAGAATCGAGTTTGCGCTGATTCTCGCTCTTCAGCACGAGCGCCTTGTTATCAAAGCTGTCGTCCTTGATATAGCACCGGGGAATGATGTGATCAACTTCGTATTCGCTCAACCGATTGATGTCAAGAGGCTTCCCGGAGTACAGAGACTTGCCGCCCTGCATGAAATAGAGCACCAGGCGCTCATTATCCAGCGCGTTTTTATATCCCTTGAGCTCTTTGAGTAGATCCTGATCAAAGTCACCAGCGTCTTTCTTGAGCAGCTGCATCGCATCATTGAGCTTCTGGAAGCGCGTGTTGGTACGCTTGCCCTTCTTTTTGAGATCGTCGTCTCGCGTCACCTCAATGCAGATCCGAGAGGGCTCGCACCCCGTAAGGGACACTATCTCATCGATAATCCGCATTGCCTGGTTCACCGACCTGCGAAGCGCAGGAGACCCGGGCATGTCCTCAATAGAAAGCGACAGATTCCGTCCATCCATGTGCTCGCGGTTGATCTCATCGATGCGCTCTTCAAAGCCATAGCGTTTCTCGCGCAAAATCTCCATGAGATTCATTGCCTGGCGATGGTGCCCAGCAATAGGATCCCCGTGGCGCATGATCGACATGATGCTCATCGGCCCCAAAATGGTATCGACCTTGATTCCGGTGAGAAGCTTTTCAGACAAGCGACCCCAGCCGGTATAACGCTTCTTCATGATCTGGCGGATCTGCGACTCGCTAAGCACATCACCATAGTTCTGTTCAAGCTTGCGCTTCAAAATCGAACGGTCCTCAAACACGGTGTTCCAAAGAATGATTTGCTCGATGTCGAACAGCGTGAGCGGACATGCTTCGTCGTCAAGACGCCGCACGCGCAGAATCTTGCAGAAGTCGTTATACGAGTTCAGCTTAGACTCAAACCCGTGCTCACCCTGCGTACCCGAGATCACAGGATCCATGACGGTCTCGTGCTCGCACAGCCAGTCGGCAACCATGCGATGGGTAACGCTCTTCTTTCGCATGAACAGATCGCGGATTATCTCTTCGCGATCCGCCCAATCGAACCGGTGCGGATCCCTGCCCGCTTCGCACCACTTCGCTGAGTTAAGCTCGTTAAGCACACAGAACTCTTCGTAGAGGAGCGAGCATCTGGGCAAAACAGGCTCTCCATAGAGGTACGTGCATGTGCCCGTCATACGGCGAATAAAGAGTTCGGCAGTTTTGTCGATATCGATGACCTCTTCGACGTTCCACGGATATGCTTTTGCGTGCTCCATGCCTTCGCGCCTTACCGACCAAGCAAACTTCCGAGTATGGTCCACGTTATTGCTCGGATAATATCCTTCAGGGTCCCTTCCGGCGTTAAGGGGCCCCACGTAATACGGAATTCGGGAGCTCACCAGCTTCTCCAGCTCGGTCTTATACTCAAGAAGGAACGGGTAGTGCTTCCCCTGGTTCTCGAGAATTGCAGCCATTTCTTCTAAATGAAGCTGGAAGGGAATGGCGCCATTTGCACGAGTCTTTTGCTTGGCCAGAAAGTCTCCGTCATCAGAGTTCAGACGCTCTTGGATCTTCTGGTAACGCTCGTCCTCTACGATCGCCTTGCTAGACTGGAGAACCTTTCGCAAATTCTTAATAAAGTCCTCGTATGAACAGCCTTTTTTGTTGGCAAGCTTCTCGCCGGCAATGTACGCGGTGTAGCTGCCCTTAGGGAGCTTATTGATGTCGTACTCCCCGTCCGCGGTCTTGGGCCCTCGGAACATCTTCCGATACGCGGAATCGCCAAGATGTTCTCTGATCAGCGCTTTCACCACTCTTAGATCTTCGTGATGCTGCTCATACGATCGCATCATTGCCTCTGACAAAGACGACGCGCCCCTGAGGATGGACGAGAGAACGTAAGAGGAGTAAATCGCTTGAATTGCCTCAAACACCGAAAGAGCGTCGTCGGGACAGATGGACAAGAACGCATCGACCTTGTCGTCCTCGTTTACCGCAAGATTTGTCGACTCGCCTTTCTCGAGACCCACGAACAAACCCGAGAACTCGACCTTGTAGCCAACACACGCCCTCGCTAGTAGTCGAGCCCTCTTGGCATCGTTTGCATGCAGCGCTTTTTGAATCTTCTCCGCCCTATCGGCCGTTCTAAGCCCCTTTGCATCCAGAGCCGATATCAAACTGTGCTCGTCAGGCGAAAAACTGAGCTCAGCCTCTGCGTGGTCTTCCGTATATTCCCCTAGCGCAAGTGTCAACTTCTCAACAGCCTTGGAAGCGTTGGCGTTGGCGGCAGTAATGCCGCGCTCATCTTCCCTGAGGAAATTGCCGCGGCACTTTACGATGTTGTGCAGGGCGAGATAGATCAGGCGAATGTCTGCTTTCTCATTCGTAGTGGCCAGATGTCTGCGAAGATGCCAAATGGTCGGATACGAGTCGTAGTAACTCTTCTCGGTGAAATCGGAGCCGTTAAACAGTGCGTGCTTCGTATCAGAGCCAAATTCGCTCCCGCGGTCCGAGGCGATCAGCGCACTTTGCCGAATACGCGCAAAGAAGTCTGGGTCGACCTTTGCCACCTCGTCAAAGAAGAACGTCTGAAGGTATTCGATTCGCTGACGGCGCCTGTTGTAGCGCCTTCTTTGCCCGCGCTTCGCACGCGTCTCAGCGGCGGTCTTTGCGCTCGGAAAAAGACGCACCCCCAGCGTGGGCATGCCGTTGCGGTGGTATAGCTCACCATCCTTATCGGTAACGGCCCATCCGACAGAGCCCGTTCCCAAATCAAGGCCGATGGTGTAGTCGGTTGCTCTCTTGATATTCACGGTATCCGCCCTTCAGCAGCGTGCTAAACTAAGGTTGCTTTGGTTACCAGTCAAAGCGACGCTGCGAGTCAAAATAAAGGCTTGCCTTAAATGCCCCTCTCGGGGCGCCTCGTAGGAGGCTTGCGGGACCCTTTCTTTGAAGGGGTCCCGTTTTTCACTCACGATAACCATTTACTTGCCACCTCTCGCTGCGCACATTCGGCGTTTCGGCGACCGGTTACACTTTGGCCGCATGCGCATGCGCACGTGCACTTTCATCAACCGTAAGCTCCTTTGCGCATTCGCGCATTAGCTGCGAGCTAATGGCCCGCTCTTCTCGACTTGCCGGCTGGCAGGCTGAGTCAAAATCCGCTGTTATCGGCGTTTTTTGGCAGAGGCAAAACACCACCTTCTACCTGCGGCTTTCGTTCATTTACGCAGGTAGAATAGGGTAGACAAATTACGCTGTTAACGGCGCTATTTGGCAAGGAGCAGGCTGCTAGGATGGCCGAGAAGGACCAGACGGGCTAATCGCTCCAACATTATTCGCTGCAGGATTATTCTGATCAGAATAATCCTGGCGCCTTTATCCTGGCGCCTTTTATCGGTCCCGTCTCGTTTTACCGCCACTGGCGGTAATAGTTTGGCGGTAAAACGGCGCGGCTTTTGACGGACGTGAGAGGCTACTGCACGCCGCCCTCTTCCAACGCGCCCATCTCTTCCTCTGCCTGGTCGATCATCTGGTCGTAGCCTTCCAAGGCAGCGAAGGGCATGAAGAGGCGGCCGCGGTTGGGGTCGATTGCGGGGCGGCGCGGGCCGTTCTCGGATAGACGCTGTTCGATATCGCGCAGGATGACGGCGCGGCGCTCGCGCTCAAAGGCGTCTAGGTCGGGCCATACGTCTAGGTTGGGCAGCGCAACTTCGTTTGCATCCGGCACAGGACTGCGCGCTTCTCCCCCGCTTTTGCGCCAACCGGATTCGCATGAACGAACGCCGCCCGTACGTCCCATACACCCCGCCTTCCCTTGCTCCCGCATGTCCCATACGGCTGCCCCGCCAGTCCACGAAGCCGAGCGGCGCGCCCTTCTCGCCCGACCTTCTCGTCTGCCGCCCCCACCGGTACGCACTTCTCCCCCACGCGCTGCCGCGCCTTCACGCATGATGACCGCCGATCTGCAGGTTGCGTTCGTAGGCGTTGGCGCCGGGCTTGAGGCTCGTGCCGCGCAAGAGCGCGTTGGCACCAAAGCGCCGGCGCACGGCCACGGCGGTGCGGGCGAGCCGGCCCTCGCGCGCCTCGGCCGCGGGGTCGTCGAAGAGGGTGAGCATAGCCATACGCTCAGGTACCACACCCATGAGGGCTATGTTGACCCGACGGATCTTGGCCGAGCGTTGCACCGTGGCGTCAAAGATGCCCAGCAGCGCCTCGGCAATGCGGCGCTCCGACGCCGTGACGCGGCCGAGCGCGCGCTGGCCGCCGGCATGCATGGCAGGCGGCGCGCCCGCGCCGTCCCAACTGCGCAGCATGGTGCCGGAGTAGCCCACGTAGAGCCCCACGGTGCTGCACGCGAGCAGCTTGCTCGCAAGGTCCATGCAGCTGCCGAAGATCATCTCGCGCGCAACGGTGCGCGCCTCGTCAAAGCCGTAGTCGCGCATGAGCACCTGACCGTTGCTGAGCGAGTGGGCGCGCGGCACGTAGGCGCGGCAGCCGGCGATGGTGGCCGGCTCCAGGCCCCAGGCGTGGTCGAGCAGCACCTCGCCGTTTTTGCCGAAGATGTTCCTGATGACCTCCGGGCGCTCGGCGCAAATGCCCGCCAGGTCGTAGATGCCGCGGCGCGCAAGCCGGCCGGCGATGCCGTGGCCGATGCCCCAGATGTCGGTTATAGGGTGGTGAAACCAGATCTCGCGCCGGAACGACTCGTAGTCGAGCACGCCGATGCCGTCGTCGGCGTGCTTGGCGCACACGTCGAGCGCCACCTTGGCGAGAAACATGTTGGGGCCGATGCCCGCTGTGGCCGCGATGCCCGTACGGCCGCGCACGGCGGCGATGAGACGCAGCGCAAAGGCGCGGGCGCTGGTGCCGTAGAGACGCAGGTACGGCGTAGCGTCGATGAAGCATTCGTCAACCGAATAGGGCCAGGCGTCCTCGGCGGCAACAAAACGCAGGTAGATTCGGTAGATCTCGGCCGAAACCTCCATGTAGCGCCGCATGCGCGGCATGGCGGTGATGTAGGGCATGCCAGGCGGGATGTCGCGCACGCGGCAGCGGTTCTTGACGCCCTTGGCCTTCATCGACGGCGTGATGGCCAAGCAGAGCGTGTTGGCGCTGCGCTCGGGGTCGGCCACCACAAGGTCGGTGGCAAACGGGTCGAGCCCGCGGTCGGTGCACTCCACACTGGCGTAGAAGCTCTTGAGGTCGATGCAGATATAGGTGCGGCTCTGATCTTCTCGCTCGACGTTGCGCACGGCGGCTCCCTCCAAACATCCGTTCACCCCCGGATGATAGGAGCCGGCGCGGACACCAAAAACCGGTCGGACACGCGCCGCGCACGCCAAATTCACGTTGTGTTCGATAGCCAAAAGAGAACTTCTGTTCGATAATGAGGATATGGAGTACGTGACCACGACATCGGGAGAGCGGCGCCGCGTGCACCGCGAGTATGTGGACGTTTACGCCCGCTTTGGGCGCGACGGCGCCATAGAGCCTGTCTGCGTGATGTGGAAGGACGGGCGGAGCTTCAGGGTGGACGAGGTCATGGAGGCAGGCGGTTTTGGCGCGCTGGTGCGCGGGCGCCAGACGGCGCGCTACCGCGTGCGCTTTGGTCGGCACGAGACCGACCTGTACCTCGAGCGCCGCGAGCCCGTGCCCGCCATGGGCGAAGGCGAGCGCCTGCTCTGGTGGGTCAACGCCTTCGACACCACCAAACCGGGCAAGGCAGAACAAGGACGGCGCTCAGGCTGAGCCGAGCCGTCCAGCGCAAGACTTTACGCCATGTAGTCGGACATGCGAATGGCGCCGGCGGCCTGGGTGGCGCGGACAGCGGGCTCGGTGGCGTCGGTAATGCCGCCGAGAGCGAGCACAGGCACGCGAGCAGCCGCTATGACCTGATCGAGAAACGCCGTGCCACGCCCGGGGAGCGGCTTGCACGACGGAGCGAAGACGGGACTCGCGATGAGGTAGTCGGCACCGAGCTCCTCGGCCCGGACGACCTCGGCCACCTCGTGCACATTGGTTCCAACGAGGGCAAAGCCCTCCGGTCGGCCCGCGCGCTCGAGCTCGGGCAGCGGCAGGTGCAGGTACGGCGTACCGACCGCGCGAGCGGCCGCAACATGGCCGTGAGCAACAAAGACAACGCCGGCGCGCTCGCATGCGGCCATGACCTCGCGGGCAAGCGCGGCGTACGCGTCGTCGTCTAGGTCCTTCTCGCGCATGATGAGCGCATCTACGCGGCCTGCGAGCCGCGCCACTTGGCACGGCAGCGGACGCGCACAGTTACGCCGGTCCGTCATGGCAACGCGCAGAAAGCCTCTCTCAAACAGCGAATGCATAGCCGCCCCCTCCTCAAAGATTGTCGGCACAAGCAAATCGGAGGCCGTAGAAAGCGTTCCGACGACCCAAAGTGTTCAAAAACGCACGTTTTCAGTTGTTCTGAGGCGCCAAAAACAAGAGAGACGCATATGTCCATATGCGTTTCCTGTACGTTCGCACATCAGTCCATACGCTTTGCAGCGTCAGACAACGCAAACAACTGAAAACGTGCAAATTTGAACAGTTCGGCCAAAAAAGAACGGCGCCACCTGCCCGCGAAGCTCCAGCGGGCGGGCGGCGCCGATTCCGCATGCCTTCCTACACCAGCACGTGGTCGTTCATGACCGGTTCGAGCCCCATGCCGCGCATAGCCTTGCACATCTGGGCGAGGGTACGGCTGTCGTCGATCTCAAACTGGTCGTCGCCCTCCTCCTCTTGGTGTGTGTGCTCGCCGATGCCCGTCGATACGCCGGCCGACACCTTGGTAGCCGTAATCGTGGCCACGTGGTCGCGGAAGCGGGCCGACTCGCGCGACGACACCGTAATACCGGCGAACGGCATGAAGATGCGGTACGCGCAGATGACCTGTAGAAGCTGCGCTTCAGTCACGTGCGGGCCGTTGGGCGTAACAGCGCCGGGCGCGGGCCGCAGGCGCGGGCACGAGAACGAGATCTCGGCGTGCGGATAAGCGCGGCTCACGTAGTAGGCGTGCAGCGCGCAGGCAAGCGCATCGTGACGGAATTCCGAAAGCCCGAGCAGCGGCGCGAAGGCAACACCGCGCATGCCACCCTTGAGCGCGCGCTCCTGTGCCTCAAAGCGGTACGGCATAATGCGCTTGCGGCCGCGCACATGAAGCTTGGCGTAGCGCGACGGATCATAGGTCTCCTGAAACACGGTGACAAAGTCGGCACCGGCCTCGCGCAGGCGCGCGTAATCGGCCACGTTGGCCGGGTAGACCTCGATGCCGACGTTCTTGAACCGCTCGGCCGCAAGCTCGCAGGCGCGCGCGATGTAGTCCACATCCGACGTAACGGGGTCCTCGCCGGTGAGAAGCAGGATCTCCTCCTGGCCCGTGGCTGCGATGGCGTCGAGCTCGGCAATGGTCTGCTCTTCGTTCAAACGGGCGCGATGAATGCCGCTCTCGCAGTTAAAACCGCAGTACACGCACCGGTTCTCGCAGTAGTTCGCCAGATAGAGCGGCGTGAAGAACTGAATGTTGGTGCCGAACCACCGCACGCGCTCGGCCCGCGCCCGCTCGGCCATCTCCTCGAGAAAGGGGGCCGCCGCAGGGGCAACGAGTACACCAAAATCCGCAGGCTCCACTACGTCGGCATCGAGCACGCGGCGCACGTCGGCAGCGGTCACCGCACCGGGGTCGTACGCCTCCACAGCATCGAGCACGCGGTCGAACATGCCGTTGTCGAGAACGTCCATGTCGGGCAGGAAGGTCATGGGGTCCAGGCCAAAGTCGGTGTGGATGGCCCGGTTCATGGCCTCCTCGTCCATGGAGAGGATGCGCCGGCAACGCTTGCCCACCGGAACGGCCTCAAACTCCGCGGCCTGCGCGGGCGCGGCGGCCACGACCTTCTCGCCTGCGGCGCTCATCGGGCCTCCTCCTCCAAAAAGCCGGTGAGCGGGCTCGAGGCCTCGCCCATGCCGTCGAGCACGCGACCGGGGCCCGCGAGGAACCCGGCACGGCCGGCGCGCACCGCGTCGCCAAACGCCCGTGCCATGAGCGGGATATTGCCGGCGGTGGCCACGGCGGTGTTGGCCATTACGGCGGCGGCGCCCATCTCCATGGCCTCGCACGCCTGCGACGGACGGCCGATGCCCGCGTCGACGATCACGGGCAGGTCAATCTCCTCGATGAGGATGCGGATAAAGTCGCGCGTCACCAAGCCGCGGTTGGAGCCGATGGGCGCGCCGAGCGGCATGACGGCCGCCGCGCCCGCGCTCACGAGGTCGCGCGCCACGTTGAGGTCGGGGTACATGTAGGGCAGCACCGTAAAGCCCTCGCTCGCGAGCATGTCGGTGGCGCGAACGGTCTCGGCGTTGTCGGGCAGAAGGTAACGGGCGTCGCGGATAACCTCGACCTTAACGAAGTCGCCGCAGCCGAGCTCACGCGCCAGACGCGCGATGCGCACTGCCTCCTCAGCCGTGCGTGCGCCCGACGTGTTGGGCAAAAGCGTCACGCCCTCGGGGATGGAGTCGAGGATGCTGTCCTCCTGGTTGGTGTTGGCGCGGCGCACGGCGAGCGTAACGATCTGCGCGCCCGCGTCCTCAACCGCCGCCTTGACCACGTCGAGCCTGAACTTACCCGACCCCAGGATAAAACGCGAGCTGAACTCCTTGCCTCCGAGGGTCCAGGTATCGGCAGCGAGCGCGGCGTTCGCGCTCGTCTGGGCTTTGATGTCTGCCATGGCACATCCCTTCTCTGTACCGGCGGCTGCAACTGGCAGCGCCGGATCGTAGCGCGGGCGCACGGCCCGCCTCGTACGGGATTCCGACGGGAACCCCGCCCTTTTCCTCACTTACGTCTCGGCGGTCGAGCTGGCGGGTGCGTCTTCGATCCCCAACACGATGCGCAGGGCGAGAAGCGCCTGCTGAGCGGCGCAAAGCACTACGCGCGGCGCGAAGAGCACCTCGCCGGCGCCGACGTCGGAGACCCCGTCGCCGCAGAGGTAGAAGCGCCTGCCCACCCGCCGCGTAACGATCGTGTCCGCCGGAGCAAGCCCCGCCATGCCGTTGCCCGAGACAAGCACCGGCCCGCCGGCAACCGTGAGCAGCTGCTCGGCGAGAAGCGCCTTGGCCTCGGGGTCGTCGAAGGCCTCGCAGACCACGTCGCAGCCGCCGAAGAACTCGCGCGCGTTGCCCGCCGTCACGCGGGCGCGGTGCGCTTGCACGCGCGTACCCGAACCGATGGCTTCGAGCTGGTCTGCAAGCGCCTCGACCTTGGGGCGTCCCAGGTCGTGCCGGAAGTAGTGCTGGCGGTTGAGGTTGCTCTCGTCCACCACGTCAAAGTCGGCGATCACGAGCTCGCCTACCCCGCTGCGCGCAAGCATCACGGCAATGTTGGAGCCGAGGCCGCCCGCACCCGCCACGCCGATGCGCGCCGCGCGCAGGCGCCCCCGCGCCTCGCGGCCGATGCGCTGCTCGAGAGCGTCCGGATGATCGGGCAGCTCCTCGTGCGCAAACCGCGCCGGCTCCGGGGCATTCTTCTCCCCCGCCATCAGCCGCCCCCTACAAACCGCACGACCTCGAGCGCGTCGTCGGCGGCAAGCCGGTAGGCGTCGTACTCGGCGCGAGGCAGTATCTCGCCGTTGAGCTCGCACGCCACACGGGTGCGGTCATAGCCCATGCCCTCGAGCAGCTCGGCCACGGTCTGGCCGTCGGCTTCGGGCGCGGGCTTCCCGTTGATCTGCGCCATGTTTCCTCCCATCGGTAACAAAAAAGCGCGCACGAAGGGTATAGATCGCACCCGAGGTGGTGCGCCCCTTCGTACGCGCTGCGTACTCTGCTGCCTAGATTAGCCCCGCCGCGCCGACCGGTCAAGGACGAATTCCGCCCCAAAGCCCGCACTTCTCGGCAGCCAGCCGTGCTTCTCGTGACGGGCCTCATGCCAAATAACGCCGCTAACAGCGCCTTTTGGCAGAGGATAAACACGACCTCTACCTGCGAGTATCCGCTATTGCCGCAGTTCAGGACAGGTGGACAAAAAACGCTGTTAACAGCGTTTTTTGGCAGGGACCCCGGAGCTGAGGCAGGCGGCAAACGGGGCGGCGGCCGGGATCCCAAGCGCTATAATGGCAATCAGCGGTACCGCGCGGGCAGCACCCGCGCTTACCTGCACAATCGCATATCACCGGGGAGCTTGCAGGACAGGACGGCAGGCTGAGAGGGGGCGCGCCCGCCCCGACCCGCGGAACCTGATATGGGTAATGCCAACGAAGGGAGCCTTGCCAATGAGCATGCAATCCAACAACAGCACCGCCGCCGAGCAGAACGCGCCCGTTTTGCGCCCCGACGGCACCCCGTGCGTCACGCAGATGGACTTTGCCCGCGCCGGCGTAATCACCCCCGCCATGAAGTCCGTGGCCGAGCGCGAGAACCGCGACCCCGAGTTCATCCGCGCGGGCGTGGCGGCCGGCCGCATTGCCATTCCGGCCAACATCCGTCACCTCGAGATGGGCCTCGAGCCGCGCGGCGTGGGCGCGGGTCTCTCGACCAAGGTCAACGTGAACCTGGGCATCTCGGGCGACGTGGCCAACGCCGACGTTGAGTGGGAGAAGGTCCACACCGCCGAGAAGTTCGGCGCCGACGCCATCATGGACCTCTCCAACTCCGGCAAGACGCGCTTCTTCCGCCAGGAGCTCGTGCAGAAGACCCCGCTCATGGTGGGCACCGTGCCCATGTATGACGCCATCGGCTACATGGAGAAGCCCCTCGTGAAGCTCACCGTGGACGACCTGCTCGAGGTCACGCGCGCGCACGCCGAGGACGGCGT
>CALUOB010000164.1 GCA_944322175.1 uncultured Coriobacteriaceae bacterium
GTTTCCATTTTATTATCTGGATCTAATTTGTAGTAATCTTTTAAAGGAAATACTCTAACAATAGCAGAGTTATCTTCTTTGAAATTGAAATAGAACACTTGCTTTTCTACATAGTAAGTTGCCTCTGCATAACTAACATCATAATATTGTCTTAATCTCATAATTATTTCGCCGACTTCTTCTTCAGCTAAATAATTACTAAATCTAATATTACCAAGTACATTACCGAAAATTGCAGGTTTAGTTGTATCTATATAACCTCTATCGAATAATTCTTGACAAGGTTTACAAATTGATTCTCTAAAGTTTATTTGTTTTACAACTACATCACTTCCATCTAAAGAAAGTTCAATATCATCAACATATTTCATTATTAATTCTGCTTGTTCTTGTCTAGTATAATTTTTCCAAATTTTAGTTCTTTCTTGATATTCTTTATCTAGTTTTATTTTGTTAATAAAATCAATATCTCTTTTTAGTAAAATATCTTTTGGAGTAAATCTTAATTCTTCTACACAATCAGTAGTATCTAATTTGCTTTCTAATTCACTAATTGCCTTTTCAACTATTTTCTTTTCTTCGTTATATTCTTTTAATTCAAAAACTCCATTGATATATGCTTTTTTAATTCTTTCAAGTTTATTTTTCTGTTCATTTATTTCTTTTTCTAATTGTTCTTTAGGCTCATCAAACTTCTGCTTTATCATAGGCAAGAAGAATTGATTTACAACAGAGTCATATTCTGTTAATTCATCTATAAATTGACTAAAGTAATCATTTATAATTTTTTCTTTAAATTGAATTTTACAATCGTTACAATAATAGTAAAAATAAGTATTACCATTTTTCTTTGTAGTAGCTTTACCACCTAATATTCGATTACATTTAGGACATTTTAACTTTTGCAAGTATAAATATGTCAGTGTTCTTTGATAACTTTTTGAATTTTTCTTTTTCTGTACTTGACAGTCTGACCACATTTCTTTAGAGACAATAGGCTCTACTACATCTTCATAATAAGTAGGATGTTTGGTTCTTTTTCCGTGAATAAAATCTCCTTTATATATTTCATTTTCAAGAATAGTCTGTATTGTAGAGTCTCTCCAATTATCTTTTCCTAGTACTTTTTCTTCATTGAATAAATTGCTTATTTTTTGATAAGAATAACCGTTGTAATATAAATCAAATATTCTAACTACGATATCTTTGGTAGAATAATCAATTACTAATTTTTTATCTTCGTGTTTATAACCTAATGGAGCAATATGAGGAATATGTCCTGACTTTATTGCACCTGCTAAACCTATTTTTGTTCTTTCACTTATTCTCTCAATTTCATTTTGACTTACACTCATTAAAAGTCTTGAAATCATTTTACCATTTGCACTTGTAGTATTTATTTCATCATTAACACAGTCTAAATAAGCATTATTCTCATCTAAAAAAGTCATTAAATTTTCCCAGTCATAAATGCTTCTTGTTATTCTATCTAGCTTTAGAGCAACAATAGTATTTATCTTTTTAGCTTTAATATCATTTTTCAGCCTTTCAAATTCTGGTCTATGGTTACCAGTTTTAGCACTTATTCCAGCGTCTTCATAGTAGTCTACTATTTCATAACCTTTAAATTTACAAAAAGACTCTAATCGTTCTTTTTGCTCTGGAAGACTAAATCCTTCACGTGCTTGGTCTTCTGTTGACACTCTCATATATAAACCACATTTTTTCTTTTCTTCACTCAATTTTTTAACCCCCAATCTAACAAAAAAGAGACATCAAAGTACGCATTAATACTAATGACATCTCCTAAACACTTTTATTTTAAAATATAATTCTTTAAGAATCATATAATCATCTCCAAATAAATATATCGTTTACATAAAAGATTATATCATATTTTTAAGAAATGTCAAATATTTACAATTTTATATATTTTTCAAATATTCTTCTAACTCTGATAATTTAATCTTTTTATACAGATTAGAAATATAAACATCATTTGAATAATTAAAAACTAGGAATGTAGTATTTTTAATTATTACTCTATGTGGTTCAATATATGTAAGGTTAGTTTTTTCTAATTTTCTAATACTACCATTTATAAAAGTAGGGGTAACTTTTGAGAACTCACATATAAATTCAATTCGCTGTTTTAGACATTTTTCAAATTCTAGTTCTTGCTTAATTGTCTTCATTTTTACACCATCCTTTCGTTTTGGATGATTTTAATATTGTTTATGGACAACAAAAAAATCAACCAGATTTTATTTTCTGATTGATTTTGTATCTATCTATTCAATTTAGTTCGAACAGATACGTCATTGGTGCAGATGGCCGGAATCGAACCGGCACGGTTTATTCAACCGCAGGATTTTAAGAATTTAAAAGACTTTGTTAAATATCATTTTTTATTCTTATTTAAAACCATTTACAAAGCACCAAAATGCTACAATTTTCTAACTTTATTTCAATTTCATTTAGATTATACATTCTTTTTTTGTTTTTCGCAACTACCTAAAGTAAAAAAATTTTTGTAGAACTTTTGTAGAACTATTTCTTCTAAATAATCGGGAGTTTGACAGTTTGAAGAATTTAAAATTTCTGTACTCTTACTCTCCCAATAGTTTTAAAGTCAAATTTTTCTTTATTTTTTTGCGTACCTCCTGTAACTCTTTATTATCAAGTGTTTTACGTCTTTATAATTTTTATACATTTTTTTCCATTCTCTACAACCATTGCAAATACTGAAAAAAATTTTTTTTAAACGCAAAATTATGTTGAATTAGGTACGCACTTCAAAAATCGTTCTATCTTTACTCTCTCTAAGGATTACTCGCTTTAACTGTCAAAGATGGGATTATACATTCTTTTTTTGTTTTTCGCAACTACCTAAAGTAAAAAAATTTTTGTAGAACTTTTGTAGAACTATTTCTTCTAAATAATGTCATACAAATTAAATATTATTGATAAATGACATATTAGTATCTTTTTCTATTAGTATGGTCTTTTTATTATGCAGAGAATTGCAGCACCTCTATAAAAGTGCTAGGTGTAATGAGCCGATGCTATAAAATTAATTCGTATTCGTGTAAAC
>CALUOB010000165.1 GCA_944322175.1 uncultured Coriobacteriaceae bacterium
CAGTGGTTAAAATAGCCTTTGTCTACTCTAAATTGTTGATGTTGAATTGACCGACAGCATAGTGTCCATCTTTTGCGAGTCTTAACATACGTGTAGCGTTAACTAACATTTTGGAAATACCCCCCCCTAATTGTTATCTTTTGATATTTTAGTTTTTTTCTAATGCTTTTACAATGATTTTAATTTTAAATCGTAAAAAGAAATCAATTTTTACTTCTGAAACTTCTCTTTTAACTCATCGACAACTTACTTCTTATAAGGAAGAGAAAACTCTAAATAATCTTTATCACCTTCTACTTGGTGCAAAGTTAACTCTTGGCCTTTGTATATAAACTTCGTTTTAATCTTTTCTTTTACAGGTCCTATTAAAAATCCGGCTGATAAAAAGTCTTTTAAACAGGAATTTTCATCATCCCATACTTTATAAAACTCACCCTCTTTAATGATGACATTGATGGGACGAATGATCTTACCATCTTTTCTTCTCTTAGCTACTCCTTTATGTACTAATGAAGAAGGAACATAAGTGATTCCTGAATCATATGAGACCTCTCTTAACCTCAAGACATTAGAAAAAAGGGAATCATTAAAGGCTTCACCAGAAGTAGAGAAAAAGATATCTTTTTGGTATTCTTTCGAAATTATCTTCGTCTTTGCTATGAACGAATCTAAAGCATTTTTCTTAACTTCGATCTCATCTTTAGTCGTATATAATTCACCATTTCGCATCTCTTCAAAAGTCATATCGTTAAAAAAGAGGCAGTCAGCATTTAATCTTGAAGGTAAAATCGTCTCATTATAAGCTTTAATAATATTCGTAAAGTATAACTTAGTAGTAAAAGTATTATTAGCTGACGATATTTTTGCATCGCGGATAATTCTTCTAAGGAAGAGAGATTTTGGATTACCTGCGATAAAGTTTTTAATAAGAGAATTAGAGAAGGAGTTTAAAATCAAGGAATTTAAGGCATAAATACCTTCGACAATGATTACATCATACAAAGAACCATCTATCTTTTTCTTACTTTGTACTCTTTCCGAGAAGATTTTTGAGTAAACTTTCTCAGTTATTGTTTTTCCTTCTAATAGTGCTTTAACATCGTCGCTAGCTTCTTTTAAATCGTAGACACTAGTCTCATCAAAATTAAGTACTTTCCACTCAGCTTTTAATCCTTTAAGAAACATATTCATTTTCTCTACAGGAATTAAATCAGCGACGGCTACTCTTATTTTTTCTAAAACTTCATCACTATATTTAGAATCAAAATCAACGTGATAAATTATCTTCTTTATCCTTTTTTCAATCTCTTTAATATTAGTCAATTCTCCGTTAAAGTAATTTAAATTTACTTTATTAGGGATGATAGCCGACAAACCGACATTATACTGATCTAATGATATCGTATAAGCTTTGTGAGAAAATTTCTTTAAAAGTTCAGTTAAATAAGTAGCACAAAAAGATTTACCAGAAGATGAAGCACCAGCGATTAAAACGATGGCTTTTTTATCTGTTTCTAAACGTTCTTCGATTAAGTCTAGGTTGGCATAACCCCATTTATCCATGTGATGAACTACTATCATAAGACATTAATCCATCCTAAGAATGCGTTACAAGTCTGATACAAAAGCTTACCTAAAGTAAAATTATCATTATCTAAACATAGATCGCTGACTAAGTAATTCTGTAATGTTAAATTTCCAAAATGTGCAAGAGTATTAGAAATTAAAACTAGTAGGAACATGAGGATTAAGACAGTTATCGTCATTTTTAAAAATCCTCTGACTGCACCTAAAATTCTACCGACTATTCCTCGTCCATCTTTACCTAATATCGGACCTAATATCGTGTTAAATAAGAAGCGGAAGAGAACTAAAAGAATAACTAAAAAGACAATAAAGAAGATTGCAAGTAAAGTCCAATAAGCAAAAGATGAAGAAATAGCGACACCTACTGTACTAGTAGTGACAAAAATATTTGATAAAAACATTCCTTGGAAGAATGTAGGGAAAGAAAGTTCAGTTAAGGCACTAGAGCATAATTGTTGAGAAGAAGTATAACTTAAATCAACTAACGACTCAGCAAATATACCTTCTTGAGGAAGAAGACTATTATAGGCCATCGTTAAACTTTCACTGCCTAAAGAAGTAGACATGATACCATAGGCAATAGGGATACCGATGTAATAAGCTAATAAAATTGCTCCGACAATCGAAAGAAAACGAATCGACCCTTTAGAAACACCCCTAAAGAATCCAAGAATAGCAGAAAAGCCTAAAAGGCAAGTTAAAATAATATCAATTGTGCTCATAATAAATACTCTTTTTTAGAATTTCTAATTTTTCATCACCTAATAAAACTTTGACGATAGCAAGGCCAAAATCTATGCTTGCAGCACAGCTTCTTGCAGTAATAAGCTTATCGTCGATAACAACATACTGATCTAAATATGTTCCATCAAAATCTTCATTCATCGAAGTAAAACAAGTGTATTTTTTATTTTTTAAAAGACCTAAATGACC
>CALUOB010000166.1 GCA_944322175.1 uncultured Coriobacteriaceae bacterium
CTTCCTTATATTTACTTATTCTGTTATTCCAAGCATTCTGATTAAAATATGTATTATCAATAGTTTTATATCGTTCTTTAGATGCTATTATTATATTTTCTAAATCCTCATTATTCCCTATTGCATCGATCTCTGCATCAGTAAGCAGTATATCTGTCTTTCCCCCGCAAAGCTGACACGGTAAATCAGATTGCTTAGATTCAAAATGATGTCCACATCTCATACAACATAATATCATTCTGTTTCCCCCTGTATTATATTTTTACCAACATTTACTACAAGCATCATATCCCTGTGATTCTGCGGATGATCTTGACACCTGTCTTGCATTGTTCGGATTCATGTTTCCGCAATCCGGGATGCTGTGATATTTTGATCCTGTTTCAGACAACCATACCATCTCGCCACCAGAATCAGAATCACCACTCGTTTGATTACTGCTAGATACAGCAGATGGTAAATGCCAGCCGCTTCCACTGTCATTATTATTTTCTAATTCTGATATCTGTTCCTTCAGATCCGCATTTTCTGCTGATAATTGATCATAATTTTTTTGCAATTCCAAAAGTTCGTTATTAAGGTTATCAATCAGATTTTGCTGATCTTTATAATCATTTATCTCATCTTGCAGATTATCATAACGTCTTTTCAGATTATCATATTGACTATTAAGATTAGTAAACTCATCTTCAAGATTGTTATAAGATATTTGCTTTTCTTGTATCCCTTGCAGCGCATTTTCATAACCAGAAAGAAAAATCACTGTTAATATCACAAATATCAGAAGGCAAATCAATAAGCAACCTGAAATAATGGATAAAGACTCATTTTTTTGAAAATATTGTTTTATTTTTGATTTTTTTGTATCCATTTTGTTCCCTCAATAATCTTCTGTCCAGGGAACACCACATTTATATTGTATCATATTATACGGTCACCAATCTATTCTAAATAAACATCCATCGCCTGATAACATTTTACAACATTAGAGTCTGCCTCATTAAATGCATTTGTATAAGACTGTAAATTCCCTGTCGGACTAATTACCAGATTTGTAAGCTCCAAATAAGCATCATAGTATTCATTGATTGCCTCATAAGCCGCTTCATATTCGTTGGGTGGATTTGTCAACTCCTGCATGAACTCTTTAACAGTATTTTGATTTTCTTTTATAGAGTCAATTTTATTTTTAAATTCTTGATCTGCAAACAACCTTGCCAAAGAGTCATTGAAATCGCTATTCCCGCTTGTGTATTTACTTGTAGTCTCGTCATATTCATCAAAAATGGTATCATACCACACATCATGGATTAACGTTCCGGCTTCTTCTGCGGTCGATGCTCCACTCAGCATACTAACAGATGCTAATGTTAAATTTGCAGAATAGTCATTTGATGCCTGGATCATTGCCTCTTCTTCAGCGGCCGCAGCCAACTCTTCTTTCTTCTTCTCAAATGCACTATGGATACATACAACTACAATTATCAGAAGGATAACTGTTATAATGCTTGCTATAATGATAATTGTATTCTTCTTTTTCTTTTGTTTCTTTTCTGCTTCGCTTGCCGGTACGGGACACCCACATTTAGGACATATTTTTGTACCATCTTTTAATTCAGTACCACACTCTTCGCATATCTTTGCTACTTTTGGTTTTTGGATAACAACTCCACAGTTTGGACACTTTTTAGCCTTATCCGAAATTTCCTTTCCACAATTTGGACATGTAATCAATGCCATCTCTTTTTCCTCCGTTCGTAATAATGTGGGGATAAGATATTGATATAGGACATTGCATCAGACAAAGATATTATCCTTCCAGAACTCACTATACCCTTTTGCAATCATAAACTGTTTGTACAGATATAAACCATCCTGTTTTACGCGCACACCATCTGATAATTGTTCTATACAGTCTGGCAGCAGGCTTACTTCATAAAGTGCATCTTTACAATCATTCATCAAAGTAAATCTGACAAAAATAGAATTGCCTCTTGTCTCTCTCTTGATCGTCTCAATTACACTCCCATCAAAAAGTAATGACATGCATATCCTTACTTCCTTATCTGACATTTCATGCATCAACTTAAACATATCTCATTCCCTCTTTTTCTATTAATTATATTCGTAATTACAAAGATATTCAAGCCAAAGAACACATACTAAACTTAATATATCCTTACTAATCAGAGGTAAGCTATGATAGATTATTCACCGTTTTGGAAGACTCTGGAAGCCTCACAAGAAAATTGGTATACATTGACAACAAAGCATCATATGTCACATAGTACATTGCACAGGCTAAAGCACAACAAAGATATCAGCATGAAAACTATAAATGATTTATGCAGAATATTGAATTGTAAGGTACAGGATATTTGCCAGTATGTTCCAAGCAATGATGATCAGGCACTATAAATCAATTCTATCCGTCAAAATCCTATATTAAACATACGAATTTACAAATTAAATATTTCAGATGATAAAGATATCACCTAGTAAGTATAGTTTTGAAATTCTAATATACAACTTAAAATAGAACGTCTGGCAGCAGGCGTAAAAAAATAGGCATACCAGATAGTTTATTCTATCCAGTATGCCTATAGTTATTATATTCCTCTGTCGCTTTGTATTTGCCCGAATAAGCGATTTTGGATTAATCATTGAAAACTTCTTCGCCGAACCAATCGAACGTTCAAACAAGCCTATTATCCGTCCTACAAGAAAGCACCTGTTTCTATCAAATACTCTCGCCGCATAATAGACTTATTTCAATGTTCAATTTTTATTAGCATATGTGCAAGATTTCCTCCTTCTTATATACTAAATACTGCTTCTGATAAAGACATAAACCGCTTTGATTACTCGTTTGATTACTCTGCAAAAACTGTAGATAAAAAGCCTTGTATTTACGGCATTTCCGCTATCCTGTGAGAGTTCAAGTCTCTTCTTCCGCATAAAAAAACGGAGATCCTTATAAGGTCTCCGTTTT
>CALUOB010000167.1 GCA_944322175.1 uncultured Coriobacteriaceae bacterium
CGTATCCGCGCCGCTCAGAATCCCCTTCTCCAGGAGGGCGAGGCACAGCTCGCGCTCGTCCTCCCACCGCTTGCCGCGTCGCCACACGTCATGGATGCGCGCATCGGGACTCGGAAGGATCCAGACCATCCTGCCCTTCCTGTTGTGGAACCCGACGCACTCCGCGATGTCAACGACGTCGATGCGGACGATTCCGCGATCGTCCTTGCGCTCCTCCTTGTCACGTATGAACTAGGTGTGGAACAGGCGACCGCCGGCCGCAAACACGTCGCTCTTGACCGGATGCAGGTAATTGTGGCGGGCGACAAGGACCGACACGACCGCAAGAGCGGCAAACACGACGAACACGGAGCCACCAATCACGGCGAGCCACGTGACGTCCTGCTCCCCAAACTCACCGCGCACGACGCCGTCAATGAGCGTCACGACGACGATGGCAAAGACGATGAGAAAGACCCCGGCGAAGGCTGCCACCCCGAGCGCCGTGCTGTCATGCGCGTAGGAGCGTCCGAACGTCTGGGCAGCCTTTGCCGCAACCTTCTCGTCGTCGGTCGGCTCGATGATCTGCACCGGGTGCTGGCGTAACCGCTCTTGTCCCTTACCCATGCTCCACCGCCTTTCCGAACGCCCCTACTCCCTCACCAGCGCGAGAAAGTCATCCACCGAGAGCGCAGCCACAGGGGCGTGACGCAGGAGGGCCTCGTCGCTGGTCACGAGATAGTCAGCCTTCGCGCGCTGAGCCACCGCCAGAACCATACAATCCTCGAAGTCCGTGTGGATGCGCTGATACTTTCGTGCAAGCCATACGTCCGATGAATCGGCACCCACCGCCGTCGCAATCTCGTCCATATTCGCGACGCAGGCGGCGGCGTAGATCGATATGGCGCGCGCCTGCTCTTCGGTAAGCGTCCCGTCTGCCGCCCGAGCCTGACGCTTGAGCGAGGCCCCCACAAGGTAGTACACGTCTTTCGCCGTACCCACCGCGTAGAGCAGGTCGATTCCCCTTCGCGCGCAGACGTCGATGAGCTCGCTTGCCTCGCGAGAGCGCGGTCTTGCCCCGTCGAACGCGTCAAGCCAGACGTTGGTATCGAGAAGAACGCGCGAAGGCTGCGGCATCTATGCCTCCCTCTCTAGACGCTCGTCATACCAGTCCTCGCGGAGTTCGTCCCAGGACGGAAGGTCAACGCCGCCGTTTCCGGGGATGCCGAGCTCCTGGGCCGTCTGTGCATATAGGGAGCGCAGGCTGTTGATCGCGGATGTCTTTCGTGCCACCTCGTCAGAGAGCGCAGTCGCCGCGCCGGGCTCGATGACCTTGCGCACAGATGCCGCGTCATCCTGATGGTTCACCATAAACTGCCAGAACCCGCGCACCGCCGCTGACGGCGAGTAGCCCAGCCGCGCGAGCACGGCGTCCCCGGCTTCTTTGAGGGTCATATCTATGCGCGTGTTCATCTGCGTCTGCCGAGTCTGCGACGCTGCGGCTGTTCCTGGCATACCCATCACCTCGTCCTTTGTATAGCAGTATAGCAAGAATATCCTGACATACGATGACCTTTTCTGAGCAAAGCAGCTGAGCAAGCTCGAACATGTCGAGAATTGAATCAGGCACGGCTCTCAGAACAGGCAGCTCTCGATGACGTCCTTGCCCCGCAGCTTGTTGAGCCACCCAGCCGGGATCCCCTCGATGCCGTAGACGATCCCGGCGAGCGCGCCAGCGACGGCGGCCGTAGTGTCCGTGTCGTCCCCGAGGTTCACCGCGGCGAGCGCGCACTCGGCGTAGCTCGACGTGTTGGCGAGACACCAAAGCGCGGCATCAAAGGTGTCACGCACGAAGCCGCCGGAGCGAATCTCGTCCACGGGGCGCGCGGCGACGTCGCCCGCCACGTCCACCGGACTCGCGCCGGCGATGAGGTCCCGCGCGACGTGCACCATGGCAACGCACGCCTCCGTGGAGGTCGGGTGTGCGTGCGTAATCGCAGAGACGGCGCGCACCTCGTCGTCAGTAGCGTCGGTGAACGCAAGCGGGACCGTGCGCATGAGCGAGCCGTTGCCGTTGTCCCACTCCCCCGCAAGGCCGTGCCCGCGCTCGAGCGCCTCGCGCGTAGCGTTGCCGATGTCGAAGAGCCCGTCTACGGTGTAGGCGCCCTCGCGGTACCACCGCACGAAGCGCTGGCGGATGTCATCGACGTCAATGCGTCCAAGCTCACGGTAGCTATCGCAGATTGCGAGCGCCATCGACGTGTCGTCGCTCCACGTACCTGCCGGCTGGTTGTGGCTGCCACAACCGACCATGTCCGCGCAGCGGAACGAGCCCCGCGGACGAAACTCGTACGGAACGCCCAGCGCGTCGGCCACCGCCTGGCCGTAGACGCAATCACGAAGTGTCGGCATGGTGGGCTCCCTTCTTCATCTCATCATACTTACAAAGCGTCAGCGAGAAGGACACCGGTTCCTACTTGTCCCTGTAATACCCTCGACGGGACACCACGCGTACAACGTCGCCGTCCACCTTATTGACCAGGCGATTGCTTTGATTTGCGCGCCCATCACACCCTCGCCCGAATGTCTCAGAATCTCACCCTTACCAAAGCCTTACCCGATCCTTGCCATCCCTGCAATACCCTTGAGTGGGACATTGATCTTCCGGAAGGCAAGATGTCCGAAAGAATGCCCCACTCCGAGCAAACAAGCCATCTATAATTGCCGTTTGGACCATGGCACCGGAGAAAGAACCTGCGCAGAACCTATACTGTTCAATGAAGTAGCTTCGATTTGCTGTTCAAAGGATAGAGCATTGGGATTTCAATTCAAAATCAAGAAGATAGATCTTGCAAATGGGAGTGCCAGCCCAATCCCTTTCCTCCCGACCAGCTTGAATATAATTGTCGGCCCAAATAACTCGGGGAAAAGCTGCCTTTTAAGAGAAATTCGAGACTCGATCTTTCCCTCGACAGACCCGAACTTAGCAGTAGTTCCCGTTATTTCGTCCTCGATTGACTACTCAGTTCCCAACACATATGAAGAGATAAACGATGCTTACGAAATTGATGAAAAGATGGTTCGTACGCCATATGGTTACAGAAACACAGACTATTGTCTAGTTACAGTATCTGTCGATGACGATGGAAACGTCTCGCTAAACAGCAATTTAAATACCATCAGCTCAGATACCAGCTGGCATTCATATGCTGCTGGGCAATTCAAAAATGAGTTTCATGATTCTGCACTCTCAGCGTTCCAAGAATTGTTGCCCATCATTGGCTCTTCACTCGTCAACTATTGCGGAACATCCGAACGACCGCTGCTCGCATACGGACAAAGAAGGTTCGGTCCCAAAGACAACGACACGAATCTTCTTTCAACCATCCAATACGATACCGACTTACTTGATGGCTTGTCGACCACCGCAAAGAGGCTCTTTGGCCTTGATGTCCTTTTGGATACTGAGACGAGTAATATCGCTCATTTCATCGTAGGAGATTCTTTTGAGGAGTATAGAAACAGTGCAAAGCGCGACTCGAGCTACCTATCCCAACTCGAAAGAGGAATTCATTTAAAAGATGTAGGGGACGGCATCAAAGGCTTCGTTGCCACTTATGTCATTCTGAAAAGAGGAAAGCGACCCATTGTTCTCATTGATGAACCAGAGGCATTTCTCCATCCAAATCAAGCATACGAGCTCGGAAAGATCATTGGCGAGTCCCTCGCCGAAGGAATCCAGATTTTCGTTTCGACCCATAGTCCAAACTTAATTCAGGGGATTTGCGAGACCTTAACGCTTAACAATTGCGACGAAGTAACACTGGCAAAACTAAATGGAAAAGCTGCCTCTCAAAATGGGAGGGCCGCCAATATACTCTCGGGTTCAGATCTTCTTTCTTATGCACATAATCCGAAGCTGTCTCACTCGAGCGCCATCGAAGGCCTATTCTCAGAAATGGTTGTCCTAGTCGAATCTGATGCTGATCGCATCGTCTACCAAAGACTCCTAGACCTGTTACATATCTCCGCATCCCCCCTGTTCGTTCCAACCTATAGCAAAGATTTGATGCATGAATTGGCGACGTTTTACCGGAAGTTTGGAGTTCCGTGCAAGGCAATCGTCGACCTCGACATCATTAATGATTACAACAAAACAAAGAAGCTAATCAGGAGCCTACAAGGAACTACACGCAATTCTGGCAGCATTAGCTTTCAGAGACTCAGCTCAATCATTCGCCGCATCCAGACAGTTGCAAGTGATTGCGCAATGGACCAGCATCCAGAAGGTGGCGATAAAGGAGCGATCAAAGCACTGTATAAAAACATCCTACCCAGCTACGACGAGTGCCCACGACGATTTCGTGATGAGGTCCACAAGCTTGCCGAAATACGACATCAACTAATCAGTTCGGCGGGGCTCATCATCCTATCAACGGGGGAACTAGAAACTGTGCTAGAGAACAACTTGGCATATGGCTCGGATAAGAGCAGATGGATCTCAGAAGCCATAGACTATCTTGGTGGCACGACTTCACAAACTGTCTCTAATTTGCAAGTAAGCAAAGATCTTGTCCAACTGTTCGAAGGCGTCTAGCCCTTTACGCCCCTCCAACATATCTGATCGGATTCTGCCCGCGGAACAAATCCGTAACGAGCTTTCCCTTGTAGCGCTCACGCAGATCATCGCTGGCAAGATGTCCAGCAAACCGGTAACGACCGGCCTCAACATCCCCCTGCTCCGCAGGGAACCACTCTTCAATGCGGTAAACCTCGACGATGCGACCTTCAAAAACGGCGAAGGCATGCTCGGCGTAACCCGCCCTCACCGGATTGAGCCGCCAATTGCCACGCACTCTGTCATACAATTCTTGAGCGCTCATTGCCGAAAGGTTGACGTTGGAAACCTTGATAAGAATGCCGGGTGCATCAAAATCTGACTCGCTAAGCTGATTCGCCAGCTTGCGACGACTCGCCCCATCGTCCCCGTGAAGATCACCGCCGACAGAATAGCTGCTGTCTGCCACGTTGTCTTTCTCGGATCTCAGCAGCCCGGCCACCGCACGCATCCGCAGCAGCCCGTTCACAAGCCAGGCATAAAGCTCGTCCCAGTGTTCGGAAGTTAAATCCGCATCAAGTTGCACTCGCAACTCACGGTTCTTTCCGGGCTTGCGCCAGAGAATCGTGCCACCAAGACTGCCGAGGATCGCCTCGACCTCATCGCGCCGAGCGAGCAGCTCATCGTACAACGTCACGTCGGTGAACCACAGATACACTCCGGCGCACCCCCTGCGCTGCACGAGGCACGCTTCAGAATGAACGCCGCGCATCCCCAGCCCAAACGACGCATACCAGCCGTTATTCTCGGGCCTTCCCGACGGGTCGGAATACGCCGCTACAAAGTCCTGCCGCTCGGAACAGTAGTCGTAGAAACCATCCCAAAAGAGCGCCTTCAGATCTGGGTTCGCAACTTCTGCCAGACACTTAGCCCGCACGTCGTAGAGCAGCGGACCGCTCTCCCCCACGCGCCAGTACTTCCACCCCTTAGCCCCGGCGCGCTTCCCTGTCACGAGCTCCTTCACCCGCGCCGCCGCGCGCGACGGGCTGTTGAGAACCTCCCCGTTTGAGAGGCGAATGCCGTAATCGTCGGTCACCGTAGCCACAACGGAGCGGTCGCCTTCATTGGCAAAAAGCTCTGTGCCTGGTGCGATTTGCGCCCTGGTGCACACCGCCCGGAACGTCATGGGCTTCATCGCGGGCGCGGCCTTCTTGACCGTCTTGTACGACGCCGCAACCTCAGCGTTCAACTCCGGGAACGGCCAGACCTCGAGAGCACGTTCCGCCAACCGCTTGGCACGGGCGCGGATAGCATCCTCATCCCACACGTCCAGGTCATGCAGCTCCTTGGAAATCACCAGGTAGTCCTGATCAAAGCCACCCTTGAGATGCACCTTCTTCTCCGCGAAGGGTGCGTCGGAGAGTTCAGAGTTGTACGCCGTGAGCGTGAGGTTGCCCAGCGTGTTGATGAGCTCTTCGTAGACACGCTCGCA